>NZ_CP017479.1:3459181-3773652 GCF_001761465.1 Flavobacterium gilvum | reverse complement strand
TTTCGTTTTTTTCATATCTGTACTTTTTGGGTCTTTATTTTTCATCGATACTTCTTGTTTTTAAGACTATAATTCTTCATTAATAATCTAAAATCTAATTTCTATCATATTTAAAATACATCATACTTCCATAAATAATATGACAAAGTCCAAAACCCAACGCCCAGAATTCTAACGCATATCCGGAAAACTCGGTGGCCAAAAGTCCAATAATTATTATTGTTAAACCAAGATAACGTACATCTCTTAGAGTGTATTTGCTTGCATTCACACAAGATAGACCGTAGAAAATCAAAGTTGCGGGAGCGATGAGTCCATAATTTTCATTTCGCAATAACAATAAAACAAAAATTCCGCCTGTTACCAAAGGAATTAAAAAGTTGGTTAATAGTCTTTTTGAAGTACTGTTCCAAATTGTTTCACCTTCTCTTTTTGTTTTGTTATAAGTAAGTAGTAGGGCAGTGGTTATGGATAAAAACAATACGGCAAGTCCTATTATGGCAATTAATTGAAAAGTATTGTTCTCTAAAGGGCTATTGATATAATAGTTATCGTTGCTTTGTTCAATCAGTTCGTGGGCTGTGAACGCGCCAATTAAGGCATAAACACCTGCCATTATCCCGCCAAGACCGCTCAAGGAAAGGAATTGCGAAGACTTGTTCATCATGTTTTTGATGTCACTGATGTCTTTTAAATATTTATCATCCATATATAAAGTACTTTGAATCACAAAGTAAATAATAAATTTTAAGAATAGCAATATTTTTTGATTAATTTTAATCTATGAAGTTAACAGATGAATACATCTATAAGCAGCCTGAAAAGTTCAAATTCATTGTTCTGCATTTGATAAGCGTTTTTGAAAGAGAAATTCCCGAATTGAAGTTACTTTACAAATGGGGTGTACCTTATTTTTATTATAAGAATAAACCGTTTTGTTATTTGGCTCCCAATCATAAAAAAGGTTTTGTTGATGCAGGTTTTGCAAGAGGATTTCAGCTTAAGGAAAATCAGAACTCTCTTGTTGGCGAAAAAAGGAATACTGTAAAATCGCTGAGGTATTATAATTTGGAAGAAATTGATAATGTTGTTTTGCTTGCAGTAATCAGAGAAGCTGTGACGTTATATTAAAAAAAAATCTCCCAGAGGAGATTTAATTTTTATAAAGTATGTGTATTATTAAAGTCTAAAGATTCCTCCGAAAGAAACGATGGTTTCCCCATACCAAAAATGATGTTGAGCGTGATCATCTGTATAAGTAGTTCTTACATCGGTCATGTTGATATAACCTGCTTTTAATTCTGTTTGCATGTAGAAATGCTTAAAGAAAGTGAAGTTTAATCCTGCATCACCGGAAAATCCATAACCTGAAATATGAAATTCATCATGTCTTTGTTTGCCCAAAACGGTAGCATCTGTTCTTGGAACCAACATTCCGACCCCAATACCTTCAGTAAAATTTAGCTGAAAAATATCTGTATTTGTTATGCCAAAAAGCGAAGAAATATCGGTGTAGTAAGCAGCTTCAGTAAAAATGTAGTTTAATCCATTGGTGTGTTCAAATTTAAGGAATTTACCGTCGGTCAAATTGATTGGTCTGTTATTGTAGATTCCGTTAAATTGAGAACCGGTTTCAGTTAAAGGTAAATTGATTGTTCCATTAATCATGGCGGTCTGATCTTGGGTCATGACATATTTCATGTGGTCAACCCCTATAGAAACATTAAATTTATCGTGGAAAAAATAACCAATTTTCCAGTTAGTCTGAGACGAAGTTAAGCTTCCTGGTTTGATATAATCGATATTCCAACCTTTTGGTAAATCATGAGATTGAGCATTTTCTACCGTAAAATTGTATCCTTCTCCTTCAAATTGGATATCGGAAGTAGTGTAATAAGATCTGTTTCCTCCCCAGTGAGCAAAGAATTTTCCTTTGTTGTGAGCTGTATATCTTTCTGTGATTGGATCATTTGCTTGAGAAAACGCATTAATTGATAAAAAAAGAACTAGGAATGGGGTAAATAAAAAGTTAGTTTTCAATGGTAATAATTTTAATTTAGAATTGATTTATGGTTTTTCTAATGGCAACCAATTTTTTCATTAATGGCTCGAAGTAGTCTAGGTGTAACATATTGGCACCGTCACTTTTGGCATTTGCAGGATCAAAATGGGTTTCTATAAAAATACCATCGACACCCACAGCAATACCGGCTTTGGCGACAGTTTCAATCATATCTGGTCTTCCTCCAGTTACTCCAGCGGTTTGGTTTGGTTGTTGCAACGAATGGGTTACATCCAGTACAGTTGTCGCATATTGCTGCATTGTTGGGATACCGCGGTAATCCACGATCATATCCTGGTATCCAAACATAGTTCCGCGATCAGTTACCATAACGTTTTGATTATCGCAGTCCAATACTTTTTGTACAGCATGCTTCATACTTTCCGGACTCATGAATTGTCCTTTTTTCAGGTTGACAACTTTTCCTGTTTTGGCGGCAGCTACCACCAAGTCGGTTTGGCGAACAAGGAAAGCAGGGATTTGTAAAACATCGACATAGGCGGCGGCCATAGCGGCATCTTCATTGGTATGAATATCAGTTACGGTAGGTACACCAAATGTTTTGGAAACTTTTTCAAGTATTTTTAGTGCTTTTTCATCACCAATTCCTGAGAAACTGTCTATTCTGGAACGATTCGCTTTCTTGAAAGATCCTTTGAAAACGTAAGGGATTTCAAGTTTATCAGTAATATTTACTAGTCTTTCAGCGATTCTTAAAGCCATTTCTTCGCCTTCAATGGCGCAAGGACCTGCAAGCAAAAAAAAGTTACCGCTCTCAGTATGTTTGATTTGCGGTATATTCTGTATGTTCATAGTTAGTTTTTTTTGAAAGTGCAAATGTAGCTTGATTTTGCGACTCCCGAATTAGTTTTTGTGATTATTTTTTTAAGAATAAACGCTAATATTTGAAGTCATACATATGATTAACGGCCAAAGAAATTAAATTAAGAGATTTCTAAATGATGATTAAGATTTTTGATTTTAGATTTTTGTAATGAAAATTCGAAGTTTTTTTTTTAATTCCGAAATCAAAAATCGTTAATTTACAATCTTAAATAATTTTAATCCGTTATTCTTTCTTTAGGCTAAGACCTAGAGGAACCATCAATTGTCCTCGTTCATAAATATTTAAATAGAGGATAATTGGTTTTTTTAGGCCTTCCCAGTTCAGTTCGTACACATCAAGGAAACCCGCTCCCATATCACTTGTTTTGGTTGGAAATGGACAACAGTTTTGCAATTTGGTGTAGGTAATTTTTTCTCCTTTTGGCCCTGCCAATGCATTAAGGAAATATTTTTGGTTAATCGTGTCATTTTTCGTGCCTCTGAAAAAAATATTGATAGGATAATCTTTGTCGTAACCGTATTTTTTGTCTTTACTGTATTGGGTAATTATAAAAGCATTATTATTCCCCAAAACTGGCACAGGAGCGTTGTTATCAACGTTTTTTATGGTAGATTTAATACTTCCGCAGGAAGCAAACAGCAGGAGTGTTGTAATAAATAAAGCTATTTTTTTCATTTTTTGAAAATTTCAGTTTTTTAAAAGTGATGTATTTCTTACCACAAATATAGGGAGAACTTTACACTGTATCTTATATTGGTCGGGAATACTTGTGTTTTTTTTGCCTAAAAAGAAGTGATGAAATAAAATGTCCAAAATCCTTTTATATTTGCATATAAAAAAATTGATATGGAAATATTTTTTCAAACTTGGCCTTGGTATGTGTCGGGTTTTATAATAGGAATGGTGATGTTGCTGCTGACTTATTTCGGAAAGAGTTTTGGAATGTCAAGTAATCTGCAGTCTTTATGTTCGATGACAGGACTTGGGAAACGTTTCGAATATTTTAATTTTGACTGGAAAGGAAACATCTGGAATTACGTAGTGGTTTTGGGAGCTATGGCGGGTGGCTTTGTAGCCGTTCATTTTATGGGAGATCCCGAAAATGTTACTATTAACCCAAAAACGATAGCACAGCTTTCACAAATGGGAATTGATGCTCCAAATGGACATTTGATGCCTCAGGCATTATTCGGAGAGCAAATTTGGCAATCGCCAAAAAGTATTTTAATTCTCCTGGGAGGTGGTGTTTTAATTGGTTTTGGAACGCGATACGCCGGCGGATGTACTTCTGGACACGCAATTTCAGGATTGAGTAATTTGCAATTGCCTTCTTTGAAAGCGGTTATAGCGTTCTTTATAGGAGGATTGATTATGTCACATTTTTTATTACCCTTATTTTTTTAGACAATGAAATTTTTAAAATATTTTCTTGTTGGATTTCTTTTCGGAATTGTATTAACCAAATCTGAGGCCGTTTCTTGGTACCGAATTTATGAAATGTTTCAATTCCAATCGTTCCACATGTATGGAATCATAGGTGTTGCGGTTGCAACGGGAATAATTGGAATCCAAATTATTAAACGAAAAAACATCAAAGACATAGATGGTCTTCCAATAAAAATTCAGGATAAAGCAAATGATAATGTGCGCTATTGGTTAGGCGGTATTTCGTTTGGATTGGGTTGGGCATTGGTTGGTTCATGTCCTGGACCAATTTTTATATTGATAGGAGCAGGGTTTATGTCGGTTATTATTGTACTTATTGGAGCTTTGATAGGAACCATCATTTATGGCACTTTGAAAAGTAAATTGCCTCATTAGTCTAAATTATTAGATATGATTATTTGATATTTAAAATGAAATTACGCATTGAACACAGATGATACAGATTACTTCGTCTGTTCGCTTCGCTCGGGTCAAGCGAATTTTTAATTGTTTTAAAGTTTAAAATCTGAGATAATCTGCGTAGTCTGCGTGCAAAAAAAATCAATAAAAAAAACCTACCCGAGATTGTACTTACTCAAGTAGGTTTCAGAATTAATCATTTTTGGAAATGATAGTATGACTTAGATTATTTCAGCACTCAAACCAGCTTCAAGTAATCCTGTGCATTGTACTTTTAATTTTTTGTATTCCCCTGTTTTAACGGTACATTTTCCATTGAAATGGATAATCAATGAGCATTGTTCCGCTTGAATGGAAGTGTGTCCACATACTCGAACAAGTGTGTTTATAACATGGTCAAACGTATTTACATCATCGTTATAAACGATTATTTCACTGTTTTGAGTTGTCGTCTCCTTCTCGCTTATTCTTTCCCTTACTTTCTCTATTGTACTCATGTTCTGGGTTTTTGTACTTTATTGATTTATAAAAAAGATATACTAATTTACGTATTTTATTGATACCCAGTTGTTTCTTTTTAGTTTTTTTGCAAAAGTTAATCCTTTTTCTGTGCAGGATGCATCAATAAAAGGAATATCTTCTTCGTAAAAACCACTAAACAAAATGGTTCCTCCCGGATTCAAACTATCAACATAACTTTGCATATCGTTCAACAAAATGTTTCTGTTAATGTTGGCTATAATCAAATCGTATTTTTTGTTTTTCAACAATGCGGCATCACCTTCGTATACTGTAATATGTTGACAATTATTTCGTTCAGCATTTTCAATAGAGTTTAAGTAACACCAATTGTCAATGTCGATTGCATCAATAGGTTGTGCACCTTTCATTTCGGCCAAAATTGCCAAAATTGCAGTTCCGCATCCCATGTCCAGTGTTTTGAGACCAGCAACATCCATTTCTAGTAAATGCTGAATCATCATGTGAGTTGTTTCGTGATGTCCCGTTCCAAAACTCATTTTGGGTTCAATTACAATATCATATTGAGCATCTGTTTTTGGGTGAAATGGTGCTCGAACATGGCAGTTTCCATCAACATCAATAGGGTCAAAATTCTTTTCCCATTCTTCGTTCCAGTTTATTTGCTCGATTTCTTCAAAAGTATAATCGATTTTGAATTCTTCCGATTGTAATATCTGAATGCCATCCAGTATCATTTCGTCCCAAAGGTCTTTTTGAACATAAGCTGAAATTCCAGTTTCGGTTTCAGTGAAACTTTCAAAGGCCTTTTCTCCCAATTCTGCAATTAATATTTCTGATCCAAGTTCTTTGGGTTCAATTGAAAAATGATACCCAATATAAATATTTGACATGATTATTTTTTTTGCAAATGTAATAATAGGATGCAATTTTTTTTGTATTTTAAAAATAATTTGACAGAATGTTTTTTTTAATAAGAAAAAAATCTGTTTTTGTAATTTTTTTTTCGATGAAAATCCAGTAAAATAAGGGGGTGGGTTTTTATTTTTTAACAAGTGAAATATTGTGGCAAGGTTTTTGTAAAATCCTAAAAATGAAAGAAAAGTTTTTTTTGAGACTCAAAGAAAACGATTTCTAAATTTATGTTCTTGTTTCTAATAGTTATACTTTTTTTGAATTCAAAGAAAGATTCCTGTCAAGTTTTTTGTTATTGTGTAACCTGTTGTTTTTTAATAGGTTGGTTTGGTTTTGGCTGAGGATTTTATTTGTGATTGTCTTATCTTTGTATGACTGTTTTTTTTGAAATTAATTCAAAACTATTTTAATATATAAATTAATTAATCGATCATGAAAAAAGTTTTTATTTACGCCGTTGTAATGCTGTTTTCTGTTTTTGTGGGTAAGGCTCAGGATATAAAACAAGCAAAAAGTGCTATAGATGCTGAACAGTATGAAGTAGCAAAAAAGACTTTAGAATCCATAACAGCTTCTTCTCCATCAGATGGTTATGCTAAATTTCTTTTGGGTTATGTGTGTCTCTTGAAAGGAAATCACGAAGCTGCCAAAAAGAATTTTGATGCCGGAATAGCTTGTTCTTCCAAAGCCAATTTTAATTATATAGGATTAGGTTTTATGGCTCTTGATAAAGAAAATGTAGCCGAAGCAGATAAAGATTTTGGATTGGCCTGCAAAAGCGTAGACAAAAAGACTATTGAGGAATCTGTATTTATAGGAAAAGCATATTGTTATTCTGTGCACCCTAATTACAATAAAGCAATTGAGATTTTGACTAAAGCTCGATTAATTGATCCCAAAAACACTTCTGTTTTATTGGCTTTGGCTGATGCTTATAAATTAAATAAACAACAAAATGAATCTTATGAGCTTTACCGTGAGGCTTTTAGGGAAGATGGGACTTTGTTGAGAGCCAAAATGGGATTGGGAGCTTTGATTAAAAATACCCATAACTTTCCAGCTGCGGTAACTTCTTTTAATGAAGTAATTGCCATGAATCCAAATTATGGTCCAGTATATCGCGAACTTGCAGAAACCGAATATCTTTGGGCTTTAAATGATGGGAGAAATTACGATAGTCATATTTCCAAAGCATTAGGTTTTTATGAAAAATATATGTCCTTAACAGATTATTCGTTGGAATCACGTATGCGTCACGCTGATTTTCTAATCTTGGCAAAAGATTATAAAGCGCTTGAGACTGAGGCAAATGAAATGACAAAATTGGATAAAGTGAATCCAAAAATTTATCGTTATTTGGGCTATTCGGCTTATCATAATAATAATTTGGATGTTGCTTTAAATTCTTTAAATTCATTTGTTTCCAATCCGTCTAGTAAATTAATCGGAAGAGATTATTATTATTTAGGAGCATCAAAATTAGGAAAAGCTTTAATCGCAACACCAGTTGATACTGTTGCTATAAGTAATGGAGTTTTGGATTTAAAGAAATCCATTGAGATGACACCGAATTTGGCTGGTGAGATTTCTGATTTGGGTAAAAAATTGTTTGAAAAGAAATTATATTCCAAAGCAGCTTCAGTTTATGAAATAGCAATTTCAAATGCAGAATCGAAATCATTACTGTTGGATAATTTCTATTTTGCTTCAGCTGCCTACTGGTCTTGTGCCGGAGTTGAAAAGTTGAATTCACATCAAACAGAACTATTAAATAAAGCCGATTTGTCTTTGGATAAAATTATAACAGCTTCGCCAACGACCCAGGATGCTTATCTTTTTAAGGCAAGAATTCAGGTGTTGCTTAAGAATGATATTATGGTTGCCAAAAATTACGAAGATTTTGTAATCGCTGCCAACAAAAAAGATCCAACGGAGCTAGCTTCCAAAGGAATGAAATCAAAATTAATAGAAGCCTATAACAACCTAGGTATTATTTACAGCGCTACAGATAAGGTTAAAGCAAAAGAGAGTTTTGATAAAACACTTCTTGTTGATCCCGCCAATCAGTATGCTATTGATCAGTTAAAAATTTTGAAATAGGATATATCAAATATTTTAAAACACAAAAACCAACGAAATTTCATCGTTGGTTTTTGTGTTTTGAGTTTTTTTGATAAGCTGTTAAAACACAAAAAAGAAGCATAAAGCTTCTTTTTTTGTTTTGATTTTTTTGGGCAAATCGGGTTTTGATGAATTCAGCAGCTTATTCTTAAGGCTTTTTTGGTTATTACCAAAATGGTAATTGAACTAAAAAAACCAATACAATAAGCTTTTGAAACAAAACCGAGTATTACTTTTATTTTAGATAATACCATAAGTATTAATCATTTACTCGATCTGAAATACTAAATCCTATACATGCATAGTATTTACAATAATGGTGCCAAACTTTTTTAATCATAAAAAAAGCGGTACAAATTATTTTGCACCGCTTTTAAGTATTGTATAAATTATTTTTTAGATAGACGTTACAATTGTAATGAAATCTTTTGCATTTAAAGCTGCACCACCAATAAGACCACCATCTACGTCTGGTTTAGAGAAGATTTCTTTGGCATTATCTGGTTTAACGCTTCCACCGTAAAGAATAGTAAGATCTTCGGCGATATCGCTTCCAAAAGCTTTACGAACTGTTTCTCTAATGAATTCGTGCATTTCCTGAGCTTGATCAGGAGAAGCAGTTTCTCCAGTTCCGATAGCCCAAACCGGCTCATAAGCCAATACGACTTTTTCCCAATCTTTGGCCTGAATGTGGAATAAACCATCTTTTAATTGATTTTCAACAATGTTGAAGTGATTTCCTGATTGACGGTCTTTTAATTCTTCACCAAAACAGAAAATTACTGTCAAATCATGTTTTAGAGCTGTATCAACTTTGCTTGCAATTAAAGCGTCAGTTTCATGAAAAATAGATCTACGTTCAGAGTGGCCCAAAATAACATTTTTTACACCTACACTTTTAATCATATCTGCAGAAATTTCGCCTGTAAAAGCACCACTTTCCGCTTGGTGTAAGTTTTGTGCAGCAACTGCAATATTTGAATGTGTTAAGTTTTCTACTGCCGAAGCTAGGTTTACAAATGTTGGGGCAACAATTACTTGCGCAGCGGTTTCAGCTGGAATTTGAGTCAATAGTTCGTTTAATAGTTCCTTTGTTTGTGATGCATTTTTATGCATTTTCCAGTTTCCTGCAACAATCTTCTTTCTCATTTTATTTTGTTTTTTGTTTTTGTAATTAAATCGATTCTAATTTTTTCAGCGTATCATTGATTTTCTCAAAGTCGGTTTCTATTGCACGATAAACAACAATTTTTCCTGTTTTGTCAATAATGATATATCTCGGAATCCAATCCAGATCTACTGCTGTTCCAAAAACGCCTTTCATGCCGTCGTTTGCCATGTAATGTAAGCCGTCTAGTTGGTGTTTATCGATACCTGCTTTCCATTTATCTGCAGTTTTGTCCATAGACATAAATACGTAGGATACGGATGGATTATTGGCTTGAAGTTCTTTTAGTTTTGGCATTGCTTTTACGCAATCACCACACCATGATGCCCAAAATTCTATAATTGTAGTTTTACCTTTTTGTTTTTTTAGAATATCTTTAAACTTTACCTGATTCCCGTCTGTGGATAATAAAGTCTCGGAAAGCGCTTTTTTGGAGAATTCAGTTTTCTGTGCTTGAGTACACGAAAATGTTGTTAAAGCGATAATTAAAAGGGTTATTTTTTTCATTTAAAATTAAATTTTTACAAAGTTAGATAAAGAATTGCAAATTTACTTAACAGATTTTAGAATTTTATGCTAAAAAAATATTAAAGTAATTACAATATCGTTATAGTTGATATTTTTTTTGGTTTATAGCCAAATAAAAAAATCTTGCAGGAAAATGATTTTCTGCAAGATTTTTTTATGTTTTATAAAAAGGGATAATTAAAAAGCCAAATCGTCAGTATCGTTATAATGCACTTTTTGTTTTACGGTTCCTTTTTCAAGAATTACAAAACTAGGATTGGCTCTTTCGATAGTTTTTAACGGAATTGCATCACAGAAATAAAAATCAAAAGTAATGCCATATTGTTTTTTGATTTTTGCAATTTCCTCTGGAGTAGAAGCTGTCATTCCGATTGTTTTGTAGCCTTTTGCGGAAGCGGTTTTACTGATTTGTTCCATTTTTGCAAGACCATCAGCATTGGCGAGAGCCAAATCATAAGCTACAATCATCAATAATTTTGGTTCCTGCAAAAGTTCTTCTTTATAATCAGAACCGTCTTTTTCCATTACGAAATCATGGATAGGAGGGACGTAACCTTCTGAAATCACTTTGTCTTTTCTGTCTACAAAAGTGGCACCGGCAGGAATGTTGGACAAATCTTTCTCTGAGAATTCTTTGTCAACACCATTCACTTTGTAGATAAAAATCATTTCTACTACCGATTTTGGAGCACCTTCCGGAATCTCCATTCCTTTTTGGATATTATTTCCAACTTTGTAAGCTCTAAAATCTTTCAGCGGCAGGTGATTAATTACCCAATATCCCATAAAACCACATAGAATAAAGGATAATAGCGCAAGAGAATTTTGAATTTTGTCGCTGAATAAAGGTTTTATTAATTTCATATTCATAAACAGAATCAATATGAAGAACAATAAAACAATGTCTTTTGTAAAGGATTGCCAAGGCGTAAGGTGTAAGGCATCTCCAAAACAACCGCAGTCTTTTACCACATCAAAATAAGCAGAATAGAAAGTCAGGAAAGTGAATTTTATGATTAAAAGCAACAAAAGCCAAATCGTCAATTTGGATTTGAAACCAATGAGTAACATTACTCCCAAAACCACTTCTAGGATTACTATAAATAACGCTATTGCCAAGGAAAAAGGAACAAAAAAAGGCATATTGAAAACAGGCTCGCTAAAATATTCGGCTAGTTTATAGGAGAAACCTACAGGATCGTTAAGCTTGATTAATCCTGAGATGATGAACAGAACTCCTACAAAAATTCGGGAGAATTGGGTGATGATGTTTTTCATTTTACGGGGCTTTTTTTTTGATATTTAGCTAATTTTATTTTTTGTTCATCAAAATCAAAGCAAAAACAGAATAGTTAATCATATCCTGATAATTGGCATCAATTCCTTCAGAAACGATGGTTTTCCCTTTATTGTCTTCAATTTGTTTAACACGGAGCAGTTTTTGCAAAATCAAGTCGGTAAGGGAACTCACACGCATATCACGCCAAGCTTCACCATAATCGTGGTTTTTGTTTTCCATCAATTCTTTGGTCAAGGCTACTTTTGCATCGTATAATTGAGTTGCTCTTTCGGTTTCCAAATCGGGTTGGTCAACTACGCCCAATTCTAATTGAATTAAAGCCATAATCGAATAATTGATAATACCGATGAATTCGCCGGTTTCGTCTTCATCCACTTTGCGGACTTGGTTTTCCTGCAAGCTTCTTATTCTTTGGGCTTTTATGAAAATTTGATCGGTTAGGGAAGGAAGTCTCAAAATGCGCCAAGCACTGCCGTAATCTTTCATTTTATTGGTGAAAAGTGTTCTGCAAATGGTAATCACCTTGTCAAATTCTTGTGAAGTATTGCTCATTATTGGTGTATATTTGTATAAAATTTCACCAAAAATAAGAATATTTTTTTTGAAAGAAGAACTAAAAAAAAATTGCCACAAATTCACGAATTAATTTTTAGTTAGATTCCTTTTTATACTCCGAATTTATTATTTGATTTATGATTCGTGTGGTGCAATTTGAAATTTTATAATTTGTGATAATTGGTGTAATTTGTGACTTAAATTAAATACGTTTTGGAAATGACTATAAATTGTAAAGGACAACTTATTGATTTGTCTACGCCAAAAGTAATGGGGATTTTGAATATAACCCCCAATTCGTTTTTTGACGGCGGAAAGTATAAAAATGATGATGAACTTCTGGAGCGTGTTGATAAAATGTGCAATGAAGGAGCCGATTTTATTGATGTGGGGGCGTATTCGAGCAAACCCAATGCCGAGTTTGTTTCGGAAGAAGAAGAAATCGAGAGAATAATTCCGGTGATGAATTTGCTTCAGAAACATTTTCCGGGAATACCATTGTCCATTGATACTTTTCGGGCGGGAGTTGCAAAAATTTGTATAGAAAACGGAGCAGCAATAATTAATGATATTTCGGCAGGAATCCTAGATGATAAAATGCTGGAAACCATTGCAGAATTACAGGTTCCGTACATCATGATGCACATGAAAGGAACACCACAAACCATGCAGACGCTTACGCAATACGAAGATATGATTAAGGAAATGCTTTTTTATTTTTCGGAGCGAATTGCTGTTGCCAGGTCGCACGGAATAAATGATTTGATTGTGGATCCTGGTTTTGGTTTTGCTAAAACATTGGAACAAAACTATGAATTAATGCAAAAATTAGAGTTGTTTCAAATGCTTGAATTGCCTTTATTGGTTGGGATTTCAAGAAAATCGATGATTCATAAAGCATTGGAAATAAACGCTGAAATGGCTCTAAATGGAACTACTTTTTTGAATACCATAGCTTTGACTAAAGGAGCAAAAATACTTCGGGTTCATGATGTGAAAGAAGCTGTCGAGTGTGTTCGTTTGTATAATAAACTGAATCAATAATGATGAAATATTTAATGGGAATTCTGCTTTTGGTATTTGTTTCGTGCGGTAATAAGGAGAATATTTTATTGCCAAAGACCAATAAAACTATCGTAAAAGACGTCGTGGATTTGTCTCCGATTTATATTTTTTTTAGAGTGAAAGGAAAAGATACTTTGGCAGAAGTAAACCGAAAAAACAGCATTGGTACAACCAATTGGGTTTTGAATATCGACAGGCGTTTGTCATTAAAATCAGTAATACCCGAAATAATAAAATTGCAGGAAAAAAAACGCGGAGATAGTGCTCATAAAAATGAATTGGCGCAGAATTATTATTCTTATGCAGATACTATTGGCAAAAACCTGGCTTTTATTCCTTTTACAAATGTGTTTTATAAAACCAAAAAGCCAATTGATATTGCAGGCTTTACATTTTATTTTAGAAAAGGGAATGATTTGGTTTTAGTCAATAATCATTTTCCAATTAAGAAATCTCAAGTTATCAAGTCTTTTCGTGAAATTAATTTTGAGAATTATCCTCAAATAATTTTGATATTTGACGAAAACATGAGTTATGAAGAGTATATTGAAAATAAAGTTTTAATATATGAATTGCAATCACTTAATAAAGTTTCAAGAGAATTTATTTTTTGATATTAAACCTGAAATAAATTAAAATCCTTTCTATTTATTTTGATAGAAAGGATTTTAAATTTTGAGTAGATATGAGTTAATATTAATATGGGAGTTGATCACTTTTTTTAGTAAACTCTTATTAACTGTCCATTTATATCTCCGTCTGCACCTTTGAAGTTCACATAATAGTGATTGGCCATTAATTCTACTATTTGGGCATCATTTATTGCTGAGATATAAGCTGAAGTTGAACCGAAAACTGTTTTAGGGAATACAAATACAATTGTACCATCAGCAGTATGAATATTGACATATGTAGGGTTAAAATTGTCGGCACCTACATCAACTAATCTAAATGTTTTGTTAGTCTGATTCAATATAAGTGTTGCATTACCAATAAGTGTTGTATATGAAATGGTAGAAACACCGTCAGGCTTTAAATCGGCTTTAAAAGTTATAATAACATCGCTAGGAGATGAATTAGGGATTGTTACAGGAGGAGTATTTTCAGCAGGAGTATTTTCTTCAGGAGTTGTAGCAGGAGTAGTAACGGGATTACTAATTGTTGGAGCAGGAGATGTATTAGTTGGAGGAGAAAAGTCATCGTCACTACTGGAACAAGAAACTCCAATAATGAACAAGAATGCAATCGCTGAAAAATTAAATAAAGTTTTCATGATTTTTATGTTTTAAAAATTATTATTAAAACCAAAATCTTTCTAGCTTTTTTTGGAGTAAGATTTTGTTTTTTTGACTGTAGATTTTAATAGAGATTCTTATTACCACTGCCGTCAAGATTGGAATTAATCAATTGTCCTCTAATTTCTCCATCAGGAAAAGCACTTGAATATAAGTTGATATAATACTGATTGGTCAAAAGCTCTGTCTCTTGTTCTGTGGTCAAATGAGGGCTTGTGAAATCAATAAGAGGAAGTGCATTTGTTGGATTCTCATAATCGAAATATTTACCAACGGTAAAAACTATAGGATTTTCATTATTTACAGTTTCTTTATGAATCAGTGCCATTGTTGGCGCCAAACCCGAATAGTTTATCTTAATGGTGAACACCTTTGTGGTTTTACTGTAAATTAAATAGGCGGTTCCTTTTGCAGTAGAGGTATTTGCCGGTACTTCATTGGTGCCGTTTAAAGATGCGGAAAGAACAATGCTGTTAGAAGGAATCACACCAGCTTCATTATCATTGGAACAGGAAATTACAATGATAGACAAAAACATAATAGTTGAAAAATGTAGTAAAGATTTCATATTTATACTGTTTATAAATTGAAAAAAACAGAAAAACCCTTAATTTCCTCAAGACAAAGGTTTTTTCTGTTTTTTTCAATTTATTAATAACCGCCACCACCACCGCCAGAAGAGCCGCTTTTGGTAAGGGTACCGCTTATTTCTCCATTTGAATAAGCTGCTGTATGTAGGTTTACATAATAGGTTTCTGTCATAATGCCAAGTATTTGAGCATCAGTTAGGGATCCGGTAACGGTGAATGGAGAAGTTGCCACAGTTGAATCAGAGAAAGGAATTTCGATAGCACCATCTGTTCTGTGGATATGACCATGAGTTGGTGTTAGTCCAGTGTAGTTTACTGTGATTTCAAAAGTTTTAGCTGTTACATTCATCTTGAGCGCTGCACTCCCAGATGCAGATGAAGTAACGCCACTAGGAGGAGTCAAAGTTGCCATAAAATTTACAACAACAGGAGTCATGGGTGGGATATAACTATTATCGTCACCATTGGAGCAGGAAACTCCAATAAATAGCAGGGACAAAATCGCAGAATAAAAAACTAAAGATTTCATAATTATATGTTTTTTAGGATAAAAAAAATTAAAAAAAATACAATTATTAAATTTTACTGAGATTTAATAAAAACACATTAAATTTACGTTTTTATTTTCAAATTAGGAATGTTTTTTGTTTGTAAATTACTGGTTATCAGGCATGTGTATTGAATAGACGATGATAAACTATTCACTGGTTTAATAGTAAGTAAAGTTTTAGATTTTGAAGGAGAAAGAATTGATGTGGAATTTTAAAACTCTCTATTATTGGTGATGATAAGGCTCATTTCTCAAAATAGTAAAACCGCGATACAATTGTTCGATGAAAAACAGTCGTACCATTTGATGGGAAAAAGTCATTGAGGAGAGAGAAATTTTTCCATTTGCCTTGGCATAAACAGTTTCAGAAAAACCATAAGGGCCACCAATTACGAAAACCAAAGTTTTTATGCCGGAGTTCATTTTCTTTTGTAATTCATTTGAAAAAGCTACGCTCGAAAAGGTTTTTCCGTTTTCATCTAATAGAATAAGCTGATCGGTAGGGGTGATTTTAGCCAAGATAAGTTCGCCTTCTTTCTCTTTTTGCTGACTTTCTGATAAGTTTTTAACATTTTTGATATCGGGGATTATTTCCAAATCAAACTTGATATAAAAAGACAATCTTTTGGTATAATCATCAATTAAAGTTTGCAATGATTTATTGTCGGTTTTGCCAATTGCGATAAGTTTTATATTCATTTGGAATTGTTTTCAAAAGGGACAAAGTTACAAAACAACATTGTTTTTTTCAGTTGAAAAATGTATAATAGAAAATTGGTTTTTGTTTTTTTTGAGGATATTTTTCTCAGTTAATTTCGTTCCGAATTGTGATAGGACAATAATGATCGGGATTTTTTATTTTAAAAAAAAAATACAATGTTCGGTCGAAAATTGTTATTAACTTGACAGGACTACTATAATTTAAAATGTTTTCTTTACTTTTGCCACCAAAAAAGAAACAAGTCTCATTTATGGATTTTCAAATAGGTTTAGTAGTTGCAGGTTTAGTGGTTGGTTTTGTGGTAGGAATGACAGGTGTAGGTGGAGGTTCTTTGATGACTCCAATTTTATTGTGGTTTGGTATTCCTCCAACAACAGCAGTTGGTACAGATTTATTGTATGCAGCAGTTACTAAAACAGGGGGTATTTTTGTACATAACAAAAAGAAAAATATAAATTGGACCATAACGGGTTGGCTTTCTTTGGGGAGCGTGCCCGCTGCATTATTGACATTGTGGATTCTTCATAGTCTGGATGCAGATACGACGGCTTTGAATAATATGATAAAATACAGTTTGGGTTGGGCATTGGTTTTTACTTCGGTTGCTATTTTATTTAAAAAGAAAATAATGGTTTTTTCCCAAAAACACGCGGGAGATAAATTTCACAGCGAAAGTAAAACTCAGAATGTCCTTACCATTGCCATTGGTGTGCTTTTGGGTGCTACAGTGACACTTACTTCTATTGGTGCTGGGGCATTAGGAACTGTGACTTTGTTTTTCTTATATCCAATTTTGCCTACTCCAAAATTGGTAGGTACAGAGATTGCCCATGCAATTCCTTTAACGCTTGTTGCTGGCTTGGGGCACGCATCTATGGGGAATTTGGATTTGGCATTACTTGGGCAGTTATTGATGGGATCGCTTCCTGGAATTTATGTAGGAAGTATGTTAAGCGGAAAAATGCCTGATTTAATGCTTAGAAATGCAATTGCGATTATGCTCTTTTTTGTTGGTTTTAAACTGATTTCATAACTATTTTACAGTTTAAAAGAGCTTATTTTTTGTACCAAATGATTTCGTTGGTACCAATCATTATAGACAAGTTCTATTTCTTCAACTTTGAATTTGCCAAAATCGAAAGCTCGGAATTTTTCCAAACTTTCGAATAGATTTTCTTTGTCCAGAATTTTATCTTTAAATCGCATAACTGTCGAATGTGCCGTTTGCAGAACATAACGCTTGTCAATACTTTTTTGTAAATTGGAGTTTTGAAAATTCACTCTCAAATTGTTTCTGATTTGTTCTAATGCATGATTATCTGGAAATCCCTGAACCATTATGGCAGAATTTGAAGCCGTGATTCCCTTAAAATGAATTTCAAATGGATCTACGTCTGCAATGCTTTTCTGGATTATTTCACAATAGTCAGGAACAAGAATTGTTTTTAAATCAAATCCCTCGTAGCACGATATAACCGAAAGAACCGTAATGTGAATATCTGAATTCGGGTAGTAATATTGGTTAGGGTTACTTTTTTTAAGTTCGTTGAGAAAGTCCTGAATTTTGTTTTTTACCTCAAGTGAAGGTCTAATTAATAGCGTAATTCCAAATCGATTATCAGAATATGAATCAATCAGTTGGTCTATAGTGTACTGGTCGTTTTTTATGTTTTCGACCGAACTGATAAAAAGATAATTGTAATGTTCCTTCAGGTTGATTGAGCTTTTCAAATTTAACTGTTGTTGTTTAATAGTATTTCACTGCTTGTCTTGTTCAAATTCGAGCCATTTTTTTCAAAATAAACTATCCTTTCTTGTTTTTATTTAGAATTCCTATTCTATTTTCTTTGAACTTAAGTTTAGTATTAATTTACTGCAAATGTAGATAAACGATGCGAATGCTTAATTAACTACAGCAACCCCAGTTGTAGCAATCCGCTTTTATAGGCTGGGCTATTCTATAATTTTACATTTTAGGGATGGCAGGAACAAGCCCATATTTTGCCATTACCAATTTTAATTTTTCTACGTTAGGAGGACCATCTACATTTACAATTTCTGCACACTCTATAAAAAAGTTTGGACCGATAAGAGCAGGTGTAATTACTGCCAATGCTTTGGCATCCTCTTGTTTTATGTTGTTAAAACCGTGAATAGCACCACGAGGAATAAAACAGGTTTCACCCGCCGCAATGTCTATGGTTTTACCTTCAACTGTAAAAGTAATAACACCTTTTAGGCCATAAATTGTTTCATCGTAATGCTCATGTGAATGAGGAAGAGGGACTTTAGCTCCTGCAGGCACCCCGAATTCAAACATTGCAAGAGATCCATTTGTGTCTGCAGCTTCGAGTAGAAAGTCAATTGTAGTTTGGCCAATTCTGATTGTTTCATTTTTCATATTGATGATTTTTATTTTTTATTTGATAAAATTACAAAGCTGAAATAATAAAGACCTTTATTTGAATCAAGTCAGAAAAATTAACTACACGCTTGAATTCGTTTAGAAATTATAAGAGTTGTCCATACAATCTTTGCGCTTTACAATGACCGCCAATATTAGTTGTAGCTGTTACCATCCGTTGACATTAATCAACATAAGTTTCTTTCATAACTTCTTTCACTTTTGAAACTTCTTTTCCAGCCAAATGTTCCAATATTTTTGTTATTCTTTGTCTGTCAACAGTTCTGATTTGGTCCAATGCGATTTGACGTTTGGTATCGTTGTGTAAAATTTCAACTCTTGTCGGATAAGATTTTGAACTGCTCGTCATAGGAGCGACAACTATTGTCTGTAAATATTTATTCATTTCGTTGGGGGAAATGATAACACAAAGGCGTGTTTTTTTAATTTCACTTCCAAGCGTAGGGTCAAGATTGACTAAAACGATTTGATATTGTCTTAGCTCCATTCTTCAAGATTTTCGTCCTCAAAAATGTCATTAATGAGCAATTTGTCATCGCCGTTTTCGTGCATTTTTTTAAATGATTTTTCCCAGCCGATTCTTGGTTCGGATTTGGGTTTTAAAATTATATAACCTTTTTCAAGAATGAGTTCAACTTTATCTGTGATATTATATTTTTCGAGTAAGGTTTTAGATAAACGAATTCCTTTTGAATTTCCAATCGGAATAACTGAAATGTCCATAACTTTTGTTTTTTGTGTACGCACAAAGTTATTACAATTCTTTAAAAAGCCTAATTTTCAGTATAATTTTTGTTTAATTGCTGGTAAGGTCAGACTGTGAAAAACTAAAGTCAACCTATTGATAATTTTATATTTGATTTTTTTTTCGGTAGCTCTCCGAATACTTTCTAAATTTAAAGTGTTTTTTTTCTCGTCCTTAAATTTATTATTCTATATAGCTTTGTTTAGTTGGTTTAAAACCATTCATAAAGCCAATAGATTAAAAGTACAATCGCAATAAGTCTTACAGCAGTGCTAAATGCTGAGTGTTTCACTTTTCCTTTTTCAAGAATCAAAGGGAGTCTTTGTTGATTCGTCCATTCAGGATTAAATTGCATTCCAAATTGATAGTTTTTGTCGTCAGTTGTTTGGATTTTTAAAACTTGTCCACTGCCCAACAAAGAATTGAATTTTATTAACTGAACTGCCGAAATTGTGTCAAGTCCAATAGTCCATTTGCCACAGATAATTTTCTTGTCAGTGAGCAGAATAACTGCTCTTTGAGAAGTTACCCAATTGAGTCCATTCATTATATCTTGGTTTGAAGTCGTTACAATACCTTTACTCGCATCTGCAACTAAAACAGTTTCGTTCGGATTTTCATTTTGATATTTTTGTCTTACCTTTTCTGTTCTGTAAATTAAGTCAACAAGCCCTTTTAGTAATTTATGTGTCATTTATATGTTTTCTTTTAAAAATGCCTATAATGTTCTGGTGCTAAGGCGGGTTTGGTACTAAATTATGATTTTAATCTCAAACTTTACAAGTTTCCGTTTTCAGTTCTCAATTGATATGTAAGAGGTTTGAATGGTATGCTGATTGTTAGTTTATTCTTTTAGTTTGGTCATTAAATCTTCTTTGTTTTCAATTTCATCTAATATGTAAAATATCCCATTATTAGAAATTATTCTGTGTCCACTTGGAATTTTTGTTATTGCTTTAATTGATTTCAATTCGGTGGTTTTTTGTTTTCCATTTACTGTAATTATCAATTTTTCGTCAACGATTTCATATTCTGAGTTCACTTTATTTTTAAAATCTCGGTCAATATACCAACAAGCAAAAGGAACTATTGAAATTATTCCAATGAAAAGTAATAAGTTTTTGGGTGGTATTGAATTGAATTCTGTAGAAAGTATTATAATAACCACTAACATTCCTATTCCATATTTAAGAACCATAAGGACTCTATTTTTTCTAATCGCTTTTGCTTTCGTTTCTTCCGAAATTAAATACTTCATTTTTCTATTTTGTTTTTTTAATTTCTGTTTGTAAGTCCAACTTTCGCACTTCTGTTTTGAAGTTTTTGCGGAAACAAAGACTTATTTTCTAATTGGGATTACTTGCGTAATTTTGGCACAACTAGCCCATAGCGTTCTGGTACTCCAGCGGGTTTGGGATTAAATTAAGCCCATTCTTCGGATTTGCAAAATCTTCCAAATACAAAACTATTTTTCTATTAAGTCTATTGTCCAAATCCGTTGTAGTATCTATGCGTTCGGCAAAATTACTCAATCGCTATTTTTTGATTTAGCAACACAACGTTAAAATTAATTTTAGCATTTAATGCTTTAAACACTTTAATGATTGTATCAAATCTTGCGTCAGTTAGGCTGTTTTCAATTTTAGATATTTGTGCTTTTTTTACACCAACCAATTCTCCCAATTGCTCTTGAGTTAAATTTCTCTCTTTACGAATTTGTTTGATTGTTTGCCCAATCAAATCAAGTTTTAATTCACTTTCAAAAGAGTCTCTGTTTGGAGTTCCTTTTTTTCCGACGAATTTATCTGTCACTTCGTCTAAACTGTATGTTTTCATAATATTATTATTTTTTTTCGTTAAAATATTTTACTCGCAAAGATTCAGCACGTTCGATTTCTACTTTTGGGGTTTTGTCTGTCTTTTTTATAATTCCGTGTGTTCAAATTACAATTGTATCTTGTTTATCTGACTTTTCCCAAAAAGCGAATAATCTAAAATATTGTTTCTTATATAAAGTTCTGAATTCCCAAATTTCGCCGTCTAATTTTTTGAATAATTCGTTATCATTTACGCTTCGTGATTTCCAAATATTATATAATATTTTTTCTCTCGATTTTTCGTCTAAACTTTCTAAAAACTCTAAGACAGGTTCAAGAAACTCGACTTTGAATTTGTAATCCATTATGTGTTTAATTATTTTTGTGTAAAGATAAAAGTTTCCTTTTTAAGAAACAAATTTTGTTTGAAGTTTTCTGTTCTGATTGCTGACGCATAACGTTCTGGTACTACAGCGGGTTTGGGATTAAATTAAGCCCATTCTTCGGATTTGCCAAATCTTCCAAATATAAAACCATTTTTCCATTAAGCCAATTACCCAAATCCGTTGTAGCTGTTAGCGGATGGCTTTATCTTTTTATTTCAATCAATGTGTTTCTTTCGCTTTTATATATCGCAAATATTTTTTCTGGTTTATATTTCATTTCTACTTCACAATTTTTATCAAATGCCTTTTGCACAAAATTCTTTTTGTAATAAATAATTTCATTTGGAAATAAAACTATACAATTTGAGAATGTTATGTCAAAAGCATTTCTAAATTCTCCAATTTCTATATTGTTTTTTTGTACTAATTCAGTAGAAAATTTTGAGGCTAAAGTGTTTTTTATGTTTTCTATTTCTGGGCATTTTGCAATTCTAGGTCTTACAAATGGAGTTGCAATTCCATAGTCAATAATTTCTTCTTTAATTTCTTTTGTATTTTTATAGACTTTAATATTCAGATTTTCTTCCGAAATATAAATTGTGTCATTAGTTAAGTTTCGTACTTCAAATTCTAATTCGGCTTTATTCTTATTTGATTTGTCAATGTAAAATCCAATATAATTTATTGAAATCTCTTTCTGAGCTTCAGCTTTGAATACAAACAATAATAAAAATAAGATATTTAGATATTTCATTTTCTCGTTAATTTCATTTTTTTCTCAAGCTATCCGCTAACGTTCTGGCGCTTGGAGCAGCTGGGGAGTTAATAGCAGAGTATTTTTGGCTGAACGAAATTATGTTTAAAACGCTAATACCACAAAATCCCCAGTCACTCCAAAAGCCTGTTGGCTACAGTTTTTCAAATACTATTCCAATTTTATAAATTCTATATTTCTTACTCTTGAGAGACTTACTTTCATCCCAGTTGTTTTATTTTTTTTTTCGATAAAAAATAAATTTCCGCCGAAATCAGCAATGTTGAAAGCGCCTTTATAAGTTGGGTTTAATTGAAATTCATTATTTGGCTTTATGTACATCATTAGTTTTCCGTCTTTTAAAGAAACGTTAATGTAGGAATTGGTTTCCGAAGAAAAATATTTCCCTGTATATTGGTTAAGGTATTTATCGTTAACAACGGGAGCTTCAACTTTTGTATAGTGAATCGTATCTGTTTTTGAAATACTGTTTAATTCTTTCTTTTGGTTATTTATTTCTACTAACAATTGTCTGTTTTTAAAAGTAGTTTCAGATTGTGGTACTATTGGATTATTATTGAAGAAGAGTTTTTTATCTTTTACTTCCATTTTTAATCCATCACCATTTCTATCATTTTTGTACCAACCTATATAGGAATTCAAAATTGCTTCAGAAACATCTACCGTTGTCTCATTTGTAGCAGTTTCAGTTTTTACTTTTTCTGCAATTAAAATATTTTTTATAGCAATGTGTAGTGGGGTTTTAGACCCATCGAATTGAGAAGTATTACTTAAAAAAGCAATGGTAAGGTTTAGGTCGGGAAATGTTTCAAGATAAGCTCTGTAACTTGCTGTTGCGCCATCATGTGCAATATCTTTGTGTCCTTTAAATTCCATGATAAACAAACCTGCGGCATAGTTATTCATTTTGCCATTATTGAATGTTTCTGTTTTTATTTGTTTAGGAAGGAGGGAAGGTGTTCCAAATTTACCCGACTGATAGTAGTCGTTCCATTTTAATAAATCCTCAGTAGTTGTAAGTAAACCACCATTACCATAAGCATCTTCATTTGGCATATTGGTTTGATACCCATCTTTGGTTAGGCTGTAGGCAATAGCTCTATCTTTTACAATTCGGTTATGGTTGTCTCTCCATTCTGTATTGGTCATTCCAATTGGAATAAAAATATTTTGTTTGGTAAATTCTGCCAAACTTAGTCCGCTCACTCTTTTTACTATAATCGCAAAAAGGTTATAATTTGAATTACTATAGAGAAATTCTGCTCCGGATATGTTGTTTAATGTTTTTTGGGCTGCGATAATTTCTAATACATCATCATTAGTATAGGCTTTGGTTGTCCTTTCCCAACCCGTAAGTCCTGCAATAGTTCCCCAATCTTTCAACCCACTGGTGTGGTGCATCATTTGTTCTAAGGTGATGACTTTTCCGTAATTAGGAAGTTCTGGAATATATTTTCTTACATCATCATTCAATGAAAGTTTTCCTTGTTGCTCCAACAATAAAATAGCTGCTGCCGTAAATTGTTTTGAGACTGAACCCGCTTCAATTTTGGATGTTAAGGTTAAAGGGGTATTATGCTCTAAATCTGCCTTTCCATAAGCTTTTGAGAAAATGATTTTGCCATTTCTTTTTATGGACAATTGTGCACCAGGATTTTCTGGTAAATAGTTAATCATTGCTTTATCAATAAGTGCAATAGTGTCCTGTAATGTTTGTGATATACAAGTTGTGGATATCAATAAAAATAAACAAAGAAATGTACTATTTTTCATAATGGGTCTGTATAAAATTGCTGTCAACGTCTTGGCACTACAGCGGGTTTGGCACTAAATTAAGCCCATTATTCGGATTTGCCAAATCATCCCAAATACAAAACCATCTTTCCATTAAGCCTATTGCCCAAATCCGTTGTAGCTGTTGGAGATAGTGCCTTTTAGTAAGTTTGGATAAGTACATCAGTTGGAATATTTAATCTGTCATGTAATTGACGAATCATTTCAAGCGATAACTTTCTTTTCTTATTTAGTATTTCGCTAGCCCGACTTTTTAAGCCAACGATATTAGCCAAATCAGTTTGATTATAGCCCATTTGTTCCATTCGAAATTTAATAGCTTCAATTGGATCAGGCAATCCAATAGGGAAGTGGTCATTCTCATATTGATCAATCAAAATCCCAAGCACTTCAAGTTCATCACCTTCTGGCGAACCTTTTTTTGCATCAAAAATTATTTCAAGTCTTTCGAGTGCTTGATTATAATCTTTCTCTGTTTTTATTGGTTTAATTTCCATAGCTTTTAAATTTCGTTTGCGTTAATCTTGTCATATTCTGCATGCGTTCCAATGAATCGAATCCAAACCATTTGGTACTCATAATTTATTTTCACAATTAATCTATAATTGTTACCTTTTATATTGAAAACAATTCTGTTATCGTTTAAAATACTTGCGCTTGGATATTCTTTTTTAATCTGATTTGGATTTTTCCATTCTGCATTGCTTGCTTCCTGGAACCATGATTTCAATTGTTGCTCACAATCGGAATGAGTTTCCCAAAAATCTCGCAATATTTTTTTCGCAATTACTCTCAATATTCAATTTTTTTTGGCAAAGATAATAAAAAGTTCCCAATACGGGAAATAGAATGAAATTTATTTAATGCCTTGAGTTTTGGCATTATCGCTAACGTTCTGGTACTACAGCGGGTTTGGTACTAAATTAAGCCCATTCTTCGGATTTGCCAAATCATCCCAAATACAAAACCATTTTCCATTAAGGCCAATGCCCAAATTGCTTGTAGCGTGTGTTGGCGGTAGTTTTTTTGCAGGTTTGGACGTTTACTAACTTTGTCATTGCTAAATGTTGCAAGCTTGGATTTATTTACTCTTGCGCAAAAATTTTCTTTTTGTGATTTATTCCCCAATCTTTCAAAGCATAGATTATTGGTGTTAATGTGTCGGCATACGCAGTCAATTTGTATGATATTTTAACAGGATGGTCGTCAACTATAACTCTTGTAATTAATTGATGTTGCTCTAAGTCTTTAAGTTCTTTTGCTAATACTTTTGGTGTTAGTCCCGGAATACTTTCTTGAATATCGGTATACCTATCATTTCCAACCCCAACGGAAATAATTATTGGTAATTTCCACTTACCATTAATTACTTCAAGCGTATCCCTTACTGGTTTTACAGTATTTAAACATTCGCAGTATTGTTTCTTTTTAGCCATTTGAAATTTGTTTTTCACTTTCCTTTGGGAAAGAACTATACAAAGGAAAGTAAAAAATTGTAAATTTGTACCATAATGTAAAAAAAATATAAAATGAAAATAGGAATTATTGGTGCAGGTGTTATCGGAAAAACGTTGGCAAGAAAATTAGCCTCAAAAGGAAATCAGGTTCAAATAGCAAATTCCAAAGGTCCAGAGTCATTACAAGACTTTGCTTCGCAAAATGGGTTGAAAGCATTAGCGAGTAAAGATGTTGTAATAGATGTCGACTTAATTGTGCTTACAGTTCCATTAGGACAGTTGCCCAATATAAAAGAGCTTTTTGTGGATGTACCAAAAGAGGTAATTGTAGTGGAAACAATGAATTACTATCCGTTTCGTGATGGTGTTATTGATGAGATTGAAAATGGGTTAGAAAACAGTGCTTGGGTTCAAAACCAAATTGGGCGACCTGTGATAAAAGCATTTAATAACATTGGGGCATACAGTTTATATGCAGAAGGTAAGCCAGAAGGAACGGAAGGTCGAATTGCACTTGCAGTTTCGGGTGATGATGAAAATGAAAAAAAAGTAGTCATCGAATTGGTAAATCAAACAGGTTTTGACGGTTATGATGCTGGTAGTATTTCGGAAAGTTGGAAGCATCAGCCAGGAACACCAGCTTATTGCACAGACTTGACTTTAAAGGAAGCAAAAGAAGCAAGAGAAAAAGCAATACGAGAAAATTCGGCAGAAGCCAGAGATTTTCTACTTAATAAAAACATTGGACTTGGGGAAGAAAATATAAACATTATTCTTTCTGGAAATTATCCCGATGGGTTTGTCGATAAAGCAATAGATTTCAATAGAGAGTATTTTGGTTTACCTGCAAGAGTTTTGAATTAAATGGTTCTCCTCTCAAAATTTTTAATTGTCAAAGCGGAAGTCTAAAGGTTTCCGCTTTTTTATTTTCAGAAAATTGCCATTTTTTGTAGTGATGTTTGTAGTAGTGGTGTAGGTCGTAAAATTACCGCCAACGTTCTGGTACTACAGCGGGTTTGGGACTAAATTAAGCCCATTCTTCGGATTTGCCAAATCATCCAAATACAAAACCATCTTTCCATTAAGCCTATTGCCCAAATCCGTTGTAGTAGCTGTTAGCGGCTGCCTTTTTTCCCGTGTGTTGTGATTTGTTAGGAGATAAAAGTTTTATCGATATTTTTTTTTTCGTCTATTCAAATATACGAAAACAGCTTCTACATCATATTTCTTAATATAACGTAGAAGCTATCTTTTTTATTTAGTGTAAGTTAAGCCCTTGCTTTTCTATTGAATTCTAGTTTATTTCACGTTACTATCTCCTTCTAAAAGAACAAATTTATTTCTCTCCAAATAAGTTTTTAGCGATTCTGTTTCAATTCCAAATTCCGCTGCTTCTTGTGGGTCAACTTTGTAACCTTCAACGTTTTGCCATACGTGGCTTTGGGCAGCCGGCTCATAGAAGCCTAGTGCTACAGCTTCTTCAACTGATACCGTTTTGGTTTTATATGGTTTATCCGTAACCGCTGTAAGTATTTCTGCAATTTCTAACATCGTAAGTTTATCTCCGACAATAGCAAATTCCTTCTTGTTGAATTTTTCAGGTTGTGCAAAAGCTTCAGCGGCAAAACGACCGATATCAGCAGGGGAAATCCACTCTAATTTTGTTTCTGGTGCGAGCGGAGTATACAGCTTGTCTTGTGCTAACGTTGGAAACACCACTGCACTCTTAGATGGAAGTAAATTCTCCATCATCATTGGTGGCTTTATTATCGTCCAATAGGAAAATCCAGCTTCTTTCACAATATTATTGGCTGCTGCTTTTTCCTCCCAATAAGCAGGCATCCATATTCCTTTATCCCAATCTACAAAGTTTTCCTGGTCGCCGGCACGGGCAACAGAGGTATGCACAATTTGTTCTATGCCCACAGTCTTTGCAGCAGCAACTAAATTTTTTGCGTGCTGTGTTTCCTTACCAATTTCTCCTGGCATTGAAGGCAGCTGCATAGAAAAAATTCCGGTAGCACCTGTCGCAGCTTTGGTTAAACTTTCTACATCATCAAAAGTAGCTTCCACCACCTCAACATTCTTAGTGGCCAATTTTTTTGCTCCTTCACTGTTTTTATTTCGTACAATAGCTCTTACTGCAATATTCTTAGCTAATAATGCATCAACTACAGCTCCTCCTTGGGTGCCAGTAGCACCTGCTACGAGTATTAATTTTTTATTGTTCATATCATTTAAATTATTTTGTAAATTTACACCATAATTGGTTTACAAACTATACCAGTTACCTAAAGGATGCCAGATATACAAGATAGCAATGTAGAGATTGCACAAAATATTAAATACTTACAGGATTCTCTTTATGTAATTAGCGGAAAGTGGAAACTGCCCATATTAACAGCAGTTCATCAAGGCAAAACCCGCTTTCGAGATATACAAAGGAGCGTGAATGGAATTACCAGTAAAGTTTTATCTAAAGAACTTAAGGAACTGGAAATGAATAAACTTATCGTACGAAAAGTTTACGATAATTCTCCTCCAACCGTTGAATATACCGTTTCTAACTATTGCGATTCCTTACAAAACGTGGTTGCAGAATTGATTGATTGGGGAAAACACCACCGAGATAAAATTCGGGAAGATTAATAGGCTTCTTTCTATGTTAAATAAAACTGGAAGATGTCAGTTTATGTTAGCGTTTGTAAGGTTGCCGCTAACGTCACGCTACTACAGCTGGTTTGGGACTAAATTAAGCCCATTATTCGGATTTGCCAAATCATCCCAAATACAAAACCAATTTCAAATTAAGCCTAATACCCAAATTGCTTGTAGCGTGTGTTAGCGGCATGTGCTATTCTTCTTTCGGAGTTAGTCAGCTCAAAGCTTAATGAGTCCTCGGTCATAGTTCAGGTTTATATTGATTAGCAACTACACCACATTCAAACGACTTGCTGCTTATGAGTTTTAGTTTTGTTGGATCCGTAAAAATTTTTAGTCCATTTCCAATTGCTGTCCGGTGAATGAAAAAATTATACTCGTCAATTAAATTGTGTTTGACAAGTGATGAAACAAAACTTGCTCCACCATATACAAGAATGTCTTTGCCTTTTTCTCTTTTCAGTTGGTTTACAATAGTAACCAGGTCGCCATTTTCAACTCTTACGTTTTTCCCTGCTATGGTTGTAATGGTTTTGCTAAAAACAATTTTAGAGATGTCAACCAGTTTACGAGCGAACACCGCATTAGGATTATCATATTGACTTTCCCAATGACTGATAAATACGTCTGTCATTTTTCTGCCCAATAGAAGTGTGTCAGCCGAGTCAACTATGTCTTTCTGATACAACTTTATAAACTCACTGTCCTGATTTCGTTCAAGCCAGTCCTGCTCACCATTTACACCACCGACAAAACTGTCAATGGTCATATTCATCTGTAGTTTTAATTTTCTCATGTCTTGATTTGATTATATGTCAAAGTTCGTTTTATGCAGTCAGTTTTCAAGTTAGCACTGTCGTCAAAGCATTGCCACTAACGTCTTGGCACTACAGCGGGTTTGGGACTAAATTAAGCCCTATTTTCGGATTAGCCAAATCATCCAAATACAAAACCATTTTTCCATTAAGCCAATTGCCCAAATCCGTTGTAGTGGCTGTTACCGGCTGGCAAAATAATCTTCATAAACTAAAAAGCCTAAATCTTGCTTCTGATTTTCAAATTCCACTGGAAATTTTAGTTCCCAATTTTCAATTTCGGGATAACTTTCCAAATTGAGGATCATTTTCTGTAAATCAATAAGGTTTGGTTTTGGAGTTATAAATGCTACGCAAAATAGATTTGAATTTTCCTCAAGAAATTCTTGATTTTTCAAAAGATGGAGTTTTAGACAATCACCAACGATTCCAACTTTGCGACCACTTTCTGAATTACTAGTGTAAAATGATAATCTTCTTCCGTTCCCACGATTTCTAGAAATACTGAAGTGCTTTAACTCTACATAATTTATTTCTCCTTGATTGTCTACAAATCTTAAATCGATATGCACCCTTTCTTTTTCTCCTATTTTGATTGTATGTTGAAGAGAATAATCTAAAATCTTGTTTTCACTTTTTAATTTGTCAAAATAAATTCCTGAATGAATTACAAAGAAATTTTCTACACGAATATCATTTTCTAAAATAATTTTCAAAGCTTCTTCTGATAACGTTTCTTCAAGATGAAAATACAATTTTTTTATTACTTCGGTTTTCGTCATTTATAGTGGGGTGTAATTGCTTGCCGGTAACGTTCTGGCACTACAGCGGGTTTGGTACTAAATTAAGCCCATTCTTCGGATTTGCCAAATCATCCAAATACAAAACCAACTTTCCATTAAGCCAATTGCCCAAATCCGTTGTAGTAGCTGTTACCGGCTGTTCCTTTCGAGTTCTCTTTTACTCAATATTATTAAAATTATAATATTTAAAAGCAAAAGGTAATATCCATATTTTATATTGTAGATAATATCAAATCCTACTTTGGATATGAATATTAGCATTGAAGAAATAATTAACCCTAAATTGAATATTGAGATTTTGTAAACTTTCGCTAAATGTTCTTTGAAAGCGAAAAAAAATACAAAAATGGATAATAGAATGAAAACAGTAAAGCATAACATTGGATATAGTGTCCAATCCTTAAAATCCTCGATTTTAAATTCACGAAAGCCAGAAAATCCCAATTCATAAGCATTTGCTGTCCATTGTCTCCTCACTCTTTCCAATTCCTGTTCTCTTTTTTCTTGCGTTAACTTTTTCAAAGAGTCATTTTTAAATTTTAGAGTTTTCACACTTAAAGTTGAATCAACAATTACTTCATTTTCATATTGTCGTTTAAGAATTGAATTGTCTGAACACATTTGAAAGCATGGAAGAATACAAAAAATGAATATTGAAATTGAAAAAAATTTGATTAGTTTCTTCATACGCTATTTTTGTTTTGGAATTGCCGGTAACGTTCTGGTACTACAGCGGGTTTGGGATTAAATTAAGCCCATTCTTCGGATTTGCCAAATCATCCCAAGTACAAAACCAACTTTCCATTAAGCCTATTGCCCAAATCCGTTGTAGTAGCTGTTAGGCGCAGTTTATCTTTCGAAAGCGTGTAAATATCCACAACTAAATATAACCGAGAGAAACTCTCCTAAATCTTCTTTTAGAAGAGAAAAAGTCACATCAATTTCTTCAGAGTCACTACTTCCGATGTAATCTATATTTGCAATCCATTCGTAATTCAATTCTTTTAATTGTTTTATGATTGTTTGTAATTCGTCGTAAGTAAAATGCTTAGAGCGAATATATGTTTTGTCCATTTGACTAATCTTTCGGGATTACATATTCAGCTAGTTTAACACCTTTTGTAAGTTCAGTTAAATATGAGGCAGAAATTCCAGATTGTGTAATAATATCTTTTTTCGAATATTCACTTTCTTTGATTTCTGTCGCATACTTAATTCCAAACAAATGTATCATTGCTACCGAATCACCTTTCGGTGCATTATTATACATTTCGCTTAGTTTAGTTCCTAATTCATTTAATGTCATAATTTATTGTTTTTGGTTTTTATTTGCAGTGTTGCTGAAATTGCGCCTAACGTTCTGGTACTACAGCGGGTTTGGGACTAAATTAAGTCCTATTTTCGGATTTGCCAAATCATCCCAAATACAAAACCATCATTCCATTAAGCCTATTGCCCAAATCCGTTGTAGTAGCCGTTAGCAGTAGTACTTAATTAACCCATTGAAAAAACATAGAATAGTATTTCCACTCACTATTTATTTTCATGAATGTCCGAAGCGTTCCCATTTCATTACCGTCATAATAAAATATACAAATTGTGTTATTCCTTAAAAACACTGGTTTCGAAAAACTATAGATAGCTGTTCCATATTTATCACGATTTTCACTCGCAATAAATTCTACATCTTTTAGTTTTCCTTTTGCCCAACCTTCTTTGTTGTTTTTTTCAATTTCATTATATACATAATCCATTTCTTTGTTTGTGAATACTATACTAATTGGCATTTCATCAATATCTTTTGCAAATCTTGTATCCCGAATTTGAAGAGTGGTTTTTTTTAAAGCATCTTTTATTCCTTCTAAATTAAAAGGCCATATTTTATCTGTATAGTAGGTTACTTTATCCTTTTCCCGTTTCTTAAAAAAGTCAATAATAAAATTTTCAGCTTCTGATTTTTCCTGCGCTTGCATAATAAAGGAAATAAGGAGAGAAGTAATTGTAATCTTTATTTTATTCATTTCTACTTTGTATTACTGCTAACTTGTATATACCCGCTATAAAGTAGCGACAATCCACCCAAAATATGATGTATAGTCGCAATTGAGTAGCGCTTTTTTTCAAATATAGAAATAATCTTTTTATTACAGATCATCAAACGGACTTTTTATTTGTTGAATACTTTTTGTGCTAACGTGAGTGTAAATTTCGGTGGTTTTGCTACTATTATGTCCTAATAATTCTTGTATATATCTTAAATCGGTTCCGCTTTCCAGTAGGTGGGTAGCATAGCTATGCCGGAGCCAATGCAAGGTGGCTGTTTTTTTTATGCCTGTTTTTTTGAGTGCCTGCTTTAAGACTTGTTGTAAACTCCTGTTATCATAAGGTTGTCCCTTGGTTTGTCCTTCAAACAAATAGGTTGTAGGTTTAAACAATATATAATATTCCCGAAGCATTTCTAATATTTTTGGGCTTAGTGTCGCTATTCTGTCTTTCTTTCCTTTGGAGTTTTTGAGCAATACAATATTCCTTTTTGAATCGATATGTATAGGACGTAGTGCTAATAATTCGCCACAGCGCAAACCACAACTGTAAATCAGCGAAAGCATTGTTTTGTGTTTGATATTAGAATGTGCATTCAAGATTAATTTGACTTCCTCTTTTGCTCAAAACATTTGGTAAAACTTTCTCACGTTTGGGACGGTGTATTTTATCTATTTCTATTTTGGTTTCTCGAATGGTTATGAAGTATAATTTAATGGCGTTAACGATTTGGTTTTGATATGAGGCCGAAAGATTGTTTTTCAAAATATGATCATTATTATACAGTACCACATCTTCATTGGTGATTTCGGCAATGGCTTTCTCTCGGTAGTAAAGCAAGAATGATTTTAAGGCTTCGCTATAAGTGGTGATGGTACTTTCGCTATAGGGTTTGGAGCGTAGCCATTGCTTGAATTTTTCGATTTGGGCAATGCCTTCTCTTGACGGGATTGTGTGCGATAGGGAGTGAGTTTAAATCTAATTCTGTTTTCTTCGGTGTTTGGGATATGCCAAAGCCCCAAGGTTTGGCTCCATCGGGAACCAGCGACGTTTTTTATTCGGGCAATCCATTCGGCGTTTTTTTCAAAATAAACGGCAATTCGTTTTTCTTTTTTGTGCGTGATGATTTTGGCATTCCATTGCATAGGCGTATAATTAAATGTTTTAAAGATATTAAATTTGAAAGAAATAACATCTAAAAAAAACAAACTTGTTATGGAATACAAATGCCCTAGCCCGGATGGTAGCGGCATCCTGTGTGCCTGGGGTTCAGGCACACAGATACAGCGGACAGCCGGATTAGCTTCTGAAAATGAACATCCCGAACGGAATGTTGTTAAATTAAGGATTTCTAGGTAAGCTTTTTTTATATGACTCTCGCAAAGACGCAAAGACGCAAAGAAATCGGTTCTAAACTTTGCGCCTCTGCGACTTTGCGAGAAAAGACAAATCTTAGCGCAATGACATTGAGCTCTCGCGAAGACGCAAAGAAATCGGTTCTAAACTTTGCGCCTCTGCGGCTTTGCGAGAAAGAACAAAGTGTAACTGAATGACATTGCGCCAATCATCGGTCTCCTTTCAAATTGGTATTAAAATGTCAGTTTGTCATACTGTTTTGTGACAGTTATAATGAAAACTGACAATTTACTCGGTTTTTTATATTGGCATAATGATTGCCTTAGAGTCTTCGAACCGTTAAATAAGTTTACAATAAAAATTAAATATATTAAAAATGGGTAAAATAATCGGAATTGATTTAGGTACAACGAACTCTTGTGTTTCTGTAATGGAAGGTAACGAAGCTGTGGTAATCCCTAATGCTGAAGGAAAAAGAACTACACCATCTATCATCGCTTTTGTTGAAGGTGGAGAGATTAAAGTGGGTGATCCTGCAAAAAGACAAGCAGTAACTAACCCTACAAAAACGATTGCTTCTGTTAAACGTTTTATGGGACACACTTTTGCTGAAATTACTGAAGAAGCAAAAAGAGTTCCTTACTCTGTGGTAAAAGGTGACAACAACACACCACGTGTTGATATCGATGGTCGTTTGTACACTCCACAAGAATTGTCTGCAATGACTCTTCAAAAAATGAAAAAAACTGCTGAAGACTATTTAGGTCAAACAGTTACTGAAGCAGTTATCACTGTTCCTGCTTACTTTAATGATGCGCAACGTCAAGCTACAAAAGAAGCTGGTGAGATCGCAGGTCTTAAAGTTATGCGTATTATCAACGAACCAACTGCTGCTGCTTTGGCTTACGGTTTGGACAAAAAAGGTAAAGATCAAAAAATTGCTGTTTACGATTTAGGTGGAGGTACTTTTGATATCTCTGTTCTTGAATTAGGAGACGGTGTATTCGAAGTATTGTCTACAGACGGAGATACTCACTTAGGAGGTGATGATTTTGACCACGAAATCATTGACTGGTTGGCAGACGAATTTAAAGCTGAAGAAGGTATCGATTTGCGTCTTGACCCAATGTCATTGCAACGTATCAAAGAAGCTGCTGAGAAAGCAAAAATTGAATTGTCTTCTGGTGCCGAAACTGAAATCAACTTGCCTTACGTAACTGCTACTGCTTCTGGACCAAAACACTTGGTTAAAAAATTATCAAGAGCTAAATTTGAGCAATTGACAGATTCATTAGTAAAACGTTCTATGGCTCCTGTTGCCAAAGCGTTGAAAAATGCAGGTTTATCTGTTTCTGATATCGACGAAGTTATCTTGGTTGGAGGTTCTACTCGTATCCCAAAAATTGTTGATGAAGTAGAGAAATTCTTCGGTAAAAAAGCGTCTAAAGGTGTTAACCCTGATGAGGTTGTTGCTATCGGAGCTGCTATTCAAGGTGGAGTTCTTTCTGGAGATGTAAAAGATGTATTGTTACTAGACGTAACACCTCTTTCTCTAGGTATCGAAACTATGGGTGGTGTTATGACTATATTAATTGAAGCTAACACAACTATCCCAACAAAAAAATCTCAAGTATTCTCTACTGCTTCTGATTCTCAACCATCTGTTGAGCTTCACGTATTGCAAGGAGCTAGAGCAATGGCTGTTGATAACAAAACTATCGGTCGTTTCCACTTAGACGGTATTCCACCAGCACCAAGAGGAGTTCCTCAAATAGAAGTTGCTTTTGACATCGATGCTAATGGTATCATCAAAGTAACTGCTACAGACAAAGGAACTGGTAAATCTCATGATATTCGTATCGAAGCTTCTTCTGGATTAACTTCTGAAGAAATCGAAAGAATGAAACAAGATGCTGAAGCTAACGCTGAATCTGACAAAATTGCTAGAGAAAGAGCTGAAAAATTGAACGAAGCTGACGGAATGATCTTCCAAACTGAGTCTCAATTGAAAGAACTTGGAGATAAATTATCTGATGATAATAAAGTAGCTATCGAGTATGCATTGACTGAATTGAGAATGGCTCACCAATCTCAAGACATTCCTGCAATTCAAACTGCTCTTGACAACATCAATGCAGCTTGGAAAAAAGCTACTGAAGCGATGTATGCTCAAGGAGAACAAGGTCAAGCAGCTGCTGAGCCACAAGCTCAAGCGCAAGGAGACAATGTTGAAGACGTTGAATTCGAAGAAGTAAAATAATTATTTCTCATTGTGTTCAGATGCGATTTATCGCGTCTCCCACACAGCATTATAAACAAAAAACCGAGTCAGAAATGGCTCGGTTTTTTTTGTGCTCCACCTCCGTACAGACGCGATTTATCGCGTCTCTCCCAAGAATAATCTAGAGACGCGATAAATCGCGTCTGTACTACTGCTACTGCAAATTAATATTTTGTGTAATGTTTTGATTTGTAGCTTGTTGAAATTTATAAATTTGATTTTTTTTGATTTTTAAATCCAAATTCGTTTCAAAAGTTTCAATTTTTTTGTAATATTACTATACAAATTATTTTATGAGAAAAATTAGAAATATAAAAACCAAACAATTGCAGCCGTACAACCTTGAATACACTGGTTTGCATACAGATAAAAAGGTAGAGATTCAATTATTTGTTTATGATGATTGCAGTGTTGCAGAATATGAGAATGATATTATTTCAGATTTAAGAAAGCATATAGATTTAAACAAAACGAATTGGCTGAATATTCATGGATTAAATAATATCGCGTTGCTTAAGGTGGTTACAAAATATTTTAATATCGACAATTTCATTTTGTCCGATATTTTGAATACCAACAAGCGAACCAAATTGATGGAGGAGAAAGAGACTTTGTTTTTTAATATCAAATCACTATTGCCCCAGGAAAGTTCTGATGATATAAGAGTTGAGCAAATTAGTTTTTTGCTAAAAAAAGGAATTTTGATTTCGTTTCAGGAAAAAAGGAGCGATTTTTTTACACATATACGAGAGCGTATCCGAACCAATTCTGGAATCGTGCGAACAAAAAAAGCCGATTACTTGTTATACATTTTACTAGATACGGTGATTGGTAATTTTTATATCACATTAGAAAATGAAGAGGATAAAATAGAAGAACTGATAGATTTTACCAAATCGAGTGCCGACCCGATAATCTTAGAAAAAATTGAAAAACATAGAGATAATTTTAATTTATTAAAGCGTTCCATTATACCGCTTCGGGATTCTTTGTATGATATTAAAAGCATGAAAGATGATGACGTATTTGATGAAATTGAGCATGATAATTATAGTTTTTTTACTCGTTTGTATCAAAAGTGTTTAGAACTTTTGGAACAAATAGAATCGGATATGGGATTATTAGAAAGTGCGTCTAATTTCTTTTTTGCGGCTCAGGCACATAAGATGAACGAGATTATGAAAACTTTAACGGTTATTTCGGTGATATTTATTCCGCTGACTTTTATTGTGGGGGTTTATGGAATGAATTTTGATAATATGCCGGAGTTAAAGTATCACAATGGCTATTTTCTGGTAGTTTGTTTTATGTTCATGGTGGTAATTGCCATGGTTGTGTATTTCAAAAAGCGAAGGTGGTTTTGATTTTTAAGTGTTGAAACAACATTTGTGTTTAAACCTGATTTTGGTCATATTTTGAAGGAAATTAAAGATATAATTTTGCATAAGCGTTAAAAAAATATAACATTTTAAAGTATGAATATGAAAAAAGCAATATACATCGCGACCATTGAAGAGAATTGCGGCAAAACGATAATTACCTTGGGTTTGTTGAGAATGCTGTTAGGAAGAACTGCAAAAGTAGGTTATTTCAGGCCGGTAATTGAGGATTATGAAGATGGAAAAAAGGATACCCATATTGATATGGTTATTTCATATTTTGATTTGGATATAAAATATGAAGACGCTTATGCTATTAATAAAAGTAAATTAATCAAAAAGAAAAACAACGGAAAACTTGGAGAAGTTGTCGATTTGATTATCGAAAAATATAAAAAACTCGAAGAGCGTTTCGACTTTATTTTGGTAGAAGGAACGAGTTTTACAGGAGAAGGTACAGTTATAGAACTGGACATGAATGTGTTGATTGCAAAAAATCTTGGAGTTCCTACCATTGTTGTTGGTTCTGGTGAAGGTAAAACCTTAGAAGAATTGATTGATAATCTGAACTTGGCATACAATTCATTTAAACTCAAAGAGGTTGAAGTTTTGGCAGTTATTGCTAATAAAGTGCAACCTCAAAATCTGGAATTGGTTACAACGAGTTTGCAAAACAGTTTGCCTTCTTCAGTTCTTGTCAATTCGATTCCATTAATTGGTAGTTTAAATAATCCTACCATTCAGGAAATCATTGAAGTATTGGATGCCAAGGTACTTTTTGGTCAGGAATATTTAAATAATCAAGTTGCAAATTACAGTATTGGTGCTATGCAGTTGCGAAATTATTTGTTGCATCTAAAAGAAAATGCACTTGTTATTGTTCCGGGGGACAGAGCCGATATTATTCTTGGGGCATTACAGGCAAATGAATCTGCTAACTATCCAACAGTTTCGGGAATTGTTTTGACTGGAAACATAATCCCAGAGGAAAGTATTTTGAAATTAATCGAAGGTCTTTCGGCTGTAGTTCCAATTATCACGGTTGAAAGAGGTACTTATCATATTGCCAATGAAATAGGGAATATTAAGCCTAAGATTTATGCCAAAAACGTTCAAAAAATTGAAACATCTATAAATACATTCGATAAGTATGTTGATTTGGATGCATTAATCGATAAGTTCAATGCATTTGAGGCAGAAGGAATGACTCCAAAAATGTTCCAATACAATATGGTTAAAAGAGCCAAAGCGCATAGAAAACATATTGTTCTGCCAGAAGGAAGTGATGAAAGAATTATCATCGCAGCTTCTCGTTTGTTGGCAATGGATGTAGTTGATATTACCATTATTGGAAACAAAAAACAAATCGAAAGTAAAGTAGCCGAACTAGGTTTGGATTTTGATTTTAACAAAGTGCCAATCATTGATCCTGCAGAGTCTGAAAATTTTGAGGATTATGCAAACACCTATTATGAGTTGCGAAAAGCTAAAAATGTGACACCTGCAATGGCAAGAGATGTAATGGCCGATGTATCTTATTTTGGAACCATGATGGTGTACAAAGGACATGCAGACGGAATGGTATCTGGTGCAGCACATACAACGCAACACACTATTTTACCGGCATTACAGTTCATTAAAACAAAACCAAATTCATCTGTAGTTTCTTCTGTGTTCTTTATGTGTCTGGAAGACCGTGTTTCTGTTTTTGGAGATTGTGCTATCAACCCAAATCCTACTGCAGAACAATTGGCAGAAATTGCAATTTCATCTGCAGATTCGAGTATTTCTTTTGGAATTGAACCAAAAATTGCCATGTTGTCTTACTCTTCAGGAACGTCTGGAAAAGGAGATGAGGTTGAAAAAGTAAGAACTGCTACCGAAATTGTGAAACAAAAACGTCCTGATCTTAAAATCGAAGGACCAATACAATACGACGCTGCTGTTGACTTGGAAGTAGGACAAAGTAAAATGCCAAATTCCGAAGTGGCAGGTAGAGCCAGTGTATTGATTTTCCCTGATTTGAATACAGGAAACAATACTTATAAAGCAGTACAAAGGGAAACAGGAGCACTTGCAATCGGACCAATGTTGCAAGGGTTGAACAAACCTGTAAATGACTTAAGCCGTGGTTGTACTATTGATGACATCATTAATACTGTTGTAATTACAGCTATTCAGGCACAAGAATTTTAACTTTTTAATTTAAAGATTGAAATATTTAATAATTTAAAAATTAATTTTTTAATCCTTCAATCTTTTAATCCTTAAATATATTTAAATGAAAATAATTATTATAAACTCGGGAAGTTCCTCAATTAAATATCAATTGATTGATATGCCTTCAAATGAAGTAATTTGTAACGGAATGATTGACAGAATTGGATTGGAATCTTCAAATTTTACTTATGCGACCAATTCGGTAAAGGTGGAAGAAACATTACCAATAGCCAATCATAAAGTGGGATTGCAAAAGATTTCTCAATTGCTGATGGACGGCACCGTGGGAGTTATAAAAAGTACTTCGGACATTGATGCTGTGGGACATAGAGTTGTACACGGAGGAAGCACTTTTTCGGATACAACATTGATTACTGCCGAAGTGAAGGAAAAAATCAGACAATTGTGTGATTTGGCACCTTTGCACAATCCAGCAAATTTGGAAGGTATAAATGTTGCTGAAGAAATTTTTACATCAGCCAAACAAATTGCAGTTTTTGATACTGCTTTTCATCAAACAATGCCCGTAGAAGCTTATAAATATGCTATTCCTAATTATTTGTTGACTGAACACAAAATTAGAGCTTATGGTTTTCACGGAACATCACATAAGTATGTTTCCACAAAGGCAATTGAGTATTTGAAAGCAGCGAACAAGCCACATAAAAACATTATTTCTATCCACTTGGGCAATGGTTGTAGTATCACTGCCGTAAAAGATGGAAAATGTATTGAAACTTCAATGGGATTCACTCCGGTTAGCGGATTGGTAATGGGAACAAGAAGTGGTGATATCGATCCTTCTGTTATTTTTCATTTGATTAAAACACTAAATTATTCGGCAGATGAAGTGAACGCTTTATTGCAAAAACAAAGCGGTATGCTTGGATTGACAGGTTTTAGTGATTTGAGAGATATTCAGGCTAATGCTGCAGATGGTAACAAAGATTGTCAATTGGCTTTGGCGATGAACACTTACCGAATCAAAAAATATATTGGTTCTTATACTTCGGCATTAAACGGTTTGGATGCGATTATTTTTACCGCCGGAATTGGTGAAAATTCAGCAGAAATCAGAGAATTGGTTTGTACTGAAATGGATTATTTCGGATTGCAATTGGATAAGGAGAAAAACCAAATTCGTTCCAAAGAAATCAGAGAAATCAATACAGCTGATGCGAAAACAAAAATTTTGGTTATCCCAACAAATGAAGAACTGGAAATAGCAAATCAAGTGTATGATTTGTTATTAAATTAAAAGAAAAATCATTTCATTAAAAAAAGCTTCTGGAAACAGAAGCTTTTTTTGTTAATTTTATTGAATAAATCTAGTTATATTTGATAAAAAACATAAAGATTTGAAAGCGAAACTCCTCTACATCTTTTTTTTAGGTTTTATTTCATTGCAACTATATGCTCAAGAGTTGCTTCCCTTTGTAGAAAATTATAGTAAATCAAATTATCAGGGTGATAATCAAATTTGGAACGTGGTTCAAGGAAATGACGATGCCATGTATTTTGCCAATAATTATTATTTGCTGCGATACGATGGTGTAAAATGGGGAAAATATACACTTCCTAACAAAACTGTAATTCGCTCTATACTGGTTGATGGCGACCGAATTTATTCGGGTTCTTATCAGGAATTTGGCTATTGGTATCGCAAAAACGCAAAGATGCATTATGTTTCAATAACAAAGGGCAAGAAGGTTTTTGATACTAATAATAATGATGAAATTTGGAAGATTTTTAAGTTTAATGGTAAGATTTACTTCCAATCTTTTAATAGCATTTTTGTTTTTGACGGTAAAGTTATAACAGAAAAAAAACTCCCTTTTTTAATCTCATATTGTTTTGTAGTTGATAATCAGCTCTTGATTGCAACTGTCAAAAATGGAATTTATCAATGGACAGATTCTGGAATTGAAAAGGAAGAAGGACTGTCACTTTTGGAAAATAAAGTGGTGCATTCTATTCAAAAACATCAGAATAAAATTTATTTTTTTACCCAAAAAAATGGTGTTTTTGTTTTTGAAAATAACAAATTAAGTGTTTGGGAAAACAAACTGAACGAATTATTGAAATTGGCAAATATTAATGTCGCTCAATTTATCAAAAACAATCAACTGATCATAGGAACTGCTAATAAAGGCGCATATATCCTAGATTTGAATGACGGTTCCTATAAAAATATCAATCGGAACAATGTCCTGATGAATAATTCTGTTTTGAGTATTGGTCAGGATAAAAACAACGATTTGTGGCTGGGACTTGACAATGGAATTGCCCACATTGAGGTTAATTCTCCAATATCAATATTCTTTGATAGTTCAGGTATTTTAGGATCGGTGTATTCTGTCGCGAGTATTCCTAATGGCTATTTGATGGCAACGAATCATGGCATTTTTAAATTCGTAGACAAAGAATTATCATTAATTCCAAATACACAAGGACAGGCTTGGAATATCAGTAAAATAAAAGACCAGTACATCATTGGTCACAACGAAGGGACTTATGTTTATAAAAATGGACTTCTAAGTAAATTAAGCGATATTAACGGAGGCTGGAATTTGACCAAAAGCAGTATTGATAATTCGTATTTGCAGGCAACTTACAGTGGAATAGTTATCTACGATGATTTTAATGATTTAAATAAAATAAAAATTATAGGCGGGATTCAGAAACCAATTAAATATCTAGCCCAAAATAGGAAAAATGAAATTTGGGCTGCAGATAATAATAGGGGACTGTATCGCATTTTATATAATGATGCGCATCAAACCATCAAAGTTGACAATGTAACCAATCGCTGCAAAATAGTTAACGACTTTGGAGTTAAAATTTTTGAGTTTCGAAATGAAATCCTTTTTTTGATAAACAACTTCTGGTACACGTATAATTCCATGACCAATCAATTGGAATTGAATCAATTGTTTAACACTAATTTTAAAAATGTATCTGATGTTGTGAGTATTGATGATAATCATTTCATAGTACTTCAGGATGGATTTTTGTACTATATTAATGTTGTTGGGAATAAATTTATCAAAAACAGCATCCAGGAGAAATATTATAAAGGAAAAATCATCAACGGTAATCTGAAAGTCTTTAAGGATAGAAACAATTATTTGTTGAACCTTGACGATGGATTTATTTCACTTGAATTTAAAAATGAAATAAAAAAACAGCCCATTGTCAAAATTGAAGCTTTCAATAATGGTCATTTGGTCGAAAATAATTCTAAAATCAATCTTAATTCAGAGCTGAAGATAGATGTAATATCGGGTATTTATGGAACCGAAAAACCGGATTTATTTTATACCATTAATGGGATAAAAGAATATTTGCCAATTAAAGAAGGAGTGATTCTGTTGAATAACTTAAACAGTGGTTCTTATGAAGTTACCATTTACAGTAATGATGGTTTAAGTTATAATAAAACAACCAACTTTCAGTTTGTTGTAGACAAAGCATGGTATTTTTCGGTTTGGATGATTGTAATTTACATGATTTTCATCGGGCTTGTCTTGTATCTTTATTATATGTGGAATAAAATGAAATACATTCAAAAGCTTGAATTGGAGAAAGAGGAATTGAAACATCAGAAAGAAATTTTTGAAATGGAATTAAAGGCCGAAAATGAATTAAGCAGTCAGGAATATGAAAAGCATATCCTGCAGTTAGAATTGCAATCAAAGTCTTTGGAAATTGCAGGAAAATCACTTTCTATCGCCAAGCAAAGTGAGATGATTGAAAATATACAAAATATTTTGGATACTGAATCAGATCTCAATAAGTTGAAGAGTGAGATTAAAAAAACCATCAAAATTAATGCTGTTAATAAGCATGAATGGGAAGTTTTTGAAAGCAATCTTAGTTTGATGAACAATGAATTTATTATTGCTCTTTCCAAAAAATATCCTAATCTGACTCCAAAAGATATTAAGTTGTGCGTATATCTGAAAATGAATCTTTCTTCCAAAGAAATTGCGCCTATGATGAATATTTCTTTTAGAGGAGTCGAATTACACCGTTATCGTTTGAGAAAAAAGCTAGGTCTCGCACAAGAAGAATCTCTCAGTATGTTTTTACTTTCCGTGTAAAAAAGAGTATTTATTTGTTAAAAATAAATTCTTTTATAGTTCATTTCCTGAATTATACTACATCAAGACTACATCATTACAATTTGTTAAAGCACTTCTAATAATATTTAATAACCTGTAAATTAGGTTGTTATGATTTTGTATTGCTTTTTGATGTGTTTGTGTAGTAGAGGTGTTTTTATTACTAAAACGCTGTATTTGATTAACTTAGCTATACTAACTTAAACGTGTAACGAACCTATGAGAAATTTTATTGTCGGCTTTTTAGCACTCATCCTACTTCCAGCCTATATGTCTGGTCAAGTAATCACTGGAAAAGTATTGGATCAGACTGGACTTGGAATACCTGGGGCATTTGTTGTCGCTGGTAATGTCTCGGCTGAAACTGATATTGACGGAAATTTTAGTATTGCAGCCAAAGAAGGGCAGATATTAAAAATTAGTTTAGTTGGTTTTGAAGCAGTGTCTATTCCTGCAACGGCAAAGCCAATGACAATTACAATGAAAGAATCCCAGGATACTGCACTAAAAGAAGTGGTAGTTATTGGGTATGGAACAGCCAAAAAGAAAGATTTAACCGGTTCAAGTGTAAAAGTATCGGGGAAAGATGTTGCAGACAAACCTAACACAAATCCTGTAGCTTCGATTCAAGGTAAAGTATCTGGACTTTCTGTTGTCGATTCTGGGAAACCTGGTGAAAAATTGGATGTACGTATCAGAGGTACAGCCAGTAGATACCAAACACAACCACTTTATGTAGTTGACGGACTTTGGACAGATAACATTGATTTCATCAACCCAAATGATATAGAGTCGATGGACATCCTGAAAGACGCTTCGTCTTTAGCAATTTTTGGAGCTCGTGGAGCAAACGGAGTTATCATTGTAACAACCAAAAAAGCCAAAGAAGGTAAAACAACTATCAATTTTTCTACTAGCCTTGGGATAAAACATATTACAAACGAACCTTCATTGACGGATGCGTCCAATTTTAAAAAATTGTATGATGAACAAAGAATTAATCAGGGATTACCTCCTTATGGTTATTATAATTTGTATAATGCAAATACCGATTGGATTCATGCCATAGAAAACAAAGGAGCTACTATTATTACTCATAATATTAGCGTTACAAACGGAACAGAACATAACAAACTATATGTTGGTGCCGGTTATACTGAAGATGAAGGTCTAATAAAAAATGAAGATTATAAAAGATTTACCTTCAATGTAAATGATGAATTAGAAATAAGTGATGCAATAAAAGTAGGTGTAAATCTAGGGGGATCTAACTCAAAATTACCTCAGTTACACGATTTCATACGTACGTTGCAAGCCACTCCGATAGTTGAACCATACAATCAAAAACAAGGCATGTACAATCAATTGCCTTCGGAAATTGGTGGAGCTCAGGTAGGAAACCCATTACTTGATGTTGATGGGGTTGCTAATGGCACTTCTTTGGCAGAAGAGTTTAGATTTGTTGGAAGTGTTTTTACTGAAATAAAATTTTTAGAAGATTTTAAATTCAGAGCATCATTTTCTGCCGATTTAGGAAATAAAGATGAAAGAAAGTATTCGCCTGTTTATAATGTGTGGGATAATGAATCCAATCAGGCAACACTTTATCGAAGTCTTGCATTAACGGATGTTTGGCAATATAAAACAGACGATAAAAAAATGCAGGAGGATTATTTATTGACTTACACAAAATCATTAGGCAATCACAATATTACACTTTTAGGAGGATACAATCGAAATTATCAGTATTATTCGCAATTATCCGGAAATGTGAAACAGTATCCTAATGGAACTCCTATTCCTCATGATCCTAGATTTTGGTATGTAAATACATTCCCCTATGGAGATCCTACGACAAAATTTGCTTATTCGGATCAATGGGATCGAGCAAGTGCATCATACTTTACCCGTTTACTTTACAACTATGACGGAAGATATATTGTGAACGCCTCTTTCCGTAGAGATGGTTCTTCAGACTTGAGAGAATGGCAAAATTTCTGGACCGTTGGTGCGGCTTGGGATATCTCTAAAGAAAAGTTTATGGAAGAACAAAAATTCTTTAATAACCTAAAACTTAAAGGTTCTTATGGAACTTTAGGAAATCAATATACTTCAATCCACTATCCTACGTATCCTAATTATAAAAATGGACAGTCTGCAGTATTTGGTGAATCTTTGGTTCCTGCTTATGTGTTGGCATATCGTAACAATCCAGATTTGCGTTGGGAAACAGTTACATCTTATGAAGGTGGAATTGAAGCAACAATGTTGGATAGCAGGTTGAAAATTGAAGCAGCATATTATAATAAAACAACAGATGATTTATTGACGTTTGTTGATTTGGGAAGTGAACAATTTTATACCAATTCTGGAAAAATTGAAAATAAAGGTGTAGAGTTCAGTGCTTCATGGAATGATGAAATTAATGAGAATTGGAGTTATTCGCTTAGTGGTAATTTTTCAACCATTGATAACGTTGTTAAATCTGTTTATATAGATGGATTTCAGGTTTTTGATGGTCCTTCTATCATGACAGCTGGTGCGCCTATGGGATCTTTTTATGGATACACAGTTGAAGGGTTGTATCAATCCTATGCCGATGTTTTGGCTTCACCACCAAGTACTTTAGGGGCTTATGGACCTGGTGATTTTAAATATAAAGATAGAAACGGAGACGGGAAGATAACACCAGATGACAGATCTGTAATTGGTAATCCTACTCCAGATGTTTCATACGGTTTCTCGGCATCTCTTAATTATAAAAACTTTTCATTTTCTATTGATTTTGCTGGAGTTTATGGTAATGAAGTTTATAGAAACTGGGGTAATGGATCAACTTTTGCTCAGTTCAATTATAGAACAGATAGGTTAGATCATTGGACAGCTGCAGGCACATCTAACTGGGAGCCAAGGATAAATGATGGTTCTTCATATAACCAATTGGCATCTACTTACATGATTGAAGATGGTAGCTACCTTAGATTGAGAAACGTACAATTTGGATATACTTTTGATACTGAATTACTAAACAAAGCCAGTATACAAAGCCTTCGTTTGTATTTGAATGCACAAAATCCATATACCTGGACAAAAGCTTCAGGTTTTACTCCTGATATTGGTGGAACTCCTACTCAATTTGGTGTTGACAATGGAGGTTATCCTGTGGCAAGAGTTATTTCATTGGGATTAAATGTAACTTTTTAAAAATATAGCTAGTTATGAAAAGTATAAATAGTAAATCAATAAAATATATAATGGTAGCATTGTTAATGTTGCCGCTATTTAATTCATGTGATGACCAGGAGTTTCTAGATAGAAAACCTTTAGGAACTGCCGCAGAAGGTGACTTGGCTGCAGGAGGTTTTGAGGAAAAAGCTTTTGGTTTATATGGATTGGTTCGTACTTCGCCTGGAGTTACAGACTGGTGTAGATTCTTTTTCGAGTCTGTTCGATCGGATGATGCAATTACAGGTAGTAATGCAAGTGATACTGCAAATTTTGATCCTTATTTTGAAAAATATCAATATACCACAACCCATTTTATGAATACCGATTGCTGGAATGGACATTATAAAGTGATATATGCCTGTAATGATTTGATTGATGCCGTTGATAAATCTGGTGCAACAGATGAGGGAAGTTTGACAAACAAAGCCGAAGCAATGGTAATGAGAGCATTTCTTTATTTTGATTTGCGCAGAGATTACGGTGAAGTTCCAATCGTACTTAATAAAGTAGTAGTTCCTGGTGATGCCGTAAAACCCAAAAGTACAATTGCTCAGGTTGATGCTCAAATCATTAGTGATCTTACTTTTGCTTCACAGCATTTGCCTTTAAGTTGGCCTGCTTACCCAGGAAGAGCAACCAAAGGTTTTGCAAACACTTTATTGGCAAAATTATATTTGTATCAAGGAGATTGGACTAAATCTTTAGCAAAATCACAAGAAGTGATTGCTTCTGGTCAATATTCTTTGTTTTCTTCTTATGCTGACTTGTTTAAAGAAGGGGGTGATAATTCTCCTGAAGCAGTTTTTGAAATTCAGTTTTTACGTCAAGGAGGAATTAATTATTCAAGTAATTATTGGGAAGCTCAAGGAGTTAGAGGTGCAGGTACATGGGATTTAGGTTTCGGAATGAACGTTCCAAATGATAATTTGATAAATGCGTATGAGGCAAATGATCCAAGAAGATTGGCAACTGTCTTATATTCAGGTCAAGATGATGGAAATGGTTTAATCTTGCCAGCAAAACCGCCTTTGGATCAACCTTATTGGAATAAAAAAGCTTATTCAACACCTAGTGTGAGACAAAATTATGGTGAAAACAAAAACCATTGGATTAATATTAAAATTCTTCGTTATGCTGATGTTCTTTTGATGGCTGCCGAAGCATCCAATGAATCTGGAAATACGAGTGCTGCTGCAAGTTATCTGGAAATGGTAAGAGCTAGAGCGAGAGGGAATAATGCGGGAATTTTGCCTCCGGTAACAGGAAGTCAATCAACTTTACGTACCGCCATAAAACGAGAAAGAAGAATTGAATTTGCTATGGAAGGGGAAAGATTCTATGATTTAGTTCGCTGGGGAGATGCAGTTTCAGTACTTGGGCCTTTAGGGTATCAACCTAAAAATGCTTATTATCCTATACCTCAAACTGCAATTGATCAATCTGGTGGAGTTTTGGTTCAAAATCCTAATTATTAATAACTATTCGATAAAAAAATAAAGAAGATGAAAATCAATATATCTATGATTAAGAAAGCTTTCGGAATAGTAATTGTTTTGATGGCGACAATAGGATGCCAGGATATGGAAAGACCTGAATTAGGGGATTATCCAGTTGATGAAAATCCTCCTGGTGGACCTTTAAAATTTTATGTTCCTTTTGAGGACAATACTACTGACCCATTGCGTTTTGCTGTAGACAATATTAGAGCAAAATTTCCTAGTGATAATCCCTTGGCACAAACTCAGGGAATTAATGGAAAAGGAGTGCAGGGAGGTCCAGCCAAAAAATTTATTGCGTATTCATCTGCAAATGATTTTGCTTCGACTGCAGGTAGTTTTACGGTTTCTTTTTGGGCAAAACATAACATTCCAACTCAAACAGAATTTGTATTTGCTCTGACAAGCGACAACTGGGCAAAGGCATCAATGTTTGTTATGGCAGAAGGAACTCCTGCCAAACCAATTTTAAAACTTTATGTTGATGAACAGCCAACTACGGGTGGTTCTGATAAATGGTTTGAATGGTTAGATGCAAAAATGGTTCCCGGAATATTTGATAATCAATGGCATCATTATGCATTTGTGTACGATGGAAAAATTTCAAAAATGGTTCTCTATAGAGATAATGTGCCATTAGAGCCACTTAGCCAATGGACTGGTCACGGAAACGTAAAATTTAACACAGCAAAAGTGGGAAGTTTAAGAATTGGCGGATCTGGAAATCCTGAAGAAGGCTGGATGAATTCCTGGACTGGAGCATTGGATCAGTTCAGATTGTATTCTTCAGCATTGACCGCAACAGAAGTGGGGGCTTTATATACAGGAAATGAATAATCATTAATTAAATATAATTTGCCAGAGTAATTTTTGCTTTGGCAAGTTTTTTATACAGCGAGGTATGAGAAAGCTTAAATTTTTAATTGCCCCAGTTTTTTTATTTCTTTTAAGTTGCAACAACAACACAAAAGAAAAAAAGACAAATGTCGAATCGCCTAAGTTGACAGACGAACAAGCGATGGATCTGGTCCAGAAAGATGCTATAAAGTATTTTTGGGATTATGCAGAATCCAATTCAAAATTGGGTAGAGAACGTTATCTAACCGATGATCCTAATTTTGAAGCGAATAAAATTGCAGTAGGTGGTTCAGGTTTTGGGCTAATGTCTTTGATTGTTGGAGTAGAAAGAGGTTTTATTCCAAGAGATGAAGCTGTAAAAAGAATGATTACCGGAATGAATTTTCTGGAGAAAGCAGATCGTTTTCATGGAGCTTGGGCACATTGGATAGATGGAACCACAGGGAAAGCCATTTTTTTTGGCAATGTAAAAGATAACGGAGGAGATATAGTTGAAACTGCCTATTTGTGCCAAGGATTGGTAGCCGTAAGGGAATATTTTAAAAACGGTAATGCCCAAGAAAAAGAATTAGCAGACAAGGCAGATAAGTTATGGAAAGGCGTTGAATGGAATTGGTACACCAATGGTGAAAATGCAATGTATTGGCATTGGTCTCCTACCTATCATTGGGAAATGAAATTTAAACTCGAAGGATACAACGAGTGTCTGATTGCCTATATTATGGGAGCGGCTTCACCAACTCATCCTATTCCGGCAGTGGCTTACCATGAAGGCTGGGCTCGCAGCGGAGCTATTACAACGGATAAAAAGCAATATGGAATCCCTTTAGTACTTAAGTATAATACAGTTGGCGAAATTGCTGGGCCACTGTTTTGGGGACAGTATTCTTATCTAGGATTAGATCCGACAAAACTTTCGGATAAGTATGCAAACTATTGGGAATTAACTCAAAATCAAGCAAAAATTACCTATGAATATTGTGTTGATAATCCCAAAAAGTGGAAAGGATACTCCGATAAATGTTGGGGACTCACAGCGAGCTATACCCGAAACAAGGATGGTTCAACTGGATATTCTGCTCATGATACCGGCAATGATTTAGGGGTTATAACACCTACAGCAGCGTTATCATCTTTTCCATATACTCCAAAGGAAAGTATGAGATTTTTACATTTTTTATATGATGAAAATAAAAGTACTTACGTAGGAGTTGCAGGACCTTATGATGCTTTCTCACCGCATTATAATTGGGTTACACCACGTTATTTGGCTATAGATCAAGGAACAATAGCTCCAATGATTGAAAATTACCGAACAGGTTTATTGTGGAAATTATTCATGAATGCCCCCGAAGTACAACAAGGTTTGAAGAATCTTGGTTTTAGTTCGGGTAAATATGGATTTTAATAAATGCCCTTTAATTGAGTCGAATCGCAAAAGCCATTTTTCCTATTATCCAAAAAAAGTGAATTGTTTAGAATTGTAGTTTTTTTGGAGAATTAACTGTTTTTGTTTATGATTATAGTTAAAAAATACAAAATATTGTTTTTAAATGATTAAAGGTACGGTTATTGAGAACAAGATGGCGATAATCTTGAATACTTGCATTTTATAATAAAATAAAAAATAATAGAAAATGAAAAAGATAGCTGTTATCCTGCTCTTAGGCTTCGTTTTTTTTGGCTATAGCCAAAAGAAAGAAAACAAAAAACAAGTTACAATAAAACCCAAAGCTGAATTTGTTGCAGAGTTATTGTCCAAAATGACTTTGGAAGAAAAATTAGGGCAATTGAATTTACCAACTTCTGGCGATATTACTACCGGTCAGGCTAATAGTTCTGATGTTGCAAAGAAAATAGAAGAAGGTAAAGTAGGAGGTTTATTTAATATTAAAACTGTTCAAAAAATTAGAGATGTACAGCGAATTGCAGTTGAAAAAAGTCGCATGAAAATTCCATTGATTTTTGGTATGGACGTAATTCATGGCTATGAAACCACTTTTCCTATTCCGCTTGGATTGTCATGTACTTGGGACATGAAATTAATCGAAAGAAGTGCTCAAATTGCAGCACAGGAAGCAAGTGCTGACGGGATATGCTGGACGTTTTCTCCTATGGTTGATATTTCCCGCGATCCACGTTGGGGAAGAGTTTCCGAAGGCTCTGGTGAAGATCCTTATTTGGGGAGCAAAATAGCCGCCGCCATGGTAAAAGGATATGAACAGGATGATCTTAGTAAAAATAATTCTATTTTGTCCTGTGTTAAACACTTTGCTTTATATGGAGCTCCAGAAGCTGGGCGTGATTACAATACGGTTGATATGAGCCATATCAGAATGTATAATGAGTATTTTCCGCCATACAAGGCTGCGATTGATGCCGGTTCCGGTTCGGTTATGGCGTCTTTTAATGAAGTTGATGGCGTTCCTGCCACTGGAAATAAATGGTTGCTGACAGATGTTTTAAGAAAACAATGGGGCTTTAAAGGATTTGTGGTTACCGATTTTACGGGAATTCCAGAAATGATTGACCACGGAATGGGAGATTTGCAAACGGTATCAGCTCTAGCGCTTAATGCGGGCGTAGATATGGATATGGTAGGCGAAGGTCTTTTGACAACTTTGAAAAAATCATTGGAAGAAAATAAAGTTACCATTGAACAAATCGACAAAGCTGTCACGCTTATGCTGAATGCAAAATACGATTTGGGATTGTTTCATGATCCTTACAAATACTGTGATGATAAAAGAGCCAAAACCGATATTTTTACCGCTGCAAGCAGAGATGAAGCAAGAAAAATAGCTTCACAATCATTGGTTTTACTAAAAAATCAGAATCAGGTACTTCCTTTAAAAAAATCGGGAACAATTGCTTTGATAGGACCTTTGGCGGATGCCAAAGAAAATATGCCTGGAACATGGAGTGTTGCCACAAAAATGGAAAATGCAATATCATTATTGGCAGGTATCAAAGAAGTAGCCGGCAAATCGACTAAAGTACTTTATGCCAAAGGAAGCAATCTTGATTATGATGAAACTTTTGAGACCAATGCCACCATGTTTGGAAAAACCCTGCATAGAGACAATCGTTCCAAAGAAGAATTATTGAACGAAGCCTTAAAAGTTGCCAATCAAGCCGATGTTATTGTGGCGGCGCTGGGAGAATCTGCCGAAATGAGCGGGGAGAGCAGCAGCCGTACCAATCTTGAAATTCCGCAAGCGCAAAAAGACTTATTGAATGCATTATTAAAAACAGGAAAACCGGTAGTTTTAGTTCTTTTTGATGGCCGTCCATTGGTTATAAAAGAAGAAAATGAAACTGTGCCAGCCATATTGAATGTATGGTTTGCTGGTACTGAAGCTGGATACGCAATTGCAGATGTATTATTTGGAGATGTTAATCCTTCGGGAAAATTAACTGCTACGTTTCCAAGAAGCCTAGGACAAGTGCCTATTTATTATGCCTCTAAAAATACAGGAAGACCTTTGGTTAACAAAGAAGGAAAATTTGAAAAATTCAGATCCAATTATATCGATGAAAGAAATGAACCTTTGTTTCCTTTCGGTTTTGGATTGAGTTATACCAATTTTTCCTATTCAAATCTTAAAATTTCATCTGATAAAATGAATTTCGGCGGAAAAGTAACTGTAAGTGTCGATGTAGCAAATACAGGTAATTACGACGGAAAAGAAGTTGTCCAAATGTACATCAGAGACGTGGTTGGTTCTGTAACCAGACCCGTTAGAGAATTAAAAGGTTTTCAAAAAATTGCCCTTAAAAAGGGAGAAAAACAAACTGTTACATTCGAAATCAGTGTAGAAGATTTGAAATTTTACAACTCTGATTTGAAATTTGAAGCTGAACCTGGATTATTTGAAGTTTTCGTAGGCGGAAACTCAGACGCACAAAATAAAGTTAGTTTTAATTTAGTTAAGTAAGTTTAGTTAGTTTGGTTAGTATGCCCTTCGTTTTTTAGGTTAAACGAGGGGCATTTTTTAATAAACAACTTTCAATTAATCTATTAAAAGTTTAGAAAATGAGAAGATTGAATTTAATAGTGATGTTTCTTTTTACATTGAGTATTCAAGTTGTCACAGCTCAAAATAGCAGTAGCAATGGAAAAACGGAATGGTTTGACCCAAACAGACCTGCTTCAACATATTGTAATCCAATAAATATCGGATACAATTATACAACCCAAAACCATAACGGAATTCCTGATTCACGTCGTTCCAGTGCCGATCCCGTAATTATTAACTACAAAGGCGAATATTACCTGTTTGCGACCAATCAGGCGGGTTTCTTTTGGAGTAAAGATATGTCGGACTGGAATTTTGTTTATGGTAGTTTTCAACGACTTCCCGGAGATGATGATCAATGTGCACCTGCTGCGTGGGTGGTAAATGACACTTTGTTTTATGTGGGTTCAACCTGGAAGAAAGATCATCCCATCTGGAAAACAGCCAATCCCAAATTAGGGAGATGGACAAGACATGTAAATACGGCGATGTTGCCCACTTGGGATCCTGCTATTTTTCAGGATGATGACAAAAAAGTGTATATGTATTACGGTTCAAGCGGGAAATTACCGCTTGTAGGTGTCGAAGTTGATTATAATACATGGCTCCCGAAAGGAAATCAGGAGGATTATGCAAAATTATATGCCGCCACAGAGGTTGAAGATATTCAAAAACCTTATGGACAGGCAAAATCTGTCGTAAATTTAGATCCGACAAATCATGGTTGGGAGCGTTTTGGTCCAAACAATGACATGGAACCTGCACCTTGGGGCAATTTTATTGAAGGGGCTTGGATGACCAAACATAACGGAAAATATTATATGCAATATGGTGCTCCGGCAACTGAATTTAAAGGCTACGCCAATGGAGTTCACGTAGGCGACAGTCCATTAGGACCTTTTACGTATCAAAAACACAACCCGATGTCGTATAAACCGGGAGGATTTGTTATAGGAGCTGGGCATGGGAATACTTTTGCTGATAACTACGGTAATTATTGGAATACAGGAACCTGTAAAATTTCGGTAAAAGATCGATTTGAGCGCCGTATCGATATGTTTCCCGCCGGATTTGACAAAGATGATATTATGTATTCAATAACTGCTTATGGTGATTATCCCACTTTGTTGCCGACTCAAAAGCGTGACCAAACCAATGGTGCTTTCTCGGGATGGATGTTGCTTTCATACAAAAAGCCAGCAACAGTATCTTCTACCGAAGATTGCATGGAAGTGCAAACGCATAGAGTGGACACGGGCGGAAAAAAAGTTTTTGAAAAAATTTGCTATAGTGCCGAAAATTTGACCGATGAAAACATTCAATCGTATTGGTCAGCCAAAACTGATAAACCAGGTGAATGGTTCCAGATTGATTTGGGCAGAAAAATGAGGATAAATGCCCTCCAAATTAACTATGCCGATCATAAAGCAACGCAATACAACAAGGCAATGGATATTTATTATCAGTATAAAATTTTTACTTCAAATGATAATCAAAATTGGACATTGGTTGTTGATAAATCCAAGAATGACAAAGATGCTCCTCACGATTATTTGGAATTAATGAAGCCAATTGAAGCGCGTTATGTAAAAATGGTGAATATTCATAATGCTTCAGGATTATTTTCGGTTTCTGACTTTCGTGTGTTTGGAAACGGATTGTCCGAAAAACCAAAGGCGGTAACAGGTTTCAAAGTGAATAGAAATCCATCCGATTCAAGAAACGCGATGATTAGTTGGAATAAACTTCCTGATGCCGTTGGTTATACAATTTACTACGGAATTGCTCCTGATAAATTATACAATAACATAATGGTTTATGATGGCGATTCGTATGATTTTCGAGGCTTGGATAAAGGAACTGATTATTATTTTGCTATTGAAGCTTTTAATGAAAATGGAATTGGCCCAAAAACGATGAAGAATGTTAAGTCAAAATGATGAGAGATTAAATTAGATTATTGTGTAGTTGGTTCATAAGCTTCTTATTACGAGTAATATGGTGATGTTCTAGATGGTATTCCGCAATCGACTTCCACAATCTTGTCATTCCGAGGTACGAGGACACGAGCGATAGCGAACTGGCGAAGCAATCTCCACAAGTAGCTCCTCAATCAAAGTCCACAATCTTAGCTGATTTTGTAACGGAGATTCTTCCTCCGTTAGAATGACAAGTTTGAGGATTATTGGAAAGAAACGAGATTGTTCGACCGCGACTTAATAATTCATATAAGTTTATTCTTATCAAAAAAAAGACTTATTGAAACTACAACCTTGTAGTATTTTTTAAATTAAATACTAAATAGATTAATAATTATTTTTGGTTTAAAGCAACCTAAAAAGCAACAAATGAAGCATATATTTTCAATTTTTTTCGTTTTTATTTTATGTTCAATTAATGCACAAAACGTGAAATCGCCATCTAATAAAATTTCGCTCAATTTTAAATTACTGGAAAATGGGAAACCATCCTATTCGGTTGATTATAATGGAAAAACTGTTATTGAGGAAAGTTCTTTAGGAATAAAACTAAAGGAAAAAAAAGCCCTTAATTCTGATTTTGAAATTCTGTCAACCAAAACTTCCGAATTCAATGAATCTTGGAAACCGGTTTTGGGTGAAAAATCATCAATTCTAAATCATTATAACGAACTTACAGTTGCTTTGGTTCAAAAAGAAACCAAAGTAAAAATGAATATCATTTTCAGGGTTTTTGACGAAGGTATTGGATTCAGATACGATTTTCCTAAACAGGAAAACCTGAATTATTTCATTATTTCGGATGAAGAAACACAATTCAATCTGACCGAAGATTACAAAGCTTTCTGGATTCCTGGTGATTTTGACAGCAATGAATATGCCTATAATGAAACCAAACTTTCAGAAGTTGACAATACTAAATTAGATTTGAATAATGGAATTGGAGTAAAATCAATTCCTGGGAAATATGCCGTACAGTCACCGCTGATGATGAAATCGTCAACAGGTTTGTATGTCAATATTTTTGAAGCAGCAGTTGTCAATTATCCAGTAATGCATTTGAATGTTGACGGATCAAAGTTCAAATTAACGTCAGTTTTGGTTCCAAATGCAATTGGCGATAAAGCCTATTTGCAAGCTCCCTGCGTATCGCCATGGAGGACTATTATGATAAGCAATGATGCAAGGGATGTTGTTGGCTCACATATGATTCTGAATTTGAATGAACCCTGTAAACTCGATGATGTTTCTTATATAAAACCAATGAAATACATTGGAATTTGGTGGGAAATGCACGTTGGGGTTTCCACTTGGGATTATACGGGTTCACAAGTTGCCCAAAACGTGTTAACACAAAGTTTAGCTCCAACTGGTAAACACGGAGCAACAACAGAAAACACCAAGAAATATATTGATTTTGCTGCAAAAAATGGCTTTGATGGCGTTTTGGTAGAAGGATGGAATGTTGGTTGGGAAGATTGGAATGGCAATTGGAAAGAAGAAGTTTTTGATTTCACTACGCCTTATCCTGATTTTGACATCAAAGCAATTTCGGCTTACGCCAAAGAAAAAAACGTAAAAATGATTATGCATCATGAAACTTCGGGTTCTGTTGGTAATTATGAGCGCCATCTTGATCGTGCTTTCGATTTGATGAAAAAGTATGATTATCCGGCAGTAAAAACGGGTTATGTGGGCAAAATTATTCCTCGTGGTGAGTTTCACGATGGACAAGCGATGGTGAACCATTTTAACTTTGTAGCCAAACGCGCCGCCGATTACAAACTAATGCTTAATTCTCATGAATCGTCCCGCCCAACAGGTTATAGCCGTACGTATCCAAATTACATAGCTGCCGAAGCAGCGCGCGGTAATGAATTCAGCGGTTGGAGTATTGGAAATCCGCCTAGTCACGAAACTATTTTGCCATTTACAAGACTGCTTGGCGGACCGATGGATTATACGCCGGGCATTTTTGAAATTAAAATGAGTTATTACGACAAAAATAAAAAGGAACAGGTACATACTACGTTGGCAAAACAATTGGCATTGTATGTAACAATGTATTCTCCTTTGCAAATGGCTGCTGATTTACCTGAAAATTATGAAAAACGCATGGATGCTTTTCAATTCATCAAGGATGTTGCCGTTGATTGGGACGATACCAAAATTCTGGAGGCTGAACCTGGTGATTATTTAACCATTGCCAGAAAAACTAAAGGAAAGGAAACTTGGTTTTTAGGAGCAATTACAGACGAAAATTACAGAAAGACTACCATTGTTTTGGATTTTCTGACCAAAGGTCAAAAGTATAAAGCAATTATTTATGAAGATGCCAAAGATGCCGATTGGAAAAAAAATCCAATGGCTTACAAAATAAGAACTGTTGAAGTTAACAATAAATCAAAACTGAATTTGGTTTTGGCTCCAGGAGGAGGAACAGCCATAAGTTTTGAACCAATTAAGTAAGGATTTCAAGTTTTATTACACCTAGAATTAGAGACAAATTACATACCCAACTGTTCAATGTCATTGAGTTAATGATTTTTCTAAATATAGTTCTCGTAAAGTCGCTAAGACGCAAAGAAATAGGCTTCAAACTTTGCGTCTTGGCGCCTTAGCGAGAAAATGCAAAGCTTAATTTAATGTCATTGCCCGAGCGATAGCAAACAGGCAAAGCAAATCTGTATAAAAAAAGCAATAAAATCTTAATACTGATTTTAGGTTAAATCCTGTGAACTTTTAAAGGTTGCAGGATTTTTTTGTTTTTAACATTAAAATTGATTTAGAATTTCGAAATTGCACCAACTTAAATCGATTTAATAAACCAAGATTAGCCCAAAATGAAAAAAAACCTTCTTCTTTCTTTACTTTTTGTAAATAGTATTGTTGTTTTTGCCCAAAATAAAGACGAGCAATTTTTTAAACAAATTTATAACTCTGCATTAACCAATTCGAAATGTTATTCTTGGTTGGATCATTTATCAAATGATATCGGATCCCGTTTATCTGGTTCTGCAGGAGCTGAAAAAGCGGTTCAATATACTAAAAGCCAAATGGAAAAATTGGGTTTTGACAAAGTGTATTTGCAGGAAGTAATGGTGCCAAAATGGGTTCGTGGTGAAAAAGAAACCGCTTATATTCTCGATGACAAAAAGAAAATTATTGTGCCAATTTGTGCATTGGGAGGATCGGTTGCAACTCCAAAAACCGGTTTAACTGCCGAAGTGGTCGAAGTGCATAATTTTGATGAATTGAAAGCTTTGGGTGAAGATAAAATAAAGGGGAAAATTGTATTCTATAACAGACCAATGTATGATGGGGTTATCGAATCCTTTGATGCTTATTCTGGTGCAGTAGATCAACGCGGAGCTGGTGCCAGGGAAGCTTCCAAAATGGGGGCGGTTGGAACTATTGTGCGTTCAATGAATTTACGACTGGATGATTATCCGCACGCTGGAGCGCAAAGTTATGGTGAACTCCCAAAAGACAAATACATTCCAACAGCTGCTATCAGTACAAATGGTGCCGAATTGTTAAGTAAGACTTTAAAAAGTAATCCAAAATTGAAATTCTATTTTAAACAAAGCTGCCAGCAATTTGACGATGTATTGTCATATAATGTTGTGGGAGAGCTAAAAGGAACTGAACATCCTGAAAAGATAATGGTTGTAGGAGGACACCTAGATTCATGGGATTTGGCCGATGGTTCACATGATGATGGAGCAGGAGTTGTTCAAAGCATGGAGGTAATGAATATTTTCAGAAATCTGAATTATAAACCTAAAAACACACTCCGAGTGGTTCTTTTTATGAACGAAGAAAATGGAAATAGAGGCGGAAATAAATACGGAGAATTGGCTGTAAAAAACAAAGAAAACCACATTTTTGCTTTGGAAAGTGATTCGGGTGGATTTGCGCCAAGAGGATTTTCTTTTGAATGTGACGATTCTAGTTTTAATAAAATAAATAGTTGGAAATATCTCTTTGAGCCCTATTTAATACACAGCTTTGTAAAAGGACACTCCGGCACGGATATAGGTCCATTGACTTCTGAAAAAATTGTGAAAGCTGGTTTGAAACCAGATTCGCAACGTTATTTTGATTACCATCATGCTGCAAATGATACATTTGATGCGGTTAACAAAAGAGAGCTACAACTTGGTGCAGGAACAATGGCTGCATTAATTTATATGATAGACCAGAACGGAATTGAATAGTTTTTCATTATTCGATAAATAAAAAAAGCTTAATTCTGGAAATAACAGTATTTAGTCAAATACATTGTTAAACATATAAGTCGTATAAGTTTTTAATATAAATAAAATCGAGTAAAAGAAATAGTTCATTTAAGTAAGGTCTCTTAACCTTATGAAGAGCGCTTTTTACTTATATTCCCTTTTTACCATTAATTTGACAAACTAACTTTTTTTAAACTTATATGACTTATATGTTTAAAATTAAATACTTTATATTTTAGAATATATCATTAAATAGAAACCTGCAAAAAATAAAGATATTTGCAGGTTTTATTTTGTATTAGTTGATTTAAAAATCAAAACTTTTCAAACGGACTAGTTTTTTAATACACAAAATAAATCCTACTTTAGCATAATATTTAAAGAAGAAAAAAATGATTACCGAAGCTCAATTTCAAAACGAATTAAATGTAATGATTGCTAATGCAATTAGGGAAGATGTAGGGGTTGGCGATTATAGTTCATTAGCATGTATTCCAGCGGATGCGATGGGTAAAGCAAAATTATTGGTAAAAGAAGATGGTATTATTGCCGGAGTGGCTTTGGCCAAAATGATATTCGAATATGTTGATTCTACTATGAAGGTAGAAACTTTTATTGCAGACGGAACTCCTGTAAAAAAAGGGGATGTTGTTTTTCATGTTTCAGGAAGTTCACAATCTATTTTAAAATCTGAACGGGTGGTCTTAAACACAATGCAGCGTATGAGTGCCATTGCAACCAAAACAAATAGTTTTGTTCAATTATTAAAAGGGACAAACACAAAGATATTGGATACCCGAAAAACAACTCCGGGATTTCGTGTTGCCGAAAAATGGGCGGTAACTATTGGAGGTGGAGAAAATCACCGTTTTGCATTGTACGATATGGTGATGCTGAAAGATAATCATATTGATTTTGCTGGCGGAATAACATCGGCGATAGCCAAAACAAAAGCATTTTTGAAAGAAAATAATTTGGATCTAAAGATTATTGTTGAAGCGAGAAATCTTGCCGAAATCGAAGAAATTTTGAAAAGCGATGGCGTTCAAAGGATTCTGATTGATAACTTTAATTATGAAGATACCAGAACCGCAGTAGCTTTGATAGGAGATAAGTGCCAAACAGAATCTTCAGGCAATATCAATGAAAATACGATGCGTAATTATGCAGAATGTGGCGTTGATTATATTTCGTCTGGAGCATTAACGCACTCAGTTTATAATATGGATTTAAGTCTAAAAGCAATTTAGGATTATGACATTTAAAATTGAGGAAACAATCCAAAGAATTCCAGTTGTAAAAAGCCTGTTGCATTTCTTGAAAAAGATTAAATTGCCTGGTTTGGGAGGATTTTCTTTCTATGATTTATTAAAATTGTATTTTGAAGGAATTATTGATGGAGCATTTTCCTATCATGCCAGTGCAGTAGCTTTCAGTTTTTTTATGGCATTATTTCCTTTCGCTTTGTTTATTCTGAATTTAATTCCGTACATCCCGATTGAGGGCTTTCAGGATGATTTTCTGCAATTTGTTAAGGAAGGCGTGCCACCAAATACCTTTGATGCAATCGCCAATATTATAAATGATATACTTAATAATAGTCATACGGGATTGGTTTCTACTGGGTTTTTTCTTTCCATTTTCCTGATGGCAAATGGTATTAATGCAATTCTTGGGAGTTTTGAAACTTCCAAGCATGTTTCAGAAAAAAGAGGTTTTGTTAGTCAATATTTAGTGGCTTTGGGTATTTCATTATCGCTTTCTGTTATTCTGTTGTTGACTGTTGCAACTATTGTTGTTTTTGAGGTGATCATACAAAGTACAGCAATTCAAGATGTGTTAAGTGATCAAATTCCAACGATTATTTTAGGAAGGTATCTTTTTGTGGTTTTAATGATTTTGATTACATGTTCAATCTTGTTGCGATATGGAACAAAGCAATCGCATAAACCGCCATTTATAAGTGTTGGTTCCGTTTTTACGACTGTTTTAATAGTTATTTCATCCTATTTTTTTGGGATTTGGGTGTTGCGATTTTCAAAATACAATGAATTATATGGCTCGATTGGAACGTTGTTAATTATGATGTTTTATATTTGGATTAACTGTATGATTTTATTGCTTGGATTTGAGTTGAATGCGACCATTCATAAATTGAAAATGATAAAAAGAGCCAGTAATATTGAGGTAGTATAAAATTATCTGAATGGATTTTTTTATTCTTGCCAATAAAAATAAAGATTGATTGTTCAGTAGTTTTGAAAAACAAATATAAATTTGAAAAAATGAAAAAAAGTATCGTATTCAGTTTAGTTGTATTTTTTGCAATGATTTTCAATGCTCAAAGTCAAAGTGTAATTGGGAAATGGAAAACAATTGATGATGAAACCGGTAAACCAAAATCGGTAGTAGAAATCTATGAAAAGTCAGGAAGGATATACGGCAAAGTAATCGAAATTTTTGAGGCTGAAAAAAGAAACAAAGTTTGTGAAGAATGTTCCGGAGACGATAAAAATAAGCCTATTTTAGGAATTACGGTTATAAAAGGACTGAAAAAAGATGGCAAGGAATATAATGATGGACAAATATTGGATCCTAAAAACGGAAAGCTATACAAATGTTTTATCACTTTGGATGGAAATGATAAGTTAAAAGTAAGAGGATTTATTGGAGTTTCATTATTTGGAAGAACACAATATTGGTACCGTATTAAAAATTAGTTTCTTTTGTTTGAAGTTTAAAGTTGTTTAATCTTAAACTTTTAAACTTTAAACCTTAAACAATAAATAATGCATTTTGTAGAAGTCATTTTACCGCTTTCCCTTGCCAAAACATTTACTTACAGTGTTTCGGAAGCCGAGTACAATTACATTAAAAAAGGAATGCGTTTGGCGGTGCCTTTCGGCAAAAGTAAAATCTACACGGCTTTGGCAATTGAACTGCATCAAAATGAGCCAACCTTATATGAAGCTAAAGAAATTCATCAGATTCTGGATGAAAAACCCTTAGTGAACGAAATTCAAATTACTCATTGGCAATGGATTGCGTCCTATTATATGTGCGCTATTGGCGATGTATATCGGGGAGCGATGCCATCGGCACTTTTGCTGGAAAGCGAAACTATTATTTCGCAAAAACAAAGTGGTTTTGTAGATGAAAGTCAGCTGTCTGATGAAGAATTCTTGATTTTTGAAGCGTTGCAACATCAAAGTTCCCTGAAAATACAGGATGTGATGGCTATTTTGGATAAAAAAAACATTTTCCCTGTTATTCAAAAATTAGTTGACAAAAATATTTTGGCACTTCAGGAAGAAATGCTAGAAAACTATACGCCAAAACTTGTTCGGTATGTACGATTGCATTCCAAATACGAATCGGATTCAGGCTTGAATGAATTGCTCGATACACTCAAGAATGCCAATAAACAAAAAGAAGTTGTCCTAAGTTATTTTCAATTAAGTGCTTCTGAGAAAAGGCCAATTACTGTAAAAAAACTTATTGAAACTTCCAATTCTACATCAACTGTTGTAAAAACATTAATCGACAAGAAAATTTTTGAAGAGTACCATCTTCAAGTCGATCGGGTTAATTTTACAGGAAAAATTAAAGAAGAAGAGTTGCAGTTGAGTGATGCGCAACAAGCTGCTTTTGAAAATATAAAACAAAATTTTGACCAAAAAGAAGTCTGTCTTTTACACGGCGTTACTGCAAGTGGGAAAACAGAAATATATATCAAATTAATTGAAGAATATATTGCCACAGGAAATCAAGTGTTGTATTTATTGCCGGAAATTGCTCTAACTACTCAATTAGTAGGAAGGTTGCGTGAATATTTTGGTAATAAAGTGGCTGTTTTTCATTCAAAATATACCAATAACGAAAGGGTAGAGGTTTGGCGGCAAGTGATTGATAAATCGCCAAAAGCTCAGATTGTCATTGGAGCGAGATCGGCTTTGTTTTTACCTTTTTCAAATTTGGGATTGATTGTAATTGACGAAGAGCATGAACAGACCTTCAAGCAAGTTGATCCAGCGCCACGTTATCACGCAAGAGACGCTTCGATAGTTTTGGCAAATAGCCATAAAGCCAAAGTATTGCTTGGTTCGGCAACGCCGAGTATAGAAACTTTTTTTAATGCGCAATCTGGAAAATACGGTTTAGTCGAAATCACCGAAAGATATGGGAAGGTTCGAATGCCTGAAATTGAATTGGTTGATTTGAAAGATAAATATTTTCGAAAAAAAATGTCAGGGCATTTCAGTGATGTTTTGATTGATAATATTACAAGTGCGTTGTCTTTGGGCGAACAAGTTATTTTGTTTCAAAATCGGCGTGGTTATTCTCCGATTGTGGAATGTATAACTTGTGGTCATGTGCCTCAATGTCAGCAATGTGATGTCAGTTTGACGTATCATAAGCATAAAAATCAGCTTCGTTGTCATTATTGCGGTTATTCAATGGCAAAACCCACTAATTGCCATGCTTGTTCAAGTGTTGATTTAATTACCAAAGGTTTTGGAACAGAGCAAATTCAGCAGGAGTTGGTTGAATTGTTTCCAAATTCCAAAATTGGTCGTATGGATCAGGATACAACTCGAGGAAAATTTGGTTTTGAAAAAATCATAGACAGTTTTAAAAATAGAGAAATCGATATTTTGGTGGGAACACAAATGTTAGCCAAGGGATTGGATTTTGACAATGTGAGTTTGGTGGGGATTATGAATGCAGATAATATGCTGTATCATCCTGATTTTAGAGCTTTTGAAAGAAGTTATCAGATGATGACACAGGTTTCTGGTCGTTCCGGTCGTTCTGAAAAACAAGGGAAAGTGGTCATTCAGACTTATAACCCGAATCATAATACGATACAGCAGGTTACAAATAATGATTTTCTAGGGATGTATAAAGAGCAATTATATGACAGGAAAATTTATTATTACCCTCCTTATTATAGGTTGATAAAATTGACATTAAAGCATCGTGATTTTGAAAAATTAAAAGAAGGTTCGATGTGGCTGTATCAAGTGATGAAACAAAATTTGGCTATGCCGGTTTTGGGCCCCGAAGAACCTGCAATCAGTAGAATTCGAAATGAATATATTCGAACGATAATGATTAAGATACCTCAAAATACCTCAATTGGTGGTACAAAAAAAACTATCCAGAAGATACTGAATAGTTTTGAATCTGTTTCACAATACAGAGCTATAAGAGTCACTGTAAACGTCGATTTTTATTAAAGTAAAGTTTATGAATAGGCAAGTGCTTTTACTAGATCTTCTTTTTTGTTTCGGCTCAAAGGAATTTTTGTTACTCCAATTTCAGCAAATTTACTATTGAAACGATCTATTTTGTCAATATTAACAATGTAAGATTTGTGAACCCTAATGAATTTTTCTTTTGATAAATCGTTCTCAAATGATTTCATTGTAGAAAGAACAAGATTGCTGTCGTCTTCAGTAACAACTTTTACATAATCACCAAAAGCTTCAATCCACTTAATTTTCGAAGTGAAAATTTTTAATTTTTTCAAATTACTTTTGATAAAAATATGTTCTCCTTCGTCTTCTTTGTTTTCTCTTTTAAGGAGGTAGTGATCAATAGCCCTTCTCACAGAAGCATTAAAACGCTCAATAGAGATTGGCTTTTGGAGATAATCTGTTGCATCATAATCAAAAGCTTTCATTGCGTACTCCGCTTTTGAAGTAATGAAGATAATCTGGGGCTTGGTTTTTAAACCGTCAAGGAAATCAAAACCACTAATAACAGGCATCTCAATATCGAGGAATATTAAGTCTACCGTATGAACTGTCATACAACTTTTGGCTTCAATTGCATTAGAAAAGTCACCAATCAAGTTTAAATTGGTGTGGTTATTTACTAACTTTGCAATAATCATCCTTTGTATAGAACTGTCATCTACGACTACACAATTTAGCTTCATAATATCAAATTTTTGATTTGGTCAAGTAAAAATAGTTTTTTTTTGCAACTCTTAAAACAAAATGGTATTTTTTTTTGCTGTTTGTCGATTATAGTGTTTTTGTGCTTGCGGGATCAAAAAAAAAGATTACTTTTGCACCCAATTTAACAAATAAATAAAATTTTTATGAATCATTATGAAACTGTTTTCATTTTAAATCCCGTTTTATCTGAGGTTCAGGTAAAGGAAACAGTAAGCAAATTTGAAGATTTTCTTACTAGCAGAGGAGCAGAAATGGTATCGAAAGAAGATTGGGGCCTTAAAAAAATGGCTTACGAAATTCAAAACAAAAAAAGTGGTTTTTACCATTTATTCGAATTCAAAGTTGCTGGAGAAGTTCTTGTAGCTTTTGAAACTGAATTTAGACGTGACGAAAGAGTTATGCGTTTCTTAACTGTAAGTCTTGACAAACATGCTATCTCTTGGGCTGAAAGAAGAAGAGCAAAACTTAAATCTCAAAAAGCTTAATTATCATGGCAACATTACAACAATCTGCTTCAGGAAAAAAAGACGGAGATATCAGATATCTAACGCCTTTAAACATAGAAACTAACAAAACTAAAAAGTATTGTCGTTTCAAAAAATCAGGTATCAAATATGTAGATTATAAAGATGCTGATTTCTTATTGAAATTCGTTAATGAGCAAGGAAAAATTCTTCCTCGTCGTTTAACAGGAACTTCATTAAAATACCAAAGAAAAGTGTCTGTAGCTGTAAAAAGAGCTCGTCACTTAGCTTTAATGCCATACGTGGCCGATTTATTAAAATAATTAAAAATTAACAGTTGTTGGTTTTCTGCAATATGAAACCTAACTTCTAAATATAAGGACAACAACATGGAACTTATTTTAAAACAAGACGTACAAAACTTAGGTTTTAAAGATGATGTAGTATCTGTTAAACCTGGTTACGGTCGTAACTTTTTGATTCCTCAAGGATTTGCTGTATTGGCAACTTCTTCTGCTAAAAAAGTTTTAGCTGAAAACCTAAAACAAAGAGCTCACAAAGAGGCTAAAGTTGTAGCAGATGCTAAAGCATTGGCTGAAGCTTTGAAAGCTATCGAAATTAAATTATCTGCAAAAGCTGGTGGTGAAAAATTATTTGGTTCAATCACTAACATTGACATTGCTCAAGCTTTAGCTAGCGCAGGTCATGAAATTGACAGAAAATTTATCACTTCTGGAATTGTTAAGCGTACAGGTAAATATACTGCAAACGTAAGACTTCACAGAGATGTGGTTGTAGAATTAGCTTATGAAATCGTTGCTGAAAAAGCATAATTTCTAAATTCATATTTTAAAATCCCGTCTCGTTCTAAAAAACGAGATCGGGATTTTTTTTGTTTAATCTGAATTTATTTCAGATTCTTGAAGAATTTATTTCAGATTCTTGAAGAACTTGTTTCAGATTTTTTAATTCTAATATATAATAGCATCTTATTGGATATAGGATGCTGAAATAAATTCAGCATAAATGAAATACGCCAGACTCACAAAAGAACAGTTTGAAGAACTAACACAGGAGTTTACTAATTTTTTGGCTACTCAGGCAATTGATAAAGCGGAGTGGGATAAAATTAAATCCGAAAAACCAGAGGTTGCAGAACAGGAATTGGATGTTTTTTCAGATTTGATTTGGGAAGGTGTTCTTACGAAAGCAACTTATTTGGAATTTTTTTCAAAAAATCATATTTTTCTATTTCATTGTTTTGACACGCATATTAAATCGATTGTGTTGAAATCGTTGGTTCCAGAAATTGATTTTTTGAGCAAAGATGGATTGCATTGGTTAAGTGATAATATGTTTACTGATACCATCGAAATGAAAGTTGGAAAAAAAGAATTTACAGAAGAGCGTAATTTTTCTATTTTTCAGTTGATTCAACAAGGTTCTTTCTTGAGCGATGGTCAATTGTACAATCAAATTAATTCGATTCTTGAAGCATAAATTTTAATTTTTTAACTTTAAATTGGTTATTTTAGTGGATTATTTAATACACTAAAATAGCCAATTTTTTCTTTTATGGATATACTTCAAACCATTCAAACGCTTAGGGAAGAACTTAATCTTCACAATTATAATTATTACGTGTTGGATAAATCAACATTGTCTGATTATGAGTTTGATATGAAATTAAAGGAACTTCAGGATTTAGAAAATAAACATCCGGAATTTTTTGATTCCAATTCGCCTACGCAGAGGGTTGGAGGAAGCATAACCAAAAATTTTGAAACGATAGTTCATGAATATCGCATGTATTCTTTGGATAATTCCTATTCTAAAGAGGATTTGATTGATTGGGAAAACAGAATCCAAAAAGTTTTAGGGAATGTTTCATTGGAATATTCTTGTGAATTAAAATACGACGGAGCCTCTATAAGTATTACCTATGAAAACGGAAAATTAAAAAAGGCGGTGACTCGTGGGGATGGTTTTCAAGGTGATGATGTGACCAATAATATTCGAACAATAAAATCGGTTCCTTTAGAATTAAAAGGAGAAGGTTTTCCTCCAAAATTTGATATTCGTGGTGAAATTATTTTGCCTATCGCTGGTTTTGAAAAAATGAATCAGGAATTGATTGAAATTGGCGAAACACCATATTCTAATCCTAGAAACACTGCTTCCGGGAGTTTAAAATTGCAAGATAGCACTGAAGTAGCCAAGAGACCATTGGATTGCTTGTTGTATTTTTTGACGGGACCAAATTTGCCTTTTAATTCTCAATTTGAAGGTCTTGAAAAGGCCAGATACTGGGGTTTCAAAGCTCCGGTTGAAGCAAAATTGGCCAACAATCTTGACGAAGTTTTTCAATTTATTGAGTATTGGGATGTTCATCGTCATGATTTGCCGTATGAAACTGACGGTGTTGTGATAAAAGTAAATGATTTTCGTCATCAGGAAGAGTTGGGTTATACTGCAAAATCTCCAAGATGGGCAATCGCCTATAAATTCAAGTCGGAACAGGCTATTACACGTCTGAATTCTATTTCGTACCAAGTAGGAAGAACAGGGGCGATTACGCCGGTCGCGAATCTAGAGCCGGTGCAATTGGCAGGAACTATTGTGAAAAGAGCTTCTTTGCACAACGCTGATCAAATTGAAAAGTTGGATATTCGAATTCATGATACTGTTTTTGTAGAAAAAGGAGGAGAGATTATTCCTAAAATTATCGAGGTTGATTTAAGTAAGCGACCCGAAAATTCAGTGCCTACGCAGTATGTAACGCATTGTCCGGAATGTAATACCGAGTTGATTAGAGGCGAAGGCGAAGCCAATCATTATTGCCCTAATTATTATGGTTGTCCTCCGCAGATTATAGGAAGAATTCAACATTATATTTCGAGAAAAGCAATGGATATTGAAGGGCTTGGCGGAGAAACGGTTGCCTTGCTTTTTAATAATGGTTTAGTTCATAATTATGCCGATTTGTATGAATTGACAGTTGAACAAATTTTACCTTTGGAACGAATGGCTCAAAAATCGGCCGAAAATCTGGTAAAAGGGGTTGAAAATTCAAAAAACATCCCTTTTGAAAGCGTATTGTTTGCTTTAGGAATCCGATTTGTTGGGGAAACTGTAGCCAAAAAGTTGGCTAAACATTATAAAAATATTGACGCATTGCAGCAGGCAACTCTTATGGATTTGATTTTGGTTGATGAAATCGGGGAAAGAATTGCTCAAAGTGTTATTGATTTTTTTGAAAATGAAGAAAATAAAGTCATTATCGAAAGACTGAAAAGTTACGGTGTACAATTTGAAATTGTTGAAAAAATAAATCCCAATGCAACTGAGAAATTTTTAGGGAAAACATTTGTTGTTTCTGGAGTTTTTTCAACATTTTCAAGAGACGAATTAAAAAAAGCCATCGAAGATAACGGCGGAAAAGTGGGGAGTTCGATATCGGCCAAGACTGATTTTGTGGTGGCTGGTGAAAATATGGGACCTGCCAAACTTGAAAAAGCAAATAAACTTAATGTAGTAATAATTTCAGAAGATCAATTTATAACAATGTTGAATGAAGCCTAGTACTCCATCACTTATATTATTTTTTGTTACATCTGTTCTGGCAATTATATTCAAATTACTAGGATACGGAAGTTTGGTTCTTATTGTGAAATCGGTTATTATACCTTCTTTGTTTATTTATTATTTAGTGTCGAATGATTATAAGATTACATTCTTGAAAGCATTTATTTTTCTGTTGTTTTTTGTGAGGGATGTATTTGTAATGCTTAGTATAAGTGAGTCGGCAATGGGATCTTTTATGAGTGTATTGGTGGTTTATGTTTTGCTAACATACCTGGCTATAAAAGATTTTACTCAATTGAAATTTAGTTTAAAAGACAGTTTTTATGCAGTTGTTTTAATTATTGGTATTGCAACTATTTGTTATTCAGTTTTGAATTTAAAACTGGAGAATTTAGAATTAAATTTTTATCTGTATGTTGTTTTTGGTTTGATTTTAAGTGTTTTGAGTATTATTACTGTTTTGAATTATATTAAAAATAATACTTATGCTTCTTTTAGCGCCATGTTAATGTGTATCAATTTTATAATTTCAGATATCTTTTTTGTTCTTTATAAGTTTTACTTTTATAATTATTTATTGACCTTAATTAGTTTAATAACTCAATTTTTATCTTATTTCTTCATGGTTAGATATTTTTTGGAGAAAGACAGAAAGACTGAAAATTTAAACGATTATTGATTTTCCCTGAGCTGATTTTTGTTTATTAGAATCAAAATAAAAATCAATTCTCCCCAAATTTAATCCATAACAACCCACTTGATTTATCAAAACTTCTTTTTGATCCAAGTTTTTTACAATGGTGGGTTTGTCCAAAAAAGTATGGGTATGACCACCAATAATTAAATCAATGTCTTTGGTAGCTGCCGCCAATTTTAAATCACAGATTCTATCAGGTTCTGTGCTGTAACTGTATCCTATATGGGACAAGCAGATAACTAAATCACATTTGTTTTCATGTTTCAGGATTTTGACCATTTCTTGGGCAGTTTCAACAGGGTCGTTGTAGACTGTTTCTTTGTAGTTTTTTTTATCAACCAATCCCGCCAATTCAACACCAAGCCCAAAAACGCCTACTTTAATTCCTTTTTTATTAAAAATACGATATGGTTTTACGTAACTATCCATTATGGTGTTTTTGAAATCATAATTAGATGAAATAAATTCAAAAGTAGCATGCGGCATTTGCGACACTATGCCTTCTAATCCGTTATCAAAATCGTGATTACCTATCGTAGAAGCATCGTATTTCATCATGCTCATCAATTTGAACTCCAACTCTCCACCATAATAATTAAAATAAGGAGTTCCCTGAAAAATATCCCCAGCATCCAAAAGTAATACATTTGGATTTTCGGTTCGAATTTTTTCAATAATGGCAGCTCTTCTCGCTACGCCTCCCATGTTTGGGTTTTTGGGGTGATCCGCCGGAAAAGGATCGATGTAGCTGTGTACATCATTCGTATGTAAAATGGTTAAATGCTCAACTGCATTTGATTCAAAACTGCTAAGCGAAAGGCCTAAACTCAATAACGCTGTACCCGAGGCCGTTTTTTCTATAAAATCTCTTCTGTTCATTTTGATGTTTTTTTATGTAATGCCCAATTATCTGAAATAACTATTGGATATTTTATTTGAATAAATTAATAATGGGTTATTCTTCTAATATTCGGGTGTCGTTTTTAACACTTATAGTGTCAACATCTGTAAAATAATCAATCAATATGTTTCTCAGTTTGTAATCCAAATCAAATTTTTGAATCCCTTTTTTGAAGAAATTCATATTATCACCTCCATTTGCCAGGTAATCGTTTGTGCCTACGTAATAAACAGTATTGTTGTTTAATGGCTTTCCTTGAATAAGTATGTTTTTGGCTTGGTTATTTTTGTCGATTGCAAAAGTCATTCCGGAAAGCGGATGTGGCTTTTTGTCTGCAATAATGAAATTTACCATTTCTTGTATTTGTTCTCCTTTTAGAGAAATAACTACAAGGCTATTTTCAAAAGGCATTATTTCGTAAGCGTTTCTGGCGGTGATATTGCCTTTTGGAAGTATCGAACGTATGCCGCCATGATTCATTAAGCAGATGTCAATATTCTTGTTTTCTCTTTTATTGAAAACCTGGTTTCCCCTTAGTAAAGTAACATCAGCCATGAAATTGCCAATATTTGTTTGCCATTTTCCTTTGCTTTTGTCTAATGTTTCCGGATTGTATGCGAGAACTTTGTCAAGATCGTTATTTATTTTATCTCTATAAGGCTTTATAAAATTTTCAATTTCAAGGTTTTGATTTTCTTTTTCAGTGATTGGAATGCGTTTGCCTTCTATTTTTGTAACTGTGTAATTTTTGGCGCTGCAGGAAATAATAAAAACTGCTGTTAAGAATGTAACAAAAAGTTTTAAAAATCCATTATAGTTTTTTAGTTTTGCCATCTTTAATGTGACTTAAATAATTAAATTTGTAATCTTGTAAAAATAGTATGTTTTTAGATTATATAAAGAGCTTTGTCTTAAAAAAAACTTTAAAAAAAAACCTTTGTAATGTCAAGGAGGAGTCATTGCACTCATCTGTTATAAAGATTGGTTTGATTGTTGACGAAAGCAATTTTTTGGAAACAGCCGCATTGAAACAAGAAATTATTTCCAAAGGGATTTTGGAAAATAATTTAAAAATTATCGCTTTTAGAAAAAGTTTAAGTGATAAAGAGCAATTTTTGAATCCAACATTCGGCTATAAGGATTTGAATTTTAAAAGTGATTTTATAAAACAGTCAGTAAATGAATTTCTTCAGGATGAATTTGATTTGCTGATTAATTATTATAGTGAAGAAGAGCCTATTTTGTTGTTTTTAACACATAAAACGAAGGCAAAATTCAAAGCAGGTTTTTCAAGTGTAGACAAACGATTGAATCATTTTTTGATAAATATTCAATTTACAGATTATAAAGAATTTGTTAGCGAGTTGTTTCGCTACTTAAAAATATTAAATAAAATATAAATTAAATTATGCAATCATTAATAGGGACAGGTGTTGCCTTGATCACACCGTTTAAAGACGATTTTACAATTGATATTGAAGCTTTGAGAAGAATTGTAAATTTTTCCATAGACGGCGGTGTTGAGTATCTTGTTGTTTTGGGAACTACTGCAGAAAATGCAACCTTGACGGAAGAAGAAAAAGAATTGGTAATCGCAACAGTGATTGAAGTAAATGCAGGTAGATTACCGTTGGTTCTTGGTGTTGGAGGAAATAATACTTCAAAAATTGTTGAAGAATTACGTACAAGAGACTTGTCTGCTTTTGTTGCTGTTTTATCTGTTTCTCCATATTATAATAAGCCTAGTCAAGAAGGAATTTATCAGCACTTTAAAGCTGTAGCCGAAGCGTCTCCGATTCCTGTGATTTTATATAATGTTCCTGGAAGAACATCAAGTAATATGTTGCCTTCAACAGTTATCAGGCTAGCAAATGATTTTGAAAATGTCGTTGCAATAAAAGAAGCTGCTGGTGATTTGGTTCAAGCAATGCAATTGTTGAAAAATAAGCCAAAAGATTTCTTGGTTATTTCTGGTGACGATATGATTGCTTTACCGATTGTTTTAGCAGGTGGAGCGGGTGTGATTTCGGTAATTGGACAGGGTTTTCCAAAAGAATTTTCAGAGATGATTCGATTGGGACTAAACAGAAAGGTAGATGATGCCTTTAAATTACAGTATTTGTTGGCTGATAGTATTGATATGATTTTTGAACAAGGAAATCCGTCAGGTATCAAAGAAGTGTTCAGGATTCTTGGTATTGCAGAGAATGTAGTACGTTTACCATTGGTTTCTGTAAATGAATCTTTGGCGGAACGATTGGAACTTTTTGTAAAGAAAATGGTTAAAAACTCATAAAAGCGCTTATTTTTTTAAATAAAGAAATATTTTGTATTAGCTAAATTAATAACTAAATTTGCCACCTGACTTTGGTGGCTTTGTTGTTTGGAATAAAAATAAAATCAGTGTTCAAAAATGAAAAAAATAATATCAGTACTGTTTGTTGTTCTTTTTTTAGGTTCTTGTAGTGATTATCAGGCGGCATTGAAAACCGAAGATCCAGCAGTAAAATATGATTTGGCTTCCAAATTTTACGAATCGGGAAAATATTCAAAAGCGATTCGTCTTTTTGAACAATTGGCACCATCGTATAGAGGAAAACCTCAGGGAGAAAAATTATTCTATATGTTTGCCCAATCGTATTATAAAACAAAACAGTATTATTTGGCAGGTTATCAGTTTGATAGTTTTAATTCTGGGTATCCAAGAAGTGAAAAAGCCGAAGAATGTGCCTTTTTGGGAGCTGAAAGTTATTCTAAATTATCACCAGTTTACAGTATTGACCAGACAGATACCTTCAAAGCAATAGAGAAAATTCAAGGTTTTATTGATCGTTTCCCTAATTCTAAATATGTAGCTCAGGCTAATGAAATTTCAAAAAAATTAAACGAAAAGATAGAGCGCAAGGTTTATGAAAACGCGTTAGAATACAATAGAATTTCCAACTATAAATCTGCTATCATTGCTTTTGATAATTTTATTGCAGATTATCCTGGAACCGTATATAAAGAAAAAGCATTATATTATAAACTGGATTCTGCTTATTTGTTGGCGATAAATAGTGTTCCATCAAAAATGGAAGAGCGTTTAAATACAGCAAAAACGAGTTATAATAATTTGATGAAGTACAAGCCAGATACAGAATATAAGAAAAAAGCTGACGAAATGTTGGCTCAAATTGAAGTTGAATTGCAAAAATATAACACAAATAAATAAAGTCATGGATTTAAAAAAGACAAATGCTCCGGTAAACACAATAACTTACAATAAAACAGTTATTGAAGAACCTACTGGGAATGTGTATGAGGCGATAACAATTATGGCTAAAAGAGCAAATCAAATTAATTCTGAAATTAAAAAAGAATTAACTGAGAAATTAGAAGAATTTGCTACTTACAATGACAGTTTAGAAGAAGTTTTTGAAAATAAAGAACAAATAGAAGTATCTAAATTCTATGAAAAACTTCCAAAACCACACGCTTTAGCGGTTCAAGAATGGTTAGATGGTAAAATTTACCACAGAGAAGCAAATAAATAATATAGCTAATGTCAGTTTTAAGCGGAAAAAAGATTTTGCTGGGAATTTCTGGCGGAATTGCTGCGTATAAAACGGCCTCATTAGTTAGACTCTTCATAAAAGCAGGTGCACATGTCCAAGTGATAATGACACCTGCTTCTAAGGATTTTATAACTCCACTTACTTTATCTACATTATCCAAAAATCCCGTTTTTTCAGAATTTTATAATAAAGATGAAAAAAATGAGGAATGGAACAGTCATGTAGAGTTAGGTCTTTGGGCAGATTTAATGATTATTGCTCCGGCAACAGCCAATACTTTGTCTAAAATGGCAAACGGTTTATGCGATAATCTTTTGATTGCGTGTTATCTTTCGGCAAAATGTCCTGTTTATTTTGCACCTGCAATGGATTTGGATATGTATATTCATCCGTCAACCGTTGAAAGTTTTAACACGTTGAAAGCATTTGGAAATATAATGATTCCGGCTGAAAATGGTGAATTAGCAAGTGGTTTGTCGGGAGAAGGACGTATGGCAGAACCGGAAAATATTATTTCGTTCCTAGAAGCAGATCTCGAAAGTAAATTACCTTTAAAAGGCAAAAAAATATTAATTACAGCGGGGCCAACTTATGAGGCAATTGATCCTGTGCGTTTTGTTGGAAATCATTCTTCAGGTAAAATGGGATTTGATATTGCTGAAAGTGCTGCCAATCTTGGTGCATCGGTTGTGTTGATTTCGGGGCCTACTCATTGTAAAATAAAACATCCTTTGGTTCAGGTTATTCCGGTCGTTTCTGCGCAGGAAATGTATGATGCTTGTCATCAGTATTACCAAGATGTCGATGTGGCTATCGCCGCCGCTGCCGTTGCAGATTACAGACCAAAGAATATCGCTTCGCAAAAGATTAAAAAGGCTTCTGATGATTTTGTAATTCATTTGGAGAAAACCAAAGATATTTTGGCTTCATTGGGGGAAATTAAGAAAGATCAGTTTTTGATAGGTTTTGCTTTGGAAACCGAAAATGAAATTGAGAATGCTAAGGCCAAAATTCAGAAAAAAAACTTAGATTTGATAGTTCTTAATTCGCTTCAAGACGAAGGAGCTGGATTTGGTAAAAATACCAATAAAGTTACTTTTATTGATAGGGAATTTAAAATCGAGCCAATGGATTTGAAATCCAAAAAGGCTGTGGCAGATGATATTTTAAACAAAGTAATAGCTCATTTTTATGATTAGATTTGTTTGGCTCTTTATTCTAAGTTGTGGCTTCGTGCAAGCGCAGCAGCTGAATTGTACCGTGACTTTAAACACGCAAAAAATAAGTAATGCCAATCAACAGGTTTTTAAAACACTGGAAACTGCTATTAATGAATTTGTTAATAAAACTGATTGGACAGGGCAATCGCTTTCGCAAAAAGAAAAAGTGGATTGTTCGATGTATATTACTCTTTCGAGTTATAGTTCAGACCAGTTTGTTGCTAATATTCAGGTACAATCTTCAAGAAATATTTTTAATTCGACATATTCTTCTCCGGTTTTAAATATTAATGATAAAGATTTTACCTTTAATTATACCGAATTTGAGAATTTGAGATACAACCCTAATAGTTACGATTCGAATTTGATTTCCGTGTTGTCTTATTATTGTTATATTATTTTGGGAATGGATGCAGATACTTTTGTTCCGATGTTTGGGGATCGTTATTTTAAAGAAGCTATTAGTATCGCTAATCTTGCCCAACAAGGAGGTTACAAGGGTTGGAATCAATCAGATGGTACTATGAGCCGATATATTCTAATTAATGATTTAATGTCGTCAACTTACTATGATATCAGACAATCAAGTTTTCAGTATTATATGGGGTTGGATGCCATGAGTCAGGATCAAAAGAAAGCCAAAGAAATGATTAAAGGATCATTGTTGAATTTGGCAAAATTGAACGGTACTAAACCTAATTCTTATTTACTACGCATTTTCATGGATTCAAAATCAGATGAAATCGTATCTGTTTTTACTGGCGGCCCAAGTATTACTATAAATGATTTGGTAGATAGTTTGAATAAAACATCTTCTTCAAACTCCGGTAAATGGCAATTGTTAAAATATTAGCCTCGTTTTAATTAATTCTATTTAATACAACCTACTTACTTAAAGTCCAAAAATGATAACCTCACTAGCGATAAAAAACTATGCCTTAATCGAAAAATTATCAATTGATTTTTCTAAAGGTTTTTCGATAATTACAGGAGAAACCGGAGCTGGGAAATCGATAATATTAGGAGCTTTGGGTTTGGCTTTAGGAAAAAGAGCCGATTTGACTTCGCTTAAAAATAAAGAAGAAAAATGTGTGATTGAAGCCCATTTTGATATTTCAAAATATAATTTATTGCCTTTTTTTGAAGAAAATGATTTGGATTATGAGCCGGAAACAATAATTCGAAGAGAAATTTTGCCTTCTGGGAAATCAAGAGCATTTGTCAATGACAGTCCTGTGAATTTGCAGGAATTGCAGGAGTTGAGTCTTTATTTAATAGATATTCATTCGCAACAGCAAACTCAAGAATTGTCTGATGAGGAAGTGCAGTTCAAAATAATAGATGCAATTGCAAACAATTTGAATGTAATTGAGACGTATCAAGGGGTTTTGAAAAACTATAAATCGAATAAAACCAAATTAAATTCCTTAGTTAAAAAGAAATCCGAAGCGTCGAAAGAGCAGGAATACAATGCCTTTCTTCTAGAAGAATTAGTTTCTGCAAAGTTAAAATCGGGAGAACTGGAATTTCTTGAGGAAAATTATGAACAACTGAATAATGTTGAGATTATAAAAGAATCGCTTGATAAATCATTGGTTTTAGCAAATGAAGAACAAATAGGTGTGCTTCATAATTTGAATGAAATAAAAAACAGTATTCAGAAAATTGCCCATTTTTCAACAGATTATAATTTACTTTTTGAAAGAATATCAAGCTTGAAAATTGAGTTTGAAGATATAACAACAGAGCTTAACCGTTGTTCAGAAAAATTAATTAATGATCCTGAGCAGTTAAATTTGATTAGCCAAAAATTGCAGTTGATTTATAATTTGCAAAAAAAGCATCAGGTGAATACTGTTGAAGAGTTGCTGGAGATTCAAAGAAAACTTGAAAATTCGGTATTGGAATTAGGAAATATCGATGAAGAGATTGCGAAATTGACACAATTGGTTGAGGATAATATCAAAGAATTGGATCAGATTTGTGATACAATTCATAAAAACAGAATAGAAGCAATTCCTCTTTTGTCACAAAAATTAATCGCAATTTTGGAGACTTTGGGAATGCCTGATGTCCGTTTTAATATGGAAATAAACAAAGCTTCGGCTTATTTTGAAAATGGAAATGATGAGTTGAAATTTTTGATTTCGGTTAATAAAGGAACGGATTTTGGATTGCTGAAAAAAGTAGCTTCAGGAGGAGAAATGTCCAGAATTATGTTGGCTGTAAAAGCTATTCTGGCACAATATTCAAAATTACCAACATTAATTTTTGATGAGATAGACACGGGAGTTTCCGGTGAAATAGCCAATAGAATGGGGGAGATTATGAAAGGAATGAGCGCTCAGATGCAAATTTTTGCCATAACCCATTTACCGCAAATTGCTGCAAAAGGAACGGAACATTATAAAGTTTTTAAATCGACAGTAGGTGATGATACTCAATCAGAATTAAAATTACTGACAAAAGACGAACGAGTTGTCGAAATTGCTCAAATGCTTTCGGGAACTGTTATTTCTGATTCGGCCTTAAATCACGCAAAAGCCTTGTTGAACTAAATAATTGGACTATATTTGCCCATCAAATTTTAAGATAAAAAGATAAAATATAAATTAACGCACAGATTAAGATGATTATTGAACCAAGAATGAGAGGATTTATTTGTTTGACGGCCCAGCCCAAAGGTTGTGAACAAAGTGTAAAAAATCAAATTGAATATGTAAAATCAAAAGGACCTATTGAAGGAGCCAAAAAAGTTTTGGTTATTGGAGCTTCAACTGGTTTTGGTTTGGCTTCAAGAATCACTAGCGCTTTTGGTTCAGACGCCGCTACAATTGGCGTTTTTTTTGAAAAAGAACCTGAAGAAGGAAAAACGGCTTCTCCGGGTTGGTATAATTCAGCCGCCTTCGAAAATGAGGCTAAAAAAGCTGGTTTGTATGCAAAAAGTATCAACGGTGACGCTTTTTCTAATGAGGTAAAAAGACAAACATTAGAACTTATCAAAGCTGATTTGGGTCAGGTTGATTTGATTATATACAGCCTTGCTTCTCCGGTGCGTTTAAATCCAAACACGGGGGTTTTACACCGTTCGGTTTTGAAACCTATCGGAAATACTTTTTCAAATAAAACTGTTGATTTCCATACAGGGAAAGTAACAGATGTTTCTATAGAACCTTGTAATGAGGAGGATATTGTTAATACCGTTGCCGTAATGGGTGGTGAGGATTGGGCAATGTGGATTGATGCTTTGAAAGCTGAAAATCTATTGGCTCCAGGTGCAACAACTGTTGCTTATTCATATATTGGGCCATCATTGACTGAGGCTGTTTATAGAAAAGGAACAATTGGCCGTGCCAAAGATCATCTTGAAGCGACTGCATTTACAATTACAGATAGCTTGGCTGATATTAATGGTAAAGCTTATGTTTCTGTAAACAAAGCATTGGTGACACAGGCGAGTTCTGCAATTCCAGTTATTCCATTATATATTTCTTTATTGTATAAAATAATGAAAGAAAAAGGAATTCACGAAGGATGTATTGAGCAGATTCAGCGTTTGTACCAACAAAGATTGTACACTGGTGAACCAATTCAAATAGATGAAAAAGGAAGAATCCGTATTGATGATTGGGAAATGCGTGAAGATGTTCAGGCTCAGGTTGCTAAACTTTGGTTGGAAGCTACAACTGAAAACCTTGCTGAAATAGGCGATTTGGAAGGATATAGAACTGATTTCTATAATTTGTTCGGATTTGGATTTGACGGAGTTGATTACAAAGCTGATACCAACGAAGTGGTTGCTATTCCTAGTATTGGATAATTAGAAGATAAATTTAATAATATTAGAACACCTTATTTCTTGATGGTTTCAATCATGAGAATAAGGTGTTTTTTTTATGGTATAATTTAAAAGTATTTATATGTATAATTTATTAAAAGGAAAAAGAGGAATTATTTTTGGTGCATTGGATGAAAATTCAATTGCTTGGAAAACAGCCGAACGAGTTCATGCTGAGGGCGGAATATTCGTATTGACTAATGCTCCTGCAGCCATGCGATTGGGAAATATTGATGCCTTGGCTGATAAAATTGGATGCCAAATTATTCCTGCCGATGCAACATCGGTTTCTGATTTGGAATTATTAGTGGATAAAGCGGTAGAAATTTTGGGAGGAAAAATTGATTTCGTCCTGCATTCTATCGGAATGTCTGTCAATGTAAGGAAAGGGAATCATTATACAAATCAAAACTATGAGTTCACAGAAAAAGGTTGGAATGTTTCAGCGGTTTCTTTTCATAAACTAATGCAGGTTTTGTATAAAAAAGATGCCATGAATGAATGGGGAAGTATCATTGCACTTTCTTATATGGCTGCCCAAAGGGTATTTCCAGATTATAATGATATGGCAGATAATAAGGCATTTCTTGAATCGGTTGCCCGTAGTTTTGGGTATTTCTTTGGAAGGGATAAAAAAGTGAGAGTCAATACCATTTCTCAATCTCCAACGGCCACTAGAGCTGGGCAAGGCGTTAAGGGATTTGGCGGTTTTATTGCTTTCGCAGATAAGATGTCGCCTTTGGGAAATGCAACTGCAGCAGAATGTGCAGATTATATTATTGTTATGTTTTCTGATTTGACTAGAAAGGTGACTTTACAAAATTTACTGCATGATGGAGGATTCTCAAATATGGGAGTTAGCCAAGAAGTAATGGAAATGTTTGAATAGTGGAATTAAGGGACTTATATGTGTAAAACCATCATTTTTATGATGGTTTTTTTGTTGATAAAGAAGTACCTTTGCCAAAAATTAATAAAAAAATAATAACCCAATTACTATTATGTTGTTTTCATTGATCATTCCTGTTTATAATCGTCCAGATGAAGTAGATGAATTATTAGAAAGTTTAACAAAATCAACCTATAACGAAATTTTTGAAATAGTTCTGGTCGAGGATGGTTCTACAATTCGATGTCAGGATGTTGCTGCAAAGTATGGAGACAGGTTGGATATTTCATATTACTACAAAGCAAATTCTGGACCAGGAGATTCCAGAAACTTTGGAATGGATAAAGCCAGAGGTGATTATTATATTATTTTCGACTCCGATTGTATTATTCCAAGCAATTATTTAATCGAGGTTGAAAAAGCACTAAAGGAAAATTATGTGGATTGTTTTGGAGGCCCGGATAAAGCATTGGACAGTTTTTCAGACATTCAGAAAGCTATAAATTTCACGATGACTTCGTTTCTAACCACTGGAGGAATTAGAGGGGGATCTGAGAAAATTGGAAAGTTCCAGCCAAGAAGCTTTAATATGGGAATTTCACGCAAAGCATTTCAGATTTCAAAGGGTTTTGGTAACATTCATCCCGGTGAAGATCCTGATTTGTCTATCCGTTTGTGGAACTTAGGTTTTGAAACTCGACTTTTTTCGAACGCATTTGTTTATCATAAAAGGAGAATAGATTGGGATAAATTTTCGGTACAAGTAACCAAATTTGGGAAAGCCAGACCAATACTAAATAGCTGGTATCCAGAATATAATAAATTAACTTTTTTCTTTCCTACTTTTTTTATAATAGGATTTTTTGTATCTTTATTATTGTTGATTTTTAATCAAGATATTCTGCTTAAATTTTATTTTGTGTATTTTTTGGCATTGTTTTTGATATCTTCTATTCAGAATAAGAGTATTAAAATAGGATATTTATCCATAATTGCGGTTTGGAAACAATTTTATGGGTACGGGCTTGGGTTTTTGAAGTCTTATATTAAAGTGATAATTTTAAAACAAGACCCAAAACAAGCTTTTCCAGAATTGTTTTTTAAATTGTAATATGACTAAAATTATTGGTTTGACAGGAGGAATTGGAAGCGGTAAAACTACCGTTGCCAATGAGTTTTTAGCTCTTGGAATTCCGGTTTACATAACGGATTCGGAGGCAAAAACAATAATGCAAACCGATGCAGTCTTGGATCAGATTAAAACAGAATTCGGGAATACGATATTTGAGAATGGTGTATTGATAAGGGAGAAATTATCAGAAATTGTTTTTAATAATTCTGATAAATTAGCAAAACTAAACGGTATTGTACATCCTGCAGTGAAGCAACATTTTAAGGAATGGTTAGTGGAGCATAAAAACCATCCACTTGTTATTTATGAAAGCGCAATTTTGTTTGAAAGTGGCAGCTATAAGCAATGTGATTTTGTTATAAATGTAGAAGCACCTCTTGAATTGAGAATTCAAAGGGTTATTGAAAGAGATAAAACAACGCGCGAAAAAGTTTTGGAAAGAATTAAAAATCAGTGGAAAGATGAGGAAAAATCATCAAAAAGTGATTTTGTTATTAAAAATACTAGTATCGAGGCAATAAAGATAGAAATTGTTAAAATTCTTAATTTTTTAAGAATTAAACAAATCAACTCTTAAATGTTAATCTTTGGTTAATGCTTTTTTCACTATATTGTTAAAATACTAATTTTGCTTGAATGAATAAATTATTTTTTAGATTACTAGTGCTGTTGATGAGTTTGTCTCTAATTGGGATTATTCTTGTGCAAGTCTATTGGTTTAATACTTCATTTGAGAATAATGATGAACAATTTGGTTTTCATGTAAAACAGGTGTTAGGTAAAGTTGCCGAAAGACTGCATGATCGTGAAGCATATAGTTTTTATGATAAATACAATCATTATAAAGATAGTACAGGTAAAATTCCAAAAAGAGACGATTTGCTGGAGTTTTACTATGTTCAAAAAAATCCATTAACAAAGCAAACTATCATTTATTCGAATAGTATTATATCTGAAGATTTTAAAATTTCGTCTGGACTTTTTGATAAAAAATTTACAACCGAGAGTTTTAAAAGCTTTAATTCTAAACGGGTTACAGAAGTTTATAATAAAAACAGCCTAGATAATTCGGGAATACAACAAAGTTTGATTCCGGATAAAATAATATCAAAGGCTGGTAATTTGGACATATTGGATAATGCCCAATTTGAAATTTTTTTTAAAGACATTGCCTCTGCAATGCCGCTTCAGGAAAGAATTACAAAGGAAGCTTTAAGAGAAATTATAAAGAAGGAATTGGAAGAATATGGTGTAAAAACCAAGTTTGAGTTTGGAATTTTGAGTAATGGTATTCAGACTAAGGTAAAATCTGTAAATTTTAAATACGATAAAGACGCAACCTATTCCATTCCTATTTTTAGCGATAATGAAGGAATTGAAAAGTATAAGTTATTGGTTACTTTTCCGCATAAAAAGAAGTTCTTATTGTCTGAATTGGTGAGTATTACGATATTGTCTATCATTTTTACGCTGATTATTATTATTGCCTATACAAGTGCTTTAAATCAGTTGATTCGTCAGAGACAGATTTCAGAGATTAAAACTGATTTCATCAATAATATGACGCATGAGTTTAAAACACCTATTGCCACAATAAATTTGGCTTTGGATGCCATCCGAAACCCTAAGATTATTGACGATAAGGAAAAGGTTTTTAAATATCTCGATATGATTCGGGACGAAAATAAGCGAATGCATGCACAGGTTGAAAACGTGTTGAGGATTTCTAAATTAGAAAAGAAAGAATTAAATATTATTAAGGAATCGAGTGATATAGAGGTTGTTATAAATGACGCAATTGAGCATGTTAATTTGATTTTAGAAGACAGAGAGGGAACTATTGATATTCATTTTGGAGCTATCAGGAAAACGGTTTTGTTGAATGATGTTCACTTTACAAATGTGATAGTCAATATTTTGGAAAATGCAATAAAATACACTCCGGGGATACCAAAAATTGATATTTATACAGAAAATATCAAAGATATGGTTCTCATAAAAATAAAAGACAATGGAGTGGGTATGAGTAAAATTGCTCAGAAAAGAATTTTTGAAAAATTTTACAGAGAACATACCGGTGACATTCATAATGTGAAAGGCCATGGTTTGGGTCTTGCTTATGTAAAAAGAATTGTAGACGACCATAACGGTCAAATATATGTAGAAAGTGAAAAGGGTAAAGGAAGTACCTTTATTATAAAATTACCTTTAATAAATTAAAGTATGGAAAATGCAAATAAAAAAATATTATTAGTAGAAGATGATCTTAATTTTGGAGCAGTTCTAAAAGACTATTTATCGCTAAATGATTTTGATGTTGTTTTGGCAAAAAATGGTATGGAAGGTTTTGAGAAATTTAAAAAGGATTCCTATGATTTATGCATTCTTGATGTAATGATGCCATACAAAGATGGGTATACTTTGGCCAAAGAAATAAGAGAGAAAAATAATGATGTGCCTATTATTTTCCTAACTGCAAAATCTATGAAAGAGGATGTGTTGAAAGGATACAAAGCCGGTGCTGATGATTATTTGAACAAACCTTTTGATTCTGAGGTTTTATTGATGAAAATAAAAGCAATTATTCAAAGAAAAGCATCTGATGTAAAAACAGAAGCAGTTCAGTATGAATTTAATGTTGGTAAGTTTCATCTTAATTCAAAACTTCGTTTTCTGACTTTTAATAATGACGAACCTATTAAGTTGTCTCCAAAGGAAAATGAGCTTCTTAAAATGTTGATTCTGCATGAAAATGATTTAATGCCAAGAGAATTGGCTTTGACAAAGATATGGAGAGATGATAATTATTTTACTTCCAGAAGTATGGATGTTTACATCGCCAAACTAAGAAAGTATTTGAAACAAGACGAAGATGTTGAAATTTTGAATATTCACGGAGAAGGATTCAGATTAGTCGTAAAAGGCAAATAGTCTTTCTAAAAATTACAAAAAAGCTTCGAAATTTCGAAGCTTTTTTTATTTCCAATTGAGTTGCAAAGCAAAACAGGTTTTATCCTCTTTAGTAATGCTAAAAACAACATCATTTTCGTTGATGCATTCATGGATAATAACTTTGTCTTTTAGCGAAAGCTCCTTTAAAAAGTTCATTTCAAAACTATGTATTTGCTGTGACAGTATTTTATTTTCGTCTACAAGATCAAGGCACCATTCTAGGTATTTTACATTATTGGCGTGATTAACAATGTCTAAATCGGATAGGGAAACGGTTCTTTCAAAAACTATTTCTTTTTCCTGTGGTAAATTTATTTTGGAGAAACCCATTTCTGTGGCTCTGTTATCTGGATATAATTCAAAATGTTCATAAGGCAAAGCCAAAGGTTCCGGTCTGCGAGCCTGAGTATTAAAAACCGCCCAAAAAGTTTCAGATCCTACTATTTTTCGGCCGTTGAGATACATTTCGAGCGCACGAACCGAACGTGAATTTTCGAGGGAATTAATCCAGGTTTTTACTGTTACGGTGTCTCTCCATTTTGGCAATTCTGTAATTTCTACTCTCATTCTGCTTAAAACCCAAGCTTGGTCAAATTCTTGCATATCAGTAAAACTGATGCCGCCCACTTCGGAATGTGCTGCAGCTGTCAATTGAAGCAAATTGCATAAGTCGGTAATTTTTAAAAAACCATTTGGTGTGCACTGGGTAAAATTGATTTCCCATTCTTTGCTTAGTATGGAAGTGAAATTTTCGGATATTGGCATGGAAATAATTATGAATTATGAATTATGAATTATGAATTATGAATTATGAATTTGTTTATTTATATGGCTGATAATTTTATTCTGATCTGCTAAATAATCGAACCATTGTGTGTTTTCTTTGCGTTTGAACCAAGTGAGTTGGCGTTTTGAAAATCGTCGAGTATTTTTTTTGATTTCTTCGATGGCAAAAGGCAGTGTAAATTCACCATCAAAATAACAGAATAATTCGCGATAACCAACTGTTTGTAGCGCATTCAAATCTTTATGAGGATATAAAGCTTTTGCTTCTTCAAGAAGGCCGTCATTTATCATAATATCGACGCGTTGGTTGATTCTGTTGTAAATGATTTCTCGGTCTGCTTCTAGACCAATGATGATTGGTGTGAAATTTCGATTGTTTTTCTTTTGGTTTAAAAAAGAGGAATACGGTTTTCCGGTTCCCAGACAGACTTCTACAAAACGCATCATTCGTTGCGGGTTTTGTAAAGTTTCTGGATTTTCGGAAGTTATTTTTTGAAAATAGACAGGATCGAGTGTTTCAAGCTGTTGTTGCAGAAATTCAATTCCCTCATTTTCATAATTTGAATTTACTTTTTCCCGAACAGCAGAATCTATTGCTGGAAAATCATCAAAGCCTTTCAAGATGGCATCTACATACAATCCTGAACCGCCAACAAGTACTACGTAATCATTTTTTTTAAATAATTCCTCGATTTTTGCGAGGGCTTCTTTTTCGAAATCACCCACAGTGTAATTGTCAAAAATGGATTTATTTTGGATGAAATGGTGTGGCGCCGATGCTAATTCCTCAGGATTTGGGACAGCAGTTCCAATAGCCATTTCTTTGAAAAACTGCCGACTGTCACAGGAAACAATTTCGCATTTATAATAATTCGCCAGTTTGATGCTTAAGGACGTTTTTCCTATAGCTGTTGGCCCGACGATGGTGATTAGGTATTTCATTTGAAGATAATATTTGTTTTTTTAGCCCAGATGGGAACGAAAACCCCGGAATTATTACTGCTTGTTTTTCTTGATATAAAAGAGCGACTGAAAGAAGCTCCTTTTATGTCTTGGAAAAACTGCTGAAATAATGAGGAGTTGCAATGTACAGCTGGATTGGCTCCTGATTAACCTGATGAAAATGGGTATCCGCAGTTGTAGCAAAAATGAGCATTTTTATAATGATTTTCGGCACCGCAATTTCCGCAGTTATTTTCTTCGGGTTTGGTTGGATTGACTTCGTCAGTTTTGTTTTGATTGCTGTTTGCTTTTGCAAATTCGGCTGTTACAATTCCTGTTGGAACGGCAATGACTCCATAACCCAAAATCATGACGATGGATGCGATGAATTGTCCCAAAGGAGTTGCAGGCGAAATATCGCCATAACCTACGGTGGTTAGGGTTACGATTGCCCAATAGATGCTTATGGGTATGCTGGTAAATCCGTTTTTTTCGCCTTCGACAACATACATTAGCGAGCCGATGAGGATGACGCTGATGATGATGAAATAGAGGAAGATTGCGATTTTTCTCCTGCTGGAATTCAACGCCCTTACTAATTGTTGCGATTGTCCCATAAATTGCGGGTGGTTCAGTATTTTGAATAACCGCAATAATCGTAACGCTCTTATCATCAATAGTACCTTTGTTCCGGCTGAGAATAAAGATAAATACATGGGTAAAATGGCGATGAGATCAATGATTCCGAGGAAACTGAAAATGTATCTTCGAGGTGTGTTTGTGGTAAAGGTTCTCAGGAGGTATTCGATGGAGAATAAAATAGTTATAATCCATTCGAAAATAACTAAGATGTGATGGTATTTTGCATCAAATTCTTTTACGGTTTCGAGCATTACCAAAATGATGCTCAGGAGGATTAATCCTAGCAGAATCAAGTCAAATAACCTTCCTGCACGCGTATCGGATCCATAAATTATGATATGGATTTTTTGCCTCAAGAGGTTGAATTTTGTTTTTGGTTTACGCATAATCAAAGATAAATCAAAAATTCATGATTTTGATTCCTTTTGCTTTTCGTATATAGTTTTGAATGCTGTTTTTGGTATCGCGATTGTTTTGCATCGGGACAATGATGTTTCTCAAAATTTCTATTGTATTGATTTGATAGTTCAAGTCATAAAATGCATATCCCTTGTATATTCCTTTTTCGATTAATATGGCTGAGTGTTCACCTGTTTTTCGGCCTTTATCGATTATAATCATATTTTTATTGTCGAAAAGGTTTTTGTCAATGAAAACCTGAACCCTTGAATTGTATTCTTCAGTGGAGATTTGTTCTATGCAGGCACCGTCGCATTTATTGTTTTCAGTTTGTGCACAGGGAGTTTTTGAATGGGAAATTCCATTGAGTTTTGGGCACAACTGATAATTTTCTGTAATGTGATGGAGGGCAGTTTTGCCTTCGTGCTCATTGGTAAATGCGATAATTTCTTTTTTGCGACCGTCTGCTTTTTGAAGTTTTAAATTCAGATAACCATTAGAATCTTTTTCGGAATAAATTGCCCAAGACAACGCTTTTTTTCGTGGCATACGGTTATAAATGGGGCGGTTTTTCTTTATTTCTTCTGATTCTTTTAGCTGCGCAATCAGTTCACTTCCGGTTTCCTCGAAAGTTACGGTGAAAGCTTCGACTTGAATTTTTTTGGAAGTTTTGGTTATGCCTGTAAAATGCTGGTTGACTCTTTTTTTGATGTTTTTGCTTTGGCCAATAAATATAATTGTTCCGTCTTCACGATGGATATAGTAAATTCCTGTTCTGGAAGGAAGACTTTCGATTATGTCCAATAACCTTGGCGCAACGCCTTTGATGACTTCAAATTTGATAAGCTCTTTGGTGATGGTTTTTTCGAGGTCTTTGTCCAAGAGCATTTTAAAAAGTTTGACTGTTGCCATAGCATCACCGCTGGCTCTGTGTCTGTCCGCCATTGGGATTCCTAAAGCCCGAACCAGTTTGCCTAAGCTATGAGAAGGTTGTTCTGGTAAAAGGCGTTGGGATAATTCTACAGTACAAAGGGTTTTTATCCTGAAATCATAGCCGAGGCGACGAAATTCAGTGCGAAGAATTCGATAATCAAAAGCAGCATTGTGGGCTACCAGAACGCAGTTTTCTGTTATTTCGATGATGCGTTTTGCTACTTCAAAAAATTTTGGGGCAGAACGCAACATGGCATTGTTTATGCCTGTCAGTTTTACCACAAACGGCTGAATGGGGATTTCTGGATTGATTAAACTGATAAATTGATCTACGATTTCTTGACCATCATATTTATAGATAGCAATCTCCGTTATTCCTTCTTCGTTGAATTGTCCTCCTGTGGTTTCTATGTCGAGTATTGCGTACAAAATTCAATAATCAGTTTTTAATAATTTGTTTTCAGTAATCAATTTTGGTTACAGTTTTTAATATCAAAATCTGAAATCAAAAATCGTTAATCTGCTATCATAAATCAAATTCTCCCTCCAAAGATACTACTTCCAATCCGAACCATTGTACTGCCACACGAAATTGCTAATTGATAATCGCCTGACATGCCCATAGAAAGGATTTTCATTGTAGAGATGCGATTAATCGCGTCTGTACTAAAAATCGATTTCAAATGCAGGAATTCCTTCTTGATTTGGTTTTGATTATCTGTAAAGGTTGCCATTCCCATCAAACCAACAATTCGAATGTTTTTCATTTCGTTGAAAGAAGTAGAGGACAGGAGTGATGCTAGTTCCTTTTCATCAAGACCAAATTTTGTTTCTTCTTCAGCTATGTGTATTTGGAGTAAACAATCAATAATTCGATTGTTTTTCAGGGCTTGTTTGTTGATTTCTTCCAATAATTTCAAACTGTCCACGCCGTGAATCAAACTCACGAAAGGTGCCATGTATTTGACTTTGTTCGTCTGAACGTGACCAATCATGTGCCATTCAATATCCTTGGGCATTTGTTCCCATTTATCGACCATTTCCTGAATTTTGTTTTCGCCAAAAATGCGTTGACCTGCATCATAAGCCTGCATTAAGTCGGAAACGGGTTTGGTTTTTGAAACAGCAACCAAAGTAACGTGCTCCGGAAGTGTTGATTTTATATCGGAAAGGTTTTGCTGAATGGACATGATATTAATTGATAATTAAACAAACTGTTTCGAAATCTTCTCTGCTTTTTTACTTTCGCTATAATCATAAAAACCTTCGCCGGATTTCACTCCCAATTTTCCAGCTCTAACCATATTTACCAATAGCGGGCAGGGAGCGTATTTTGGATTTTTGAAACCGTCGTACATAACATTCAAAATAGCAATACATACGTCAAGACCAATAAAATCGGCTAGTTGTAAAGGACCCATCGGGTGTCCCATTCCTAGTTTCATAACAGTGTCGATTTCGTAAACGCCCGCAACTTTATTGTATAAGGTTTCAATCGCTTCGTTAATCATTGGCATCAAAATTCTATTGGCAACAAAACCTGGATAATCGTTTACTTCTACAGGTGTTTTTCCAAGTTTTTCGGATAATTTCATGATGATGTTGGTTACTTCATCGCTTGTGTTGTACCCACGAATGATTTCCACCAGTTTCATAATCGGCACTGGATTCATGAAATGCATTCCAATAACACGTTCCGGATGCGCTACAACAGCTCCAATCTGAGTAATCGAAATCGAAGAGGTATTTGTTGCTAAAATGGTATTGTGCGAACAGGCTTCGTTCAATTGTTTGAAAATATTCAGTTTTAATTCCACATTTTCCGTAGCGGCTTCGACAACCAAATCTGCTCCAACAACGCCGTCTTTTATGTCGGTGTAAGTAATAATATTGGTAATTGTTTTGATTTTGTCTTCTTCGGTTATGGTTCCTTTTGCAACCATTCGGTCAAGGTTAGTAAATATTGTTGTCATTCCTTTATCCAATGATTTTTCGGAAATATCAATAAGTTTTACTGTAAAACCACTTTGGGCAAAAGTATGGGCAATTCCGTTCCCCATAGTTCCTGCTCCGATTACGGCTATTATTTTCATTTCTTTATTTGTTTAAAGTTAAAAAGTTTAAGGTTTAAAGTTACGCTGTGACTTTAAACCTTAAACTTTAAACTAAATTTTGAATTACTTTTTGAAACAATCGATAATTTGGTAAGCTACTCTCAAAGCGTCAGTAGCTTGTTCCAAAGTAACAACTGGTATAGTATCATTACTGATTGCGTCAGCAAATGTTTCTAGTTCTTCAAGGATAGCATTATTTTGATGAACATCAGGATTCGAGAAGTAAATTTGTTTTTTTACACCTTCGGCATTTTGCAGAATCATGTCAAAATCACCTGGAATTTCCGGTGCATCTTTCATTTTTACAACCTCGCATTTCTTTTCCAGAAAATCTACTGAGATATAGGCGTCTTTTTGAAAAAAGCGTGATTTACGCATGTTTTTCAACGAAATTCGGCTTGCAGTCAAGTTGGCCACACAACCATTTTCAAATTCAATTCGGGCATTGGCAATATCCGGAGTGTCACTTATCACCGAAACACCACTGGCATCAATTTTCTTAACTTTAGATTTAACCACGCTCATAATGGCATCAATATCGTGAATCATTAAATCTAAAACAACAGGAACGTCTGTTCCACGAGGATTAAATTCGGCCAAACGATGCGTCTCGATGAACATCGGGTTTTCAATCATATTTTTGGTAGCGATGAATGCAGGATTGAATCTTTCAACATGACCCACCTGGCCTTTTACATTGAATTCTTTGGCAAGAGCAATGATTTCCTCGGCTTCTTCAACAGTATTAGAAATGGGTTTTTCTATAAAAACGTGTTTGCCAGATTTAATGGCTACTTTGGCACATTTATAATGTGAGAGAGTAGGGGTGACAATGTCAATAACGTCTACAGCATGAATTAGAGAAGCTATTGTAGAAAATTGTTTGTATCCAAATTCCTTGGAAACTTTTTCTCCGTTCTCATGGTTTTCATCATAAAAACCAACCAATTCGTATTTTTTGGATTGTTGTAATAATCGCAAATGTATCTTGCCTAGATGTCCTGCACCTAATACTCCAATTTTAAGCATAATAATGATGTTTCCACAAAAATAGTAATAAAATAAGAAAATCCAATTTATAAAAATGCTAAATTAATGTGGTCTTCAATATTATTCGAAGGAAAGAATTAGACTTAAATTTGGATTGAAAATTGATTTAGTTTTCTATTTTTGTTCTATAAAAAAAACTTAAATTTTGAAAGATACAGCCAAGCATCAAGGACTTAGAAATCAATTGGTTTCCGTTTTGCATAAAAAGGGAATTACTGATAAAAATGTCTTGGAAGCTATAAAAAAAATCCCCCGCCATTTGTTTTTGAATTCAAGTTTTGAAGATTACGCCTATCAGGACAAAGCCTTTCCTATTGCTGCTGGACAGACTATTTCGCAACCCTATACAGTTGCATTTCAGTCGCAATTATTAGAAATTAATAAAGGAGATAAAGTATTGGAAATTGGTACCGGTTCCGGGTATCAAACCGCAGTTTTGTGTTTGATGGGAGCTCAGGTTTATTCTATCGAAAGACAAAATGAGTTGTTCAAGAAAACCTCGAGTTTATTGCCAAAACTAGGAATACGCCCAAAACATCTTTCTTTTGGAGATGGTTACAAAGGATTGCCTAATCACGCTCCGTTTGACAGTGTTATTGTAACGGCTGGCGCTCCGATAATTCCTCAAGCTTTAATGGCACAGCTTAAAATAGGAGGAAGACTCGTGATTCCATTAGGTGAAGATGTTCAGATTATGACTTTGTTGATTCGTGTAAATGAAACGCAATTTGAAAAACACGAGTTTGGAGAATTTCGATTTGTTCCTTTATTGGAAGATAAGAATTAAAGAGTAATTATTGATTAACAAAAAAAGCAACTCATCTGAGTTGCTTTTTTTATACTTGATAATTTTGAGGGAAATTATTTTGATTTTGTTTTTGGATCTATATAACCATCAGCTTTCATTTGTTGTACACAAGCTTCCATAATCTCATCAATAGTTGTATCAACATGAGATACATCTAGTGATTTTGTGGTGGCACTCCAAACTAGTTTGTTGTTTTTAAGGTCAAAAATATTAGTTTCGATATAGTAATAGGTGTTTTCCTGATAGTATCCTGGTGAGTAATAAGCAGGAGCATAAGCGCCATACCATCCTCCAAATCCAGCACCGTAACCAACTCCCCATCCGCCTGCATAGCCATATCCCATGCCCGGATAATGCATTCCGCTGTAATAGCTTGTAGTTCCTGGAACATATTGGGTTTCCTTGTCTGCTTTAATGAAACGCATAGTAATTGCCCCATCAAAACCTTCCGATTGGATAATTTTTATTTTTTCTTCTTGGGTAAGATTAAGATTTTGTTGATTTAAATAATTATAAGAGGGGTTTAATACTGACGGATTAATAGATGCAATTCTGTTTTCAGTTGCTCTTCTGGTGCTTTCGTCTTTTGCCAATGCCACAATTAATACTTTTTTGAAGTTTTCTTTGGCAAGAGTAGCATTAGGATCCCTCCAACTCGATACTATAGATGTATTACTACCGCAACTAGCTAAGCATACACAGATTAAGAAGATAAATAGTTTTTTCATAGGTTGTTTGTTTTTCGTTATAATGTAAGTAAATGTAATTATAATTTGAAAATAAAAACTATGAAATGCAATAAAATTTTGACCAAAATTGTTTTAATATGCTTTTTTGATCCTGTCTAAATCTCTTTTAGTATCCTGTTCTTTAAGGGATTCTCTTTTGTCGTATGTTTTTTTACCTCTGCAAAGCCCTATTTGCAGTTTAGCCAATCCTTTTTCGTTGGTAAACAATTTTAGAGGGACAATGGTGAGTCCTTTTGCCTGTACACTTCGAGCCAATCCTTTTAATTCTCTCTTATTCAGTAGTAGTTTTCTTTCGCTTCGTGACTTGTGGTTGAACTGGTTCCCAAAACTGTATTCCTCAATATAGGTATTGATGGCGAAAAGTTCATTGTTGCTGAATTCGCAAAAACTTTCGGTAATATTTGCTTTTCCCAATCGAATGGATTTTATTTCGGTACCGGCCAAAACAATTCCAGCCGTGTAGGTCTCAAGGATTTCGTAATCAAATCGGGCTCTTTTATTTAGGATGTTGACTGTTTTTTGCATAGTTGCGCAAATTTAGGAACTTATTAATGAAAGAACAATTGTTTTTGGGAAAAGCTATACTTGTTACGTATGTTTTTTGTCACTAATTCACTAATTTTTACTTATTAATTTTTTTACCATATAAGTCTACTAGTGATGCGTTAATTTTTAAAAATATTTCATAATTACACTAATACCAACGTATTACATACGTTCTTTGATTTTTTGATTTGAATTGAAAGTTAGCTTTGCAATCTTATTGTTAAGCTATGAATTCAGGGAAATATGTTTTTGCACAAATTCTAAATTTTATTAATCGTTATGAATTTGAAAAGTCCGTTATAAAATACAATGGCGATTACAGAACTAGAGATTTTAATTGTTGGAATCAATTTTTACAATTGTTCTTTGGTCAATTAACCTCTAGGAATTCTTTAAGAGATATTTGTACCTGTTTAAAAGCTCATCGAAACAAACTGTACCACCTTGGAATTAAGCAATATGTAAATCAATCTACTTTATCAAGAGCTAATGAAAGAAGAGATTACAGAATATTTGAGGATTTTGGATTTTTCTTAATCAATCAAGTTAGGCCAAAATACTCAGATGAATCAATTCTGAACATTGATATCGATAACGAGGTATTTGCATTAGATTCTACAACTATATCTCTAAGTTTAAAATTGTTTAGTTGGGCTCCTGGAAAATACTCTAGAGGGGCAATTAAAGTCCATACATTACTAGATTTAAGAGGTAGTATTCCGGCTTTTATACTCATCACTGACGGTAAATACCATGACAGTAACACGCTAGATGTTCTTATTCCAAATCCTGATGCTATTTACATAATGGACAAGGCTTATGTTGACTTTAAAGCTTTATATAGATTTCACGTAAGTGATGCATTTTTTATATCAAGATCAAAAACATCAATGAATTATTCCATTGTTGAGATAAACTATAATATTGACCAGAGTACAGGATTGAGAGGAGATAAAACTATAACACTTAATGGATACAAATCCAAAAAACTCTATCCAGAATCATTGAGACTAGTAGAATTTTATGACTTTGAAAGCGAAATAGAATTGTCTTTTTTAACCAATAATTTTGAATTAACAGCTCTAGAAATAGCGAATTTATATCGCAATAGATGGCAAATTGAGGTGTTTTTCAAGTGGATAAAACAAAATTTGACTATTAAAACTTTATGGGGACATTCCGAAAACGCAGTAAATATTCACATATGGATAGCAATTTCTACATATTTAATAATTGCAAAAATTAAAAAGGATTTAAAAAGTGATTTATCGATATATGAAATAATACAAATCCTGGGGATATCAGTATTTGACAAAACCCCATTAAGTGAGCTTCTAACAGATATTCAATCAAATCAAAATGTCAATGAACAGATAAACTTATTTAACAGTTAAATATTAACGCATCAGTACTAATATAAGTCATATAAGTTTTTAAATACTTTGGCTAGTTAGAAATTAAAAGTTCGAATAAGTAAAAAACATTTTTTGTTAAACAAAAGAGACTTGCTTATTTGGACTTTTTTTGATTTTACTTGTTTTTGTTTCAATTTAAAACTTATATGACTTATATGTTTAATGTTTTATTTAGTGAAAATTGAAATTCGTTGATGAATTTTGTCTGCCCTAGAGAAAATGCCATAAATTTGTATCATGGAAAAACATCAGTCTAAAGACCCGCTTCACGGAATAACACTCCAAAAAATAGTCGAAACATTGGTCGATTACTATGGTTTTGACACTTTGGGAGAACTTATCAAAATAAAATCATTCAACGAAAACCCAAGTGTGAAGTCAAGTCTTACCTTTTTAAGGAAAACCGATTGGGCACGAAAACAAGTAGAGGAGTTGTATGTAAAAACACTTCCAAAGATAAATAATAGTTTATAGTTTATGGTTTGTTGTTTATCGTCTTTCGACTAAAAACTATAAACCAAAAACAACAAACCATAAACATTAAGAATTATTTAAAAGTGAATAAATCATCGAGTCCAAAAAGCGTCCTTCATAATATTCATTTTCTATTAAATGTCCTTCTTTTACAAAACCATTTTTTAATAAAACCTTTTCTGAACCTTTATTCTCAGGATCCAAAATTGCTTCAAGTGAGTGTAATTTCATCTCTTTGAAACCATATTCAACTACTTTTTGCAACGCTTCAGATACGATTCCTTTTCCATTATATTCCGGAAATATCATATAACCGACTTCGGCTCTGAAATGTTCTGGTTTTAGTCTGTAATGGCCAATGATTCCTATTATTTTTTCGGGTTCATCAGGAAAACAAATTCCCCAATTGATACCTATTCCATTTTCGATTTTGTCATCAAACATAGCAATGAGTTCAAGGGCATCTTCTTTGGTTTTAAGATAAGGTCTCGGAATGTATTTCATTACTTCATCATTGGAACGTAAAGACAAAATTGTGTTTGCATCATTCTTATTGACTTGTCGTAATAGTAAACGCTTTGTTTTTAATACGGGAAATGGCAAAAAGTTAATTTCTAGCATAACGTTTAATTTGTTATTGTTTATAGGATTTCAATACTGAATTCAGAATGAAAAACTGCTTTTGGCTCTAATAGTTGAATACCTTCTTTATCAAAAAGATCCCCTGATTTATCAACCGTGTCCGAATAACCAAACCAAGGTTCAATACAAATAAAAGGCGCGTTTGGAGTCCATATTCCCAAATCCGGAAAATCAGTATAGTTAACTTTCAAAAAAGGTTTGGATTTTTCCAGAATAGTTATTGATTTGGAATCAATGTTCTTGAAAACCAATGCGTCATTTTTGAATAATTCATAATTCAAGGGCAATTTGTTTTTGTCCAAATGCAATTCATCTGTAGTATTCGAAATCAGTCCATCTTCCAATATATAATAGTTTAAAGTTCCTTCTTTTTCAAAAGTCAGACTGTAATTTTCAAAATCACCGGGTAAATCAAATGCCGGATGTGCTCCAATTGAAAATGGCATTTTGGTTTCTCCGTTGTTGAATACTTTATATTCAATTTTTAGAGATTTATTTTCCAAAGTGTAAATGAGGTGTAAATCAAAATCAAACGGATATTTTTCTTTGGTTTTTGGAGATGAAACTAATGAAAAAGTTGACTTGTTTTCCTGTTTGTCAATTAATTCAAATTCCATTTCACGAGCAAAACCGTGTCTTGATAATTGATATTGAGCATCTTTATATTGGAAGGAATTGTTTTTTAGCGTACCCACAATTGGGAATAAAACAGGTGAGTGTTTCCCCCAAAAATCAGGATTTCCGTTCCAAATGTATTCTTTGTTAGAATTGTCTTTTAAGGAACTTAATTCGGCTCCAAGATGTTTGATTTGTGCAGTCAGAAAAGAATTGGATATAGTTGTAATCACGAGAACAATATTTTGATGTTAAATGAGTTGTAAAGATATTTTATAAATCTTGTTTTAAGAAAGAAAAAACACTAATTATATTTGTAGGGGAAAATAATCAAATTCTTAATTTTAAGAAAAAATTTAATTTTTTTCCATTAATTTGCTTTGTAAACCAAAAATTTATGAAATAAGTGCAACAGGATAGTTTTTCCAAGCTCAAAATACGATTCTGTTATTTGCCCCTTTAAAAATCAATAAAATATTATATATGAGAAATAATTGTTTTAAAGTCCTGTTTCAACTGGCTTTATTAATTGCTTTTAATGCATCTTGGAGTCAGGACGCAGGCACAACTTCTGCCAAACCAGTTTCAAAATACGATTATCACGATGCCTTTGGCCCTTTTTTTTACACAAACAATGGTTCATCAACACGTTCCGCCAGCGGAGCTCCCGGACATGAATATTGGCAAAACAGAGCCGATTACAAATTAACTGCCAAGTTGAACGAAAAAACGAATGAAATTGTTGGTTCCGAGATACTTACTTATACAAACAACAGTACCGATGTGCTATCATTTGTATGGATGCATTTGGATCAAAACTTATTCAAATCAGATTCCAGAGGAAACGCTCTTATTCCGTTGACAGGAAGTCGTAACGGTGCGAGAGGCGAAATTTTTGACGGAGGACATAAAATTCAATCAGTTAAAGTTGTTACTACTTCCAAAGGAGGAAAATCAACAGAAAAAGAGGCAAAATTCATTATCACTGATAGTAGAATGCAGGTTTTTTTACCAGATGATTTGAAAGCTAAAGGCGGAGTGGTGAAAATTAAAATTGATTTTTCATTTATTTCCCCAAAAGAAGGTTCAGACAGAATGGGAGTTTTGGATACCAAAAACGGTAAGATTTTTACAATAGCACAGTGGTATCCACGTATGTGTGTGTATGATGATTTGAGAGGTTGGAACACCAATCCGTATTTAGGAGCTTCAGAGTTTTATTTGGAGTATGGTGATTTTGACGCTAATATTACTGTGCCAGCGAACCATGTGGTGGTTTGCTCGGGGGAGTTATTGAATCCTACTGCGGTTTATAGTGCCGAAGAACAAAAAAGAATTACTCAAGCTAAGCAAAGCGAAAAAACAGTTATGATTCGCACCGCCGAAGAAGTAGTCGCTAATGCATCAAAAGCTGGAACAACCGCTGAAAAAACATGGCATTTTAAAATAAAAAATGCACGTGATCTTTCTTGGGCATCTTCGCCTGCATTTATTTTGGATGGTGCTAGAATCAATTTGCCAAGTGGTGCAAAAGCATTGGCATTATCTGCTTATCCTGTCGAAAGTGCTGGAAATGAAGCTTGGGGACGTTCTACAGAATATACTAAAACTTCGATTGAGAATTACTCCAAAAGATGGTTTGAGTATCCTTATCCTGTGGCAACCAATGTAGCTGGTAATGAGGGGGGAATGGAATATCCTGGAATTGTTTTTTGTGGTTGGGAATCCAAAGGGGAAGATTTATGGGGAGTAACTGACCATGAATTTGGTCATGGATGGTTCCCAATGATTGTAGGCTCCAATGAGCGTTTATATGGATGGATGGACGAAGGTTTCAATACTTTTATCAACTCAATTAGCTCGACTGATTTTAATAACGGAGAATATAAAAGTAAGCCAACGGATCTTCATCAAAATGCCGAATATTTTACCGATCCAAAGAATGAGCCTGTTATGAGTTCACCAGATAATATGAAGGAAAAAAATATTGGGCTTTTGTGCTATTTTAAACCAAGTTCGGCTTTGATTGCTTTAAGAGAGCAAGTTTTGGGACCAGAGCGATTTGATTTGGCTTTTAGAACCTATACAGAGCGTTGGGCATTTAAGCATCCAGCACCAGATGATTTTTTCAGAACGATGGAAAATGTGGCGGGAGAAGATTTAGGTTGGTTTTGGAGAGCTTGGTTTGTGAATAACTGGCGTTTGGATCAAGGTGTTAACTCCGTTAAATATGTGAAAAATGATCCGAGTAAAGGAGCGGTTATTACAATTGAGAATTTTGAGAAAATGGCTATGCCGGTTGTTTTGGATGTAAAAACGAAAAGCGGAAAAGTAACCCGTGTTAAATTGCCGGTAGAAATTTGGCAACGCAATGTAGATTGGTCATTCAAAGTGAATACAACCGAAGAAATCGAGAGCGTAGTTATCGATGCAGATCATGTTTTGCCGGATGTGAACGAAAGCAATAACACTTGGAAATCGGGTAGTGGAACTGTTGAGAAGGATGTTATTTTGGATGGTTATTTGGGTAAATTCTCTACCAAAGCGGCTCCGCTGAAAATAGAAATTACCGAAAAAAACAGTGTGCTTTTTGCTGAAATTACCAACTATCCAAAATTTTCGCTTACGCCAATAGGTAAAGATAAATTTGAATCCAAAGAAGCAGGTGTAACATTAGAATTTAACGAAGCCAAAAGCGGATTTGACATGATTATCAGTTCCAATCAAAAAATACCTTTTACGAGAGATTAGGGAAAGGTTAATATTCAATAAAAAAAGACTTGCAAATTAATTTTCGCAAGTCTTTTTCTTTTTAAGTATGTTTTTTTACTCCGGTATTTGCTGACTCAAGCAATGTAACGTCCCAAATCCCCAAATAAAATCGGTCGCACTAATTCCGATGATTTCACGGTCAGGAAAACATTCAGACAATATATTAAGAGCCTTTCTGTCATTGGCATCATTAAACGTGGGAACCAAAACGCAATTGTTCAAAATCAGGAAATTGGCATAACTTGCGGGCAAACGCAATCCATCAAAATCAATTGTTTTCGGCATTGGCAATGTTACAATTACAGGAGATTTGCCATCTTCAAGTTTCGCATTTTGAAGCCTTTTTAGATTGTCCTGCAATGGTTTAAAGTTGCTGTTGCTTGGATCCAATTCGACTATTGTAACAATGGTGTCTTCATTGACAAATCGGCATAAATCATCGATATGTCCGTGAGTATCATCGCCTTCAATTCCATCGCCAAGCCAAATTACGTTGGTAACTCCCAAATATTCTTTGAAAACGGCTTCGTAATCCTCTTTGGTAAAACCGGGATTTCGAACCTGAATATCAGGATGCATCAAACATTCTTCGGAGGTAAGCAGCGTTCCTTTACCATTTACATCAATAGCACCACCTTCAACAATAACCGGTTTTCCTTTGTACATTACTTGCGTAACAGGAATGTTTAGGAATTCTCCAACTTTATTTGGAACGTGTTTGTCCAGATTGATGTTTTTATATTTTGCCCAACCATTAAAATTAAAATTTAAAGCTTCTCTTTTTGAGCCATTTTTAACGATAATTGGACCCGAATCTCGCATCCAGCTTCGGTTGGTTTTATGTATAATGAAAGAAACATTGCTCATCGTTACATGAGCCATTTCGAGCATTTCGGTGACTTTGTTTTGTTGATTTTCATCGGCAATAATCAGGAATACCTGTTCGTAAGTGGCTACTTTTTTGATGAATTCAACAAAGGCCCACTGAACCGCTTCGTATTTCCCCGGCCAATCTTTTCCGTTGTGAGGGAAACACAATAAAATTCCTTGTTGTTTTTCCCATTCTGCGGGGAATCTTCTATTGTTTGTACTCATGATTAATCAATGGCTCTTTTAGTAATATCCCCAAAAGCATCGATTCTTCTGTCTCTGAAGAATGGCCAGTTCTGGCGAACGTTTTCCTGTAAATCCAGGTCAACTTCAGCAATAAGGATTTCTTCTTTATCATGTGAGGCTTGCGCCAAAATCTCTCCTTGCGGGCCAGCGATAAATGATGAACCCCAAAACTGGATTCCAGCAGTTCCTTCAATATATTGTTCCAGTCCGATACGGTTTGCCGCAGCGACATACACACCATTGGCAACGGCATGACCTTTCATTACGTTCATCCAGGCACCGTGTTGGTTTTCGCCATATTGTTCTTTTTCTAATGGATGCCAACCGATTGCTGTTGGGTAAAATAATACATCAGCACCTTGTAAAGCAGTTAATCGGGCTGCTTCTGGATACCATTGATCCCAGCAAATTAATGTCCCGATTTTTCCTTTTTCGGTTGGGAAAGCTTTGAAACCTAAATCTCCCGGTGTAAAATAGAATTTTTCGTAGAAATGTGGATCGTCCGGGATGTGCATTTTGCGGTATAAACCAGCTTCAGAACCATCAGTGTCTATAATGTATGCGCTGTTGTGGTAAATTCCGGCCATTCTTTTTTCGAAGAAAGGAACAATGATGACCACTCCCAATTCTTTTGCCAATGCACTGAAAGCAATGAATGAAGTGCTGTACAATGGTTCCGCCAAAGCAAAATTATCGACATCTTCACTTTGACAAAAATAATGACTACTGTATAATTCAGGCAACGAAATTACCTCAGCTCCTTGAGCGGCGGCATCACGCACCCAACTCAAACATTTTTTTAGGTTATTTTCGGCAACGTCATTTAGGTTTAATTGAATGACTGCTATTTTGTATTTCTTCTTTGACATGGTAAAAAAAATTAGACTGCAAAAATAGTTATTTTTTAAAAGAGTAATGGCACAGGTTTTTGGATTTTTTAAAAAGTTGAAAGAACCATAGTTTTGTATAGGTGACAAATAAAAATGCCTTCAAAAAGTTTCTGTTTTTGAAGGCATTTGAAAATGTATTTTTAAGTACGGTTTTATTAATTGACCACTTTGATACTGAAAGTTCCTATTGTGGATCCCCAGATTTTCCACCACAAATGGAGTACGCTTTCCATTCCTCTTGAACCCGTAATATCGCCTAAATCCATAATAGATTCTTCTTTCCAACCAATTTCTTTCAGTAAAATTTTCACTGTTTCTTTGGCTTCTGTATCATTGCCACAAATGAAATTGGTATGATCTCCATCCTTGAGCATTGATGGCGTCATCATCAAGGTACTCCACATGGTGTTTAGGGTTTTTACCACTTTGGTATTTGGTAAGTTTTTTTGGATTTCTTCTCCCAATGAGTTGGTGTTGCAAAGTTCTGGAATTAAGGTAAATGGCATTCCGTTTTTTGTATTAACAGGGATAGAGACATCGATAAGGATTTTGTTATCAATAATTTTTTCGATAGATTTTAATGCGCCAACTGCGAATTCTCCTTTGATGCAGTTGAAAATGATGTCTCCGAAATTTGCGGCTTCCTCAAAGGTTCCGTTACTGATGTTTCTATCAAATTTTTGTACAAATTCAATTGCTTTTTCATTAGTCTTGCTTCGGGAGCCTATCATTACCTGATGACCTATTTCAACCAATCTAGAGGCTATCGTTGTGCCAACAGCTCCTGTTCCCAAAATTGCTATTTTCATTCTGATGATTTTAGTGTTTATTGAATCATAAAGTTAAATAATTAAAGGAAATATGCAAGTGGAATGTAAAGTTTATTAGTTGGAGAAGTAAGTAATACCTAAAGTAAGCATCCTTTTCTTTGCCAATGACTTTTTCAATATTCCAATAATCCGCAAACTTGTCATTCCGTAGGAATCCTAGTAAAGATCGTAACTAATATGAGATTGCTTTGCCAGTTCGCTTTCGCTCGTGTCCTGAGGAATGACAATATTGGGCGTAGGTGTTGAGTGAAATATTGGTATGAGCTATTCAATTTGAATGTCATTTCATATTGCTTTTTTTTTTTAATGAGTCCTCGCAAAGACAAGATAGTGTCTTGATGGATTTTTTTTGAATGTCTTATGAAAAACTTAATATCTTGCCTAGCCCCGATGGAAGGGAAAATCCCACGCTTTTGGGCGTGGATTGAAATGACAGCGGGACTGCTCTTGATCAAAGCACTTTAATATGTGCTCCTAAAAAAGAGGAAACATAAATGTAATTTTGAAGCGGATAATTTATTGAGCACTCTTTTCCTTTTTTCTCTGTTCTAATAAAATAGTTTCTAGATAAGGTTTGGTTATATTTTCGATTTCGGAAGGGGAAATGTTCAGTGCTTTTGGATTGTTTGCCAATTGAAGCCAGGGTTTTGGTGCGTCAAAATCGTATTTGCCAAAAATGATTACGGGAGTTCCTTTGAATAGTATGTTTTGATCGTCTTTCAATATCCACTGATCTGCCCACGTATAAAGGTATTTGGCATCTTTTTCCTGTAGTCGTAAGCAGGAATGTGAGGCGGGATAGCCGGGCAATTCATATTGATGCCAACCCACGCCGACTTTGTTGGCAATATTGAAGTTCCAACGCAAATCCCATTCGTCATTGAACGTGCTTGTTGTTCTTTCGGCTTTCCAGTTGGTAAAGAATAGTCCGGTGGGAGTGGGGTCGTTTTTTCGTCCCATATTGGTGGGGCCAGCGTAAATCAATTCGCCGTTTTCGTATGCCGCAAAGGTTTGTGTGGGATAGGAAAAAAAGATAATCTTATTGACGGGAAGTAGGTAGGGAACTTCCAGCGGGAATGGAAGATAAAACACGATGTCACCGCTTAGATCTCCCGGAATTAGGATGGAATCCATTTTTGTTAAATGGTTTTTATCGGTTCGGTTGACGGCTCGAACGATTTTGAGTTCCATACTGCTTGGATTTTGATTGAGCCATTGTTTGGTGTTTTCGAAATGAAACGAAATACTTTTGGGTTGTTTTCTTTCAATTTTTTTTTTGAACACAAATGTATCTGAATTCTGTTGTTTACACGAATAGAAAATGGTAATGAGGGCGAGTATCAGAATGAACTTTTGCATAGCTTGTTTCTTAGGATGAAATAAAAAGGACTGCGAAAAGGCTTTCTAATAGTAACGGTGAAAAGGGGTGTTATTATTGCATCAGTGTCAAAATGCTAATTTTTTTTGATTTTTTTATGAATAGAAATAAAAGAAAAACCCATTGAATACAGTGGTTTTAGAACTGTATTCAATGGGTTTTAAACCGTATAATTTTGGTTTTAGAATTTCACAGCTTCTTTCGGAACATTATCGCCAATAACAGTTTTCTTTGAAAAATCCGAATTTTGTGTTGAAACCAATTCGATATTTTTACAGGCTTCTCCGTTGATGCTTACTGCTTTTGGAGAAGTCGAATTGAATTCTGTGTTTTTGATGGATAAATTTTTGCCATTATAGATTTCAAAAACGTTTGGGGCTTCAATATCCAATTTAGCATTACTGATTTTGATTCCGTTGGCATCGATGATTGAAAAACCTCTCTCTGCTTTTACGGTCAAATTCGAAATAGCGATGTTTTCAAGGTTCATTTCTGGTAAGCCTTGCAAGAACACAGCTTGATAAGCTCCGTTGATAGTGATGTTTTTGATAATTATGTTTTTGAACTGAGGGGTTTTTTCATCAACAGGAACTACCGTGGTGTTGATTTTGTTACCTCCTTCGGCCAAAGTTTCAGCAATGGATTTTCCGCCGTAATAAAGGTCGAATGAAATTGCCTGAGACGGAATATCAGTCATAAAAATATCCGTGATGTAGATGTTATCTACAATTCCTCCACGACCACGGTTGCTTTTGAAACGCAAACCAACATCTGTTCCCATAAAAGTACAATTTGCAACATACATGTTTTTTACGCCTCCAGACATTTCGCTTCCCACGGTTACACCTCCGTGCCCATGATAAACGATATTATTGCGGATAACAAGGTTTTCGCAAGGAACGCCACGATCACGCCCATCTTTGTCTTTTCCAGATTTGATACAAATAGCATCGTCTCCCACATCAAAACTTGAATTTTCTACAAGGACATTTTTGCAGGATTCTACATCCAGACCGTCACCGTTTTGTGAATACCAAGGGTTACGAACCGATACATTTCTGATAATCAAATCTTCAATCATCAGCGGGTGAATATTCCAAGCCGGTGAATTCTGAAATACAGGACCGTCAAATAATACTCTTTTACTGTTTTGAATACTTACCATTACCGGACGAAGAAAATCGCGAATGGCTTGATAATCTTCTTTTGTTTTTAAGTCCAAACGCACATTTTGGTCGGCATTTCCACTTGTGGCAGCTTTAAAATATTGCTCTGATGGATACCAACTTTCTTTTTTGTCATTCAAAACACCTCCCGAAGCAACAAAGCTTTTCCATTGACTCTCGGTTAGTTTTCCTTTTTTTACCATACGCCAAACCTGACCCGAACCGTCATAAACGCCTTTTCCTGTAAATGCTACATTTTCAAGGTTTTTACCGTAAATAGGGGAGATACAACGCCAAGTGTTTAATCCTTCAAAGCTGGTTTCGATGATTGGATATAAATCTTTGTTGGGTGAGAACTGAATTAATGCTCCCGCTTGAGCGTGCAATTCGATGTTGCTTTTTAAGATGATTGGACCTGTAAGCCAAACTCCAGGAGGAATAATCACTTTTCCGCCTCCTTTTTTGGATACGGCATTGATTGCATCGGCAAATGCTTTGGTATTCAAAACAGTTCCTCCGTTGACAGCGCCAAAATCTTTAATGTTTACTGTGTTTTTTGGAATGATAGGCTCTTTGACTTTTGCCATTTTGAATTGGACACCCGGATAAGCCACTTCTGTTTTCGAATTCTGGGCTAGGACATTTTTGGAGCAGATAGTCATGAATACTGTCAAAGCAATACAGACAAGGTTAATTTTGTTTTTTTTCATTCTTAAATTTTAATTGTGTGATGTGGAGATTATGGATGTTTTTTAATAATTGATTATTCCGAAAGAAAATAAGTTTATGTAATCGATTGCACAAATGTATTTAAAAAACACCCACATTCAAATTATAAATTGCTTAAAAAAAATGTTAAAGTGAGAAGGTGCTACTGTTTTAAAGCGGCGGTCTGTGGAGCCCATTTTTTTTGCCAAGCCGGATATTTATCCAATACTTTTTTGGGATCATAAGTGTACCACGAATATCCTACACGACGTTCTCTTTCTACTTCAGCCAATGAATACACATACTTACTGTCTCTGTTGCAAAATAGAGGACGATCGGTGGTTAATTCATAATAACGTGTCCAAATAGGTGGCGCGGTAGTGTCGTTCACCACTTTTTTGTCTTTGGTTACCGTTGTGTATTTTGATTCAAATTTTGGTGCATCAAAAATTTCGATTCGGGTATTGTATATTTTAGAAGCGTTAAACCATTGTATTGCACTTTCTACAGCTTTGATTATTTTGTCGTTTGGGTTGTTAATATCCATTAAAAACTGTACGATTTCGGTACTTTCGCCATTGCAAATGCTTGGCGGTTCAAAAGCTCTTGCCCAAGCTGGCAATAAGGTAATTTCATCGTGTTGTTGGCACCACGCGGTTAGTTTTCCATTGTCTAAAACTTGCATTTTTAGGATACAATCAAGACCTTTTTGGTAAGCTGTTGTAACTTTGGATTTTGTTTTCCTATCTATAAAAGCAAAATTAGAATCATTATTTACTACTTTTTTCAATAAATTCATAATTCCCATATAAGCACCGTCATTAAAGGTAATGTGTCGGCTGTACCCTTTTTCTAGAGGGAAATATTGTGGCCAACCTCCATTCGAATATTGTGCATTTAAAATAAAATCAATTCCTTTCAGGCAGGCTTTTTTATAGGACTCATTTTTGGTCAGAGTATATACTTGAGCCAAATAATTGATGTGTGTGTAAGTGGTGGCGTTATCAAAAGTAGTATGTAAAATCCCTTTAGTTTCTTTCAGTTTTTGTATTTGCTCCGGTGTCAAAATAGCTCTCATGTCGTAATTTTTTGGCCATCCTCCGTTGTCACGTTGAAATAGTATGATGTTGTCGGCAATTTTGCTGTAATCTGATTCAGCATATTGGGGTTGATTTTCCACCGGATTCACAATATTACCTTCGTCTTTGATGTGATACCAATGGTTGACACCGTCTTGAAACGGTCTGGTACTGATTTCGTTTTCGGTATTGGATTGGGCTTGTAGATTTAAACCTGTAAGACCTAACACTGTTGCGAAGAGCAGTAATTTTTTGAAATTCATTTTCATGTTATTTTATTTCGATATGATATCGTCGTTATCTTATTTTTGGATTCGGGTAAATTGCACTTAACACGTAATTTTGGTGTGTTTTTTGTATATGGTGAAAAAAAAGTTCTTTTTTTTAATTAATAATTCAAATGCAATCGATTACACAAATATATAAAAAATAGTTTCAAATCGTAAAATATACAGGAATTTGTTATTTGCTCGGTGTTGTTTTTTTTATGGCTGAAAAAAGAAAGTTGTCGTAGCCCTGATGGAAGCCTACCGTGTGGACACATCTAAAAATAGAACACCGATGACACAGATTTAACGGATTTAAACAGATGAAATTTGATAATCTATTTTCAACAATAAGAATTATTTATTTTTTGCTTCTATCTTTTTGGTAATATGCAAAAAAAATCAGCGACAATCTGTCTAATCTGTTAAATCTGTGTCCCATTTTAAGTGTATTATATTTGTGTCCAGACGGTAGAATGAAAGCCGCATCCTGTGTGCTTGGGGTTCGGGGACACAGATACAGCGGACAGCAGGATTAGCTCCCAAAAAAAAGCCACTTAAATTTCTCTATCACTAGCAAAACTTAAATGTCCTTATATGCCTTATATGGTAAAAAAAATTAATTCAAAAAATCTTTCAACTCATCATAAGTTGAAATTTTTACGCTTACTTTTTCTTTATTCAAAACACTTTCAATTTGGGTTGGAATAGGAAGCTGAATGTTTAATGCAGGTTCTACAACATCCAAAAATTTAATAGGATGCGCGGTTTCTAGGAAAACTCCAATGGCATTGGTGTGTTTTTTCAATTCTTTTTTCAAACCTAAATAACCCACAGCACCGTGCGGTTCTGCAATGTAACCAGCGGTTTTGTAAATGTTTTTCATGGCTTCTAGAGTTTCTTCGTCGTTATATGAAAACGATGAAAAATCTTTGCTGAATTCATTCAAATCGTTGTTGTATAATTCCTGAATTCGGATAAAATTACTTGGATTTCCTACGTCCATTGCGTTTGAAATAGTCGCTTTGGAAGGTTTAGGTTCGTAATTTCCTTTTTCCAGAAATCTTGGAACTGTATCATTAATGTTGGTGGCGGCCACGAAATGCTCAATTGGCAAACCAAGTTTTTTGGCCATAATTCCGGCACAGATATTCCCGAAATTCCCGCTTGGGCAAGAGAAAACCAAAGGTCTGTTTTGTGATTTTAATTGTTTGTAAGCAAAGAAAAAGTAAAACATTTGAGGCAACCAACGGGCTATATTTATTGAGTTCGCCGAAGTGAGGTTTTTGTGTTTCAGGCTTTCGTCCAAAAAGGCTTTTTTAACCATATCCTGGCAATCGTCAAAAACGCCATTTACTTCAAGCGCTCTAATGTTTTGTCCCAAAGTAGTCAATTGTCTTTCCTGAATGTCGCTCACTTTTCCGGAAGGGTAAAGGATTACGACATCAACACCTTGAACACCTAAGAAACCACTAGCAACTGCACCTCCAGTATCACCGGAAGTTGCAACAAGTACAGTATTTTTATTGTCTTTTTTGTCTTTGTTGAAATACCCTAAACAACGAGACATAAAGCGGGCTCCTACATCTTTGAAGGCCATTGTGGGACCGTGATACAATTCTAATGCATAAATGTCTTTTTCTACTTTTTCAGTTGGAAATTCAAAACACAAAGTTTCTGCAATGATTTGTTTTAAAGTTTCGGTAGGAATTTCGTCTCCCACAAACTGCTGAATAGCTTCAAAAGCAATTTCTTCGTTGCTTAAATTTTCAATGTTATTAAAGAAATCCTGAGATAAAGGCGTTATTGTTTCAGGAAAATACAATCCTTTATCGGTTGCCAATCCTTGTATTACGGCTTCCTGAAAAGAAACGTTTGGTGCATTATGGTTTAAACTGTAATATTTCATTGTGATTTTTGATTGTAGATTAACGATTTGTGATTTTTGATTTACATCTGAAATCATTAATCAAAATTCTTAAATTATTGTTATCCCTTCATCATTCACTTTGGAAACGTGAATTTCGTAAGGCAAATTCATTTCTTCGTAAACGGCACTCATGGCTTTGGCGATTTTGTCGGCGTTTTCTTTTCCTTTGCTTAAAGCAAAAATAGAAGGCCCTGAACCCGAAATTCCCGATCCTAAAGCTCCATTTTCATAAGCCGTTTGCTTGATTAAATCAAATCCCGGAATCAGCATAGAACGGATAGGTTCGATGATTTCGTCGTGCAATGAACGACCTATTAATTCGTAATCCTGAGTGTAAAGACCGGCTACCAATCCGCCTACATTTCCCCATTGTGTGATGGCACTTTTCAAGGAAACTGTTTGTTTCAATACCGAACGCGCGTCTGATGTTTTTAACTCAATTTGAGGATGAACCACCGTTGCGTATAATTCGGATGGGCTGTCAATTTTGATAATATCCAAAGGATTTGAACTTCGGACCAATGTAAAACCTCCCAAAAGGGCAGGGGCAACATTGTCGGCATGAGCATTTCCGCTGGCTAATTTTTCACCTTGCATAGCAAATTTCACCAATTCTTTTCTTGTAAAAGGCCTTCCCAATAATTCGTTGATGCCAAAAACAGCTCCCGCCGAACTGGCAGCACTACTTCCGATTCCGCTTCCCGCTTTGATGTGTTTGTAGATTTCGATTTCAAAACCAAATTCGGTTTCCACTTCTTCCAACATTGCCAAAGCAGCAACACCGGAAACATTGTTTTCGGTTTCCATAGGCAAATCGGCTCCAACAATTTTTGTGATGCGAACACCTTTTACATCTGATTTTCGGATAATCATTTCATCACCTTGAGTAGCCAAGCAAAGGCCTAAGACGTCAAAACCGCACGAAAGATTCGCGATTGTGGCGGGGCAGAATATTTTTATTTCATTCATATTTTTTAGATTCTGAGTTTCTGAGATTCTAAGATTCTGAGATGACTTAGCATCTTAGCAACTTTTTTACACATTTCCTATTCTAATCACATCGGCAAAAATTCCAGAGGCTGTAACAGCCGCACCGGCACCAGCACCTTTTATCAATAATGGTTGATCTACGTAACGATCAGTGTAGAATAAAACGATATTGTCTTTTCCTTCCAAATTGTAAAATGGATGATCTTTTGGGATGAATTGCAAACCTACGCTCGCTTTTCCATCTTCAAATTGTGCCACAAATTTCAAACGACTTTCTTTTTGATTGGCTTCAGCCAAAAGTGATTCGAAATGGTTTGCATGAGTTATTAAAGAAGCAAAAAAGGCATCATTATTGCTAGTTTCCATACAGGCTGCCGGAAGGAAAGAATTATTTTCAATATCTTCAATATCCATTTTATAACCGCTTTCGCGAATCAAAATCAGAATTTTTCTTGCAACGTCAATTCCGCTCAAATCAATTTTTGGATCTGGTTCAGTAAATCCTTGAACCCCTGCTTCTTTTACGACATCATGGAAACTGTAATTTTCACTGAAATTATTAAAAATAAAGTTCAAACTTCCTGACAAAACAGCTTGTATTTTGTGTACTTTGTCGCCTGAAGCGATTAAGTTTTTTACAGTATCAATGATAGGTAATCCAGCTCCAACATTGGTTTCAAACAAGAAAGGCGCATTGAATTTGCGTGATAAACTTTTTAGGTTTTTATAATTATCATAAGCAGATGAACAAGCAATTTTGTTACAGGTTACAACTGCTACGTTTTGTTTTAAATAGTACTCGTATGTTTTAGAAACTTCAGCATTGGCAGTGATGTCTACAAAAATACTGTTACGTAAATTGAGTTCTTTTACCTTGGCAATAAACTGTTCCATATTGGCAGTTTCTCCTTTTTCCAAAAGCGATTGCCATTCTTTTAGCGACATTCCTTCTTCGTCAAAATACATTTTTCGGGAATTGGAAACCGCGATAACTCTTAGATTTATCTTTAAATTTTCTTTTAAAAATTTCTTTTGTTGGTGAATTTGTTCAATGAATTTCTCACCCACATTTCCAACACCCATTACAAACAGATTTAATTGTTTGATGTTTTCTTCAAAGAAGTTTTCGTGCAAAGAGTTTAACGCTTTTTTGACATCTCTTTCATTGATAACAACAGAAATATTTCTTTCAGAAGCTCCTTGTGCAATAGCTCTGATGTTGACATTGTTTTTTCCCAAAGTGCTGAACATTCTTCCGCTCAAACCTTGGTGGTTTTTCATGTTTTCACCAACCAAAGCAATGATGCAAAGTTTTTGTTCAACAATGCAAGGATCTATTTTATTTTGTGCAATTTCTATTTGAAAAGCTCTATTGATGGCAAGTTCGGCAGTGTCGGCATCCGAGTTCAAAATACCAATACAGATTGAGTGTTCTGAAGAAGCTTGAGTAATAAAAATTACGTTGATACCTTCATGTGATAAAACTTCGAATAATCGTTTAGATGATCCGGCAACACCTATCATTCCTGAGCCTTCCAAAGTAATCAATGTGATGTTGTCAATATGGCTAATTCCTTTTACAGGATTTATTTGCGACGAAACATCATTAGAAATCTTTGTTCCTTCGGCTTGCGGCTCGAAAGTATTTTTGATAAAAATTGGAATATTTTTTCTTAAAACAGGCTGAATTGTTGGCGGATACAATACTTTGGCACCAAAATGAGACAATTCCATTGCTTCCTGATAGGAGATTGTGGCGATTGGCTGCGCTTGTTTTACAATTTTTGGATTAGCAGTGAACATTCCGTTTACATCAGTCCAAATTTCCAAATCGGTTGCATCTAGAGCTCCTGCTATGATTGCAGCAGTGTAATCGGATCCACCACGGCCTAAAGTCGTTATGATTCCATCTTCTGAAGTAGCAATAAAGCCAGGCATTACAACGACCTGATTTTCATTTGATGCAAAAAAATCAGAAATCAATTGATTTGAATGGTCAAAATTCACGGCCGCTTTGCCAAAATGATTGTTGGTTTTAATCAATTCGCGGCTGTCTTTGTAGCTGCTGTTTTTTAGCTTTTGTTTCAAAGCCTCGGCGATAATGTAGGAAGATAATAATTCTCCAAAACTTAGGATGGTATCCAAAGTTCTTGCAGATAATTCTCCCAAAAGAAAACACCCATCAAGCAATGTTTCCAAATGGTTGATGATACGTTTTATATGACTTAATAAGCCACTTTGTTCGCTTACCGGGATAAGTTGTTTGAGGGCTTCTAAATGTTTTTTCTCAATTTCAGTGACAATATCTTTGAAACTTTCATCGTTGGAAGTTGCTTTTGAAGCTGCCAATTGCAATAAATCGGTTACTTTACTTAAGGCGGAAACAACAACAACAAGCTTTTCGTCTTGTGCTTTATTAATGACTATATCTAAAACTAATTTTATGTTTTCTGCATTGGCCACCGAACTTCCGCCAAACTTTAATACTTTCATGATATTTTATATTTGTTTTAAAGTGATTTAATATCACTAATTTTATATGATTGTCAGTATTTGAAACCGCAGTGATTTTTGTATTTTATAAAATGCAAAAGGTTTCTATACACCCATGACTTTCTTTCTTTGCGAAAAAGAATAATAAATTGGATTATATGTAATAAAGTATACCCCTAAGGGGTAGTAATTGTAGTAGATGTAGTTGTAACAGCAAGAGCAACCCAAATTTGGGCAGTTATCGAAGGGTGATATGTACTGTTAAAATTTTTCATTTTTGATTTTCCAAAAGTACAGTTTTTTATCAAAAAACAAAGCTTTATCTTTCTCTTTTATGAATAGTTTAATAATTGAAAATCAATTTTGACTCAAATTTAAGATTGCGTAATTTATTTATTTGTTTTTTGAGATTATCTTTGTTTTAATGAGAATTGTAGCCAACTTTTTAAATTGGTTCAGGCTTAAATAATAGAAGTTTTTGGTTCGGATATGGTTAATTGAGCTTTCAAATTAATAAAAGGAGATTTTGCGTTTGAAGAAATTGTAAGAATTGGAGATTGGTTTTAAAATTTTATTTTGGTTTATTTTTAAATTATTGTTAAAAGACATTGCTTTTTAATGTTGATTTGTTGAATTTTGAACATTTAAAATCGGATAAAATGGAGAATGTACATTATATAAGTACTGACTTGCTCACTTTTCAAGTTTTGGAGGAGATTATTTCGCACCAGAAATCAATAGTGCTTTCGGAGAATGTAAAGACTAATGTTATTAAGTGCAGAAAATATTTGGATTCAAAAATGGCTTCTCATTCAGAACCTATTTATGGAATCAATACAGGTTTTGGGTCGTTATGTAATGTTAAGATTTCTAACGAAAATTTGTCAAAACTTCAAGAAAACCTTGTGAAATCCCATGCTTGTGGAACAGGGGAGGAAGTGCCAAATGAAATTGTGAAATTAATGCTGTTGCTTAAAATTCAATCGTTGAGCTATGGTCATTCCGGAGTGCAATTGAAAACAGTAGAGCGTTTAGTTGATTTTTATAATAATGATATATTACCGGTAATCTATACTCAAGGATCGCTTGGCGCATCTGGAGATTTGGCTCCATTGGCACATTTGGCATTGCCATTATTAGGCGAAGGAGAAGTTTGGTTTGAAGGAAAAAAAGAAAATTCGGCCGAAGTTTTAAAGCATTTTGGTTGGGAACCAATTGTGTTGCAGTCCAAGGAAGGTTTGGCATTATTAAACGGAACCCAATTTATGAGTGCTTATGGTGCTCATATTGTAATGAAGGCAAACAAGTTTTCTTATTTGGCTGATTTAATTGGTACTATATCTTTGGAAGCTTTTGATGGAAGAATTGAACCTTTTAATGAGTTGATACATTATATACGTCCGCATCATGGTCAAATTGCGACAGCCAAAAGAGTAAAAGAATTTCTGGACGGCAGTGAAATTATAGAACAATCCAAAACACATGTACAAGATCCTTATTCTTTTCGTTGTATTCCGCAAGTGCATGGTGCTTCAAAAGATGCGATTGATTATGTGAAAAAAGTATTTAAAACAGAAATTAATTCGGTAACCGATAATCCAAATATATTTTTCGAAAGCGACCAAATTATTTCCGGTGGGAATTTCCACGGACAACCTTTGGCATTGGCATTGGATTTTATGGCGATCGCTTTGGCAGAGTTGGGAAGTATTTCGGAGCGTAGAACCTATCAATTGATTTCGGGATTGCGTAATCTTCCAGCTTTTTTGGTTGATAATCCCGGCTTGAATTCAGGATTCATGATTCCGCAATACACAGCTGCGAGTATTGCAAGTCAAAATAAACAATTGGCAACGCCTTCGAGTGTAGATAGTATTGTTTCGAGTAATGGTCAGGAAGATCATGTGAGTATGGGGGCCAATGGAGCTACCAAATGTTTGCGTGTACTGGATAATCTGGAACGTATTTTGGCGATCGAATTGATGAATGCTTCGCAGGCAATAGAATACCGTAGGCCTTTGCAATCAAGTGATTTTATCGAAATGTTTATAAAATCTTACAGAGAAGAAGTTCCTTTGGTGAAAGAAGACCGAATTCTTCATTATGATATAGAAAAAACAGTGATTTTCCTGAACACTTTTCAGATTGATGAAGATTGTTAACATTGGCTTAACATTGGCTTTAAATAATGAAGTAATTTTGCACTATTAAAACACAAACAAATGTCATTAAATAGTATTTTCCAGTTTTTGGTACCAAAAGACAAAAAGTTCTTTCCTCTTTTTGAAGAAGCATCAAGTAATTTAATCGAATTGGCTTCACATTTGCACGAAGCTGTTAATCTTCCTTTGAAAGAGAGAGAGGTTCTTTTTATTAAAATCGACGAATTGGAACAAAGAGGTGAGGATATTACACGTCAAACCAATTTAGAATTAAGTAAAAACTTTATTACTCCTTTTGACAGGGAAGATATTCACTCGCTTATTACATCAATTGATTATGTTGCCGATTATCTTCACGGTGCTGCAACACGTATGAGATTGTACAAAGTAGATAAGATTACAAAATCAATTCGTAAAATGACAGAAATCAACCTTGAGGCTTGTCAAAATATAGCTGTTGCTGTAAAAGAATTGAAAAATTTGAACAATATGAAGACAATTACCAATGCTTGTGCCAAAATCAACAAGCTTGAAAATAAGTCGGATATGGTATATAATAAAGCTGTTTTTGAAATTTTCGAGAACGAAACTGATGCCAAAAATATCATTAAATATAAAGAAGTGTTGTCAGTTTTGGAATCTGCAACTGATAAATGTAAGAGTGTTGCCAGCGTTTTAGAGTCTATCACCGTAAAACATTCTTAATCCAAACTTTATTCATTTGAAGATATTGATATGACTTTACTCATAATTATTATAGTTTTAGCATTAATTTTTGATTACATCAATGGTTTTCACGATGCGGCCAATGCTATTGCTACTGTTGTCGCAACCAAGGTTTTATCACCATTTCAGGCGGTACTTTGGGCAGCTTTTTTTAACTTTTTGGCCTATTGGGTTTTTGGTTTTGGAGTGGCCGATACGGTTGCCAAAACAGCTCATACCATGGATATTAACCTTGTCGTTATTTTGGCAGGTGTTATTGCTGCAATTGCTTGGAATTTAGTAACATGGTGGCTTGGAATTCCTTCAAGTTCTTCGCATACATTAATTGGGGGATTTGCTGGGGCGGCTTTAGCTCATGCGATAGCTGTTCATGGTTTTTCCGGTTACCTTGATGCCGATGGTAACACGCAGTATTGGTATGATATTGTGAGTTGGTACAAAGCAGGAAAAGATGGCGGAATGCCCTCGGGTGTCCTTATTATTATTGCATTTATCGTTTTGGCCCCTTTTTTGGGAGCCTTAATGTCTTATTTGATTTCGATTTGGTTGTTGTATTCCTCTCGAAAAAGCATTTACCCAAAGATTTTTACTTTATCATTAATGGTTTTGACTATTTGGTTTGTTTATAGCCAAATGGTAGGTTATGTAGATATTGATAAACCAAGATTTGCTTCTCATTTTTGGAGTGTTGCTTTTGAAGCGCATAATATCAAATGGTTTTTGGTTGCCTTTATTATTTTGACAATCAGTAGTTTTGGGTTGATATTTAGTAGTCTTAATTTACATCAATCTAATGCGTGGCTGAAAAAAATGCAATTGCTATCTTCTGCAGCATTTAGTTTGGGGCACGGTGGAAACGATTCGCAAAAAGTAATGGGTATTATTGCAGCTGCTGTTGCGGTTTATATCCACACCAGTGGAGCTTCACAATTAAGTTTACCAGATTGGTTACAAGTAATTCTTCCAGATGATGATAAAGGAATCAAGGGAGCGATGCCAGCTTGGATTCCATTAGCGTGTTATTCTGCAATTGCGGCAGGAACTTTGAGTGGAGGTTGGAAAATTGTAAAAACTATGGGATCCAAAATCACCAAAGTAAGCTCTTTTGAAGGTGTTGCCGCCGAAACAGCCGGAGCATTGACATTATATTTCACAGAACATTTTAAAGTTCCAGTAAGTACTACACACACAATTACAGGCTCTATTATTGGTGTAGGTTTGACTAAAAGAATTTCTGCAGTACGTTGGGGAGTGACAGTAAGTTTGGTTTGGGCTTGGGTCTTGACAATTCCTATTACAGCAGTGTTGGCCTCATTAGTATATTATTTTTTAAGTGTGTTTATATCATCATAACAACAACAAACATATTGTCCATAAAAAAACCATTCAATCCGAATGGTTTTTTTATGAATTATAGTGAAGTGATATTTTTTTGGAGCAGAAATTTGGTATTCATAACAACTGTGGTCCCGCTGTTCGTTGCAATCTTGTGAGTCTCGTCTCGTCTTTAAGGACGAGACGAGACTCACAAGGATTTTCACTTCCATCGGGGCTAAAAATCACATTTGCGGTCTTATATGACCTTATATGCCTTATATGGTTAAAATTTGCGAACAGTAATTTGAATCTAGTTTCCCTGAATTAAATTCTTATGGTTCTTTCTTCGTTTGTAATGAGTTTGTTTTAAATTGCTTTCGCCCGTGATGATACTTATGTTACCATCAATTTCAAGCATGGCAAGTTTTACATCTTTAAAATGTTCAACACCATGTTCTCGCATCGCTTCTTTCAGTTCATCTGAGGTAATATCTAATTTGGAGAGTTTTTTGAAATCCAAAGTTCCATTGTGAATAAGAATTTCGGGTTTTTCGAGTAGTAATTCGCTTAATTTTTTGTAACGAAACATTGATTTCTTTAAAACAAAATTAATAGCAAAAAGTATTGTAGCCGCTGCCAAACCTCCCAAAAGTGTCGTATCATTACCAACCATTGCATTTTGTACCGAGTTGCTTATCAGTAAAATCAAAATGACATCGGCGGTGTTGAGCTGAGATAATTCTTTTTTGCCAAAAATGCGTAAAGCAATAATCATAAAGAAATAAACGGCTGTACTGCGGATGATTATATCAAGATAGGGATTCATGTTTTAAATTTTAGATTTCAGAAGGCAGATTTCAGAATTCAGAATTTGTTATTCTTTTTACAGTTTTTGACAAGTGTTCACTGAATTTTGCCTTCTGGATTCCGAAACCGGCAATTTATTTTATTTTAAAATTTTTCTCAATTGCCTTAATCATTTCTCCTGCAATGTCTTTATTGGTAGCACCTTCGATACCTTCCAGACCCGGAGAAGAGTTTACTTCGAGTAATAAAGGGCCTTTTGCGGAGCGAATAATATCTACACCGGCAACTTTTAAATCCATTGCCTTTGCGGCCTTAATGGCAATCTTTTTTTCTTGGGCAGTAACTTTAATCACCGAAGCTGTTCCGCCCAGATGGATATTGGCTCTAAATTCCCCAGGCATAGCTTCTCTTTGAATAGCAGCAACCACTTTGCCGTCAATAACAAAACAACGAATATCTTTTCCGTTGGCTTCTTTGATGAATTCCTGAACAAGTATGTTGGCATTTAGGCTTTTGAATGCGTTGATTACACTTTCTGCAGCTTTTTTGGTTTCAGCCAGTACAACTCCTTTTCCTTGGGTTCCTTCCAATAATTTAACGATTAGAGGCGGGCCTCCAACCATTTTTATTAAGCTATCGGTATCCAAAGGGGAGTTGGCAAATCCTGTTGTTGGGATGTCAACACCGTGATTGAGTAATAATTGCAATGAAAATAATTTATCTCTGGACTGTGTGATTGCCGTTGATGAGTTTAGGCAATAAACTTTTAAAGCTTCAAATTGACGTGTTAAAGCACAGCCGTAAAAAGTAACACTTGGTCTTATTCTTGGGATAATAGCGTCAAATTTATTTAATATTTTTCCTCCACGATAATGAATTTCGGGGGTTTTGGCATCGAGTTTCATGTAGCATTCTTTGATATTCAAAAAGTGCATTTCGTGGCCGCGCATTTCGCCGGCTTCCATAATCCTTTTGTTGCTGTACAATTCTGGATTACTTGCCAAAAGACCTATTCTTAAACCGGAACTGGCTTTTTCTGAATTCTTATACAGTTCGGTTAGGCTTTCTTGTGTTGGTTGTCCCAAAAGGTATTTTTGTGCCGGGTCAACCAATATTCTTCCGCTCATGGCTTCGCGCCCTAACAGCATTCTGAAACCCATTGAGTCGCGGTTGGTTAAGGTCATTTCAATTGGCCATTTTGTATCTCCAATTGAAATTTGAGTAAGAATTACATAACGATGTTCCCTAAAACCACTGGAGCTTTTCACAATCCTTTTGTCCACCATTGGAGCTTCGCAATGGATAACCGTTTTGATGTTATTCTGTATAGGATTAATGTCAAACTTTACCCAATTGGCATCATTCTTAATGAATGGCGCAATATTAATGGCATGCAAAGCAGATGTTTTGGCACCAGAATCGACTCTGGCCTTAATTGTAGGGATTCCTAATTCTGGAAATGAGCACCATTCTTCGCTACCCAGTATGAGTTTGTTTTGAAACATAGGTTGTTTTGTATAAGTATCAAAAGTAAATATTTGTTTTTAAAAAATACCATAATATCCTATAAAGAATAAACCCGTTAGGTTATTAAAACGTAACGGGTTTGTTATGTGATGTTATTGTTTTAAATTATTGATTAGTAGGCTCTTCTGTTTGGTTTCGCGGTTCTTCCGCTTTATGGATATCTACTGTCAATTCTTGTGAATCCTCTTTGATGTCCATGTAGATTTCATCACCTGCAGCAATTTTTGAAGTGATAATTTCTTCTGCCAAAGCATCTTCTACATATTTTTGTATAGCTCTTTTTAATGGTCTTGCGCCAAATTGTTTGTCGAAACCTTTATCGGCGATAAAAGCTTTTGCTTTATCGGATAATTTTAACTGATAACCAAGTTCGCTGATACGATCGTATAGTTTTTTTAACTCGATTTCGATAATTAAATTGATATCATCTTTTTCCAAAGTATTGAATACAATTACATCATCAATTCGGTTTAAAAATTCTGGAGCAAAAGTTTTCTTTAAAGCATTTTCGATAACGCTTTTTGAATTATCATCGGCTTGAGCAATCTTGGCGGCAGTTCCAAATCCAACCCCTTGACCAAAATCTTTCAATTGACGCGCTCCAACATTCGAAGTCATAATAATAATCGTATTTTTGAAATCGATTCTACGACCTAAACTATCAGTTAGGAATCCATCGTCAAGTACTTGAAGCATCATGTTGAAAACATCGGGATGTGCTTTTTCGATTTCATCAAGTAGCACAACACAATATGGTTTTCTTCGAACTTTTTCAGTCAATTGACCACCTTCTTCATAACCAACGTATCCCGGAGGTGCTCCAACCAATCTCGAAATCGCAAATTTCTCCATGTATTCGCTCATGTCAATTCGAACCAATGCATCCTCAGAATCGAATAATTCTTTGGCAAGAACTTTGGCTAATTGTGTTTTACCAACACCTGTTTGTCCCAAGAAAATAAAGGAACCAATTGGTTTGTTTGGGTCTTTCAGTCCAGCACGATTTCTTTGGATAGAACGGGCGATTTTTAAAACGGCTTCGTTTTGACCAATTACTTTGTTTTGGATAAGTTCAGGCAATTTTGCCAATTTGTTACTTTCAGTTTGTGCAATACGATTTACTGGAATTCCGGTCATCATAGATACTACATCGGCAACATTATCTTCGGTAACCAAAATCCTGTTGGTTTTAGAATCTTCCTCCCATTGCTCTTGTGCTATGGCCAAATCCTTTTCTATCTTTTTCTCGTCATCACGAAGTTTGGCTGCTTCTTCATATTTTTGTTTTTTAACAACCAAATTTTTCAACTCGCGAACTTCTTCCAATTGTCTTTCCAAATCCAATATTTGTTTTGGAACATCGATATTGGTAATGTGAACACGTGATCCGGCTTCGTCTAGAGCATCGATAGCTTTGTCCGGCAAAAATCGTTCAGACATATATCTGTTTGTCAATTTAACACAGGCTTCAATAGCTTCAGGTGTATAAATTACGTTGTGATGGTCTTCGTATTTGTTTTTGATGTTATTCAGAATGGCGATTGTTTCTTCAACAGATGTTGGTTCCACAATCACTTTTTGAAAACGTCTTTCCAATGCGCCATCTTTTTCTATGTATTGACGGTATTCGTCCAGTGTTGTTGCACCAATACATTGGATTTCTCCTCTTGACAATGCAGGTTTGAACATGTTGGATGCGTCTAGAGAGCCTGTTGCTCCGCCTGCGCCAACAATAGTATGAATCTCATCGATGAAAAGAATGATATCATCATTTTTCTCCAATTCGTTCATAACAGCTTTCATTCTTTCCTCAAATTGTCCTCTGTATTTAGTGCCTGCAACAAGACTTGCCAAATCAAGAGTAACGACACGTTTATTGAAAAGGATTCGGGAAACTTTCTTTTGAATGATACGCAAAGCAAGACCTTCGGCAATGGCAGATTTACCAACGCCTGGTTCACCTATTAATAGGGGATTGTTTTTTTTGCGACGGCTCAAAATTTGGGAAACACGTTCTATTTCTTTTTCGCGTCCAACTACAGGATCTAATTTTCCTTCTTCAGCCATTTCGGTCAAATCTCTTCCAAAATTGTCAAGTACTGGAGTTTTAGATTTTTTATTTGATTTGTTGGCAGGATTATTAAAATTCCCTTCTTTTAGACTGTCATCTTGTCCGGAATCGTCATTGTACGATTCATTTTTTGGCAAATTTTCTAAAAAATCTTCTTCGTTTGGCGTCATATTGATGTATTGTTCTTTAGCTAAATCATAATCAATTTTCAGTTTATTCAATAGCTTGGTTGTAGGGTCATTTTCGTTTCTTAAGATACACAACAGTAAATGCGCTGTGCTAATTGATGAGCTCTGGAAAACTTTTGCTTCTAAAAATGTTGTCTTCAAAGCGCGTTCAGCTTGACGTGTCAGATGTAAATTTTTCTTTTCTACACTAACATCAATGCTAGGACTGGCGGGGCTTAGGATTTCAACTTTCCGTCTTAGATGATCAAGATCTACGGAGAGGTTGTTTAGGATGTGAATTGCTTTACCATTTCCATCCCTTAGAATGCCAAGCATCAAATGTTCAGTACCTATAAAGTCATGTCCAAGGCGCAATGCCTCTTCTTTGCTATAAGTAATAACGTCTTTTACTCTAGGTGAAAAATTATCATCCATGATCGTTAGGTGTTGTTATTGTAAATTTAGTAATTATCATAATTAAAAGCAAAAATCATACCTTTAAAAAGTCTTACTGCTAATTGACAAAAAATATGACGAAGATAGAGTTAAAGTCTATTTATTTTATTAACCAATTGCTAAATGTAATTTGTTAATAAATCAAGAAAAAATCTGATTGTTTATTGGTGAAAACATATTGAGAAAGCTTATATTAGCGGGATTTTTTAAAACAAAATAATTTTAATTTAAGAATATATTATGTCTGAAGGAGAAAAGTTGATTCCTATTAATATTGAAGATGAAATGAAATCTGCTTACATCGATTATTCGATGTCTGTAATTGTTTCCAGAGCGCTTCCTGATGTAAGAGATGGATTGAAACCGGTTCATCGAAGAGTACTTTACGGAATGCATGAATTAGGAGTTTTTTCAAATAAAGCCCATAAAAAATCGGCAAGAATTGTTGGGGAAGTACTAGGAAAGTATCACCCACACGGAGATACTTCTGTTTATGATGCAATGGTTCGTATGGCTCAGGAATGGAGTATGCGTTACCTGTTAGTTGACGGACAAGGTAACTTTGGTTCCGTTGATGGTGACAGTCCGGCAGCAATGCGTTATACGGAAGCCAGAATGCGTAAGATTTCGGAAGAAATCATGTCAGATATAGAAAAAGAAACTGTCGATTTTCAGTTGAATTTTGATGATACTTTGTACGAACCGAAAGTGATGCCCACAAGGGTTCCTACTTTGTTGGTAAATGGTGCAACCGGTATTGCAGTAGGTATGGCGACAAATATGCCCCCTCATAACCTGACAGAAGTAGTTAATGGTACATTAGCTTATATTGACAATAATGAGATTGAAATTGATGAATTAATGCATCATATCAAAGCACCGGATTTCCCAACAGGAGGTGTTATTTATGGTTATGAAGGAGTCCGTGAAGCTTTCAAAACAGGTAGAGGCAGAATTGTAATGCGTGCCAAAGTAGGTTTTGAAGAAGTTGATGGAAGAGAATGTATCATCGTTTCTGAGATTCCATACCAAGTTAATAAGGCAGATATGATTAAACGTACTGCTGATTTGGTTAATGAAAAGAAAATTGACGGTATTGCCAACATCCGTGACGAATCGGATCGTAACGGTATGCGTATTGTTTATATTTTGAAAAGAGATGCTACGCCAAATGTGGTGTTGAATACTTTGTATAAATTTACGCAATTGCAATCTTCCTTTAGTGTAAATAATATTGCTTTGGTAAATGGTCGTCCGCAAATGTTGAATCTTAAAGATTTGATTCACTATTTTGTAGAACACAGACATGATGTAGTAGTTCGTAGAACCCGTTTTGAATTGCGTAAAGCAGAAGAAAGAGCTCATATTCTTGAAGGGTTAATTATTGCTTCGGATAATATTGATGAAGTAATTGCATTAATCAGAGGGTCTAAAAATACGGATGAAGCAAGGGAAAAATTAATCGAAAGATTTAAACTGTCCGATATTCAAGCTCGAGCGATTGTTGAAATGCGTTTGCGTCAGTTGACTGGTCTTGAGCAAGATAAGTTAAGAGCTGAGTATGAAGAATTGATGAAATTAATTGATCACTTAAAATCATTATTGGCAGATGTTAACTTGCGTACAGAATTGATTAAAGAAGAATTAGTAGAAATTCGTGATAAATATGGCGATGCCCGTCGATCTCAAATTGAATATTCTGGAGGTGATGTAAGTATCGAAGACTTGATTGCTGATGAAAATGTGGTTATCACGATATCGCACGCAGGTTATATCAAACGTACAAACCTTTCTGAGTATAAAACACAAAATAGAGGAGGAGTTGGTCAAAAAAGTGCAGGAACAAGAGATCAAGATTTCTTGGAACACATGTATGTGGCAACAAATCACCAATATATGATGTTCTTTACCCAAAAAGGGAAATGTTTCTGGATGCGTGTCTATGAAATCCCGGAAGGAAGCAAAACTGCTAAAGGTAGAGCAATCCAAAATTTAGTTAATATTGAAAGCGACGATAAAGTAAAAGCGTTTATCTGTACTCAGGATTTAAAAGATAAAGACTATATCACTACTCACAACCTTGTAATGGTAACTAAACAAGGTCAGGTTAAGAAAACTTCTTTGGAGAAATATTCTAAACCAAGAGTTAATGGAGTTGCGGCAATTACAATCAAAGAAGGAGATGAGTTACTGGAAGCCCAATTGACAAATGGTGAAAGCCAAATCATCCTTGCAGTTAAATCAGGTAAATTGGTTCGTTTTGAAGAAACAAAAACGCGTCCGATGGGAAGGACTGCTTCTGGTGTTCGCGGAATTACTTTGAAAGATGATACTGACGAAGTTATCGGTATGGTAACTGTTGATAAAAAGGATATTAATGATTCGCAAATTTTAGTTGTAACCGAGAATGGATACGGTAAGCGTACCAAATTGGTTGACGAAGACGGCGAAGATGTTTATAGAATTACAAACCGTGGTGGTAAAGGAGTAAAAACCCTTAATATTACTGAGAAAACTGGTAAGTTGATTTCTATAAGTGCCGTAACAGATGCCGATGATTTAATGATTATCAATAAATCAGGATTGACTATCAGAATGGCAATCGAAGATTTACGAGTAATGGGTCGTGCCACTCAAGGTGTTAAATTGATTAACCTGAAAGGAAACGATTCTATTGCTGCAGTTACTAAGGTAATGAAAGATGACGTCGATGAAGTTGTAGTCGATGAAGAAGGAAATGTTATTGAAGATGCTGTTATCGAAAGAGTAAAACCTGTTATGGAAGTTCTTGAAGATGATGGAAGCGTAGAAGAAGATGAAGAAGATGAAGATGATGCGCCAGAAGATGATGATTCGGACGAAAATGAAGAAGATGATTCTGATGATGAAAAATAGAAATAAATAATTTTAAAGACGTTCATCACTTTATGATAAAAATCATGAAGAATGAACGTTTTTCTTGTTATTTTTGGAGTTAAATTTAAATATAAAATTAAAATTATGAAAAGTAGATATGTAATAATGGTTTCAGCATTATTTTTATCAGTTGCGGGCATAGCCCAAAAAAATGAAATAAAAGCGGCTGAGAAAGCGCTAAAAGCAGGGAATTCTGCTGAAGCTATTACAATTTTAACTGGTGCAGAGTCTTTGACAGCGAGTGCCCCGGATGCTGAGAAAGCACAATTTTTATTTGTAAAAGGAAATGCATATTTGGATTTAGCAAATAAAAAAGTAGAGGAAGGCAAGAACTTAGATCTTGCAGCAAAAGCTTATCAACAATTAGTAGAGGTTGAAAAAGTTTCTGGAAAAGCTAAATATTCAGTTCAAGCTGCAACGTCTATAACAGATATTAAAAACAAGCTGATCAATGCTGCTATCGAAGATACCAAAAAAGACAAGAATATTGATGGTGCCCAAAAATTATATTCAGCTTATTTGCTAGAGAAAAAAGACACAATCAATCTTTATTATGCAGCATCAACTTATGTGAATGCTAAGGATTATGATAATGCTCTTAAGTTGTATGAAGAGTTGAAAAAACTGAACTATTCAGGGAAAACAACTTACTATTATGCGGTTAACAAAGTAACGAATCAAGAAGACTTTTTTGCTACTGCTGCAGAAAGAGATCGTTTGGTGAAAATGGGAACCCACGAAAAACCAAGACTTGAACACATACCTTCAAAAAGAGGTGAGATTTATAAAAATATTGCGTTGATTTATGTACAGCAAGGTAAAGCTGATTTAGCTAAAAAAGCGGTTGCCGATGCTAGAAAATCCAATCCAGATGATACTTCATTAATCTTGACTGAAGCTAATTTATATCTTGAATCAAAAGATATGGAGACTTACAAAAAGTTAATTGCTGAAGCTTTGCAAAAAAATCCAAACGATGTTGATTTGATTTTCAATTTGGGTGTTGTTAGTGCTACTGCTAAAAATTACGCTGAGGCCGAGAAATTCTATAAAAAAGTTATGGAATTGGATCCAAAGTATATCAATGCCTATATCAATTTGGCTGCAATGAAGCTAGATGATGAGAAAGTAATCATTGATGAAATGAATAAATTAGGTACTTCAGCTACAGACATGAAGCGTTATGATGTTTTGAAAAAGAAACGTGAGGATTTGTTCAAAAGTACAATCCCATATTTGCAAAAAGCTGTTGAATTGGACCCTAAAAATGTTGATGTTGCAAAAACATTGTTGAATGTTTACAGTGCACTAGAAATGACTTCAGAGTATAAAGCTTTGAAAGCAAAAATGTAGTTCAGTTAAAATAACTGTTATAAAGAACCTGCTCAATTTGAGCAGGTTTTTTTTATGGTAATTGTAACAAGATGGATTATTCATGTGATTTAATTTGTTGAATTGTAATTTTTTAATGTTTTTTTTTACATCCTAATTTGTGCAGTAAAAAAATAATTCTATTTTTAGAAAAAATTATGAATTTGGATAATGTTGTAATAAACCGAAAAACAGCCTTAATCTAACTTTTGTTGATTGCATTAAGATTTTAATTCATAATTTTCGATAAACGAATTTTAAAAGTGAAAATGTTTAACCTTATATTAAAATATGCGTATGCCAAAAATTACTTTGTCTTAAAAAAGTTTTAAAAATAATTTTTAGAGTAAACCAAATCATAACTCTTAAAAATACTTTTCAAATTGCATTTCCCCCTATTTTTTTACAAGCTGATTGTTTTGATGATTTCTAAATTTTGAAAAATTGAAAATGATTCTGGATTGTTTGTGAAAAAAAATCCCCAAATAATAACCTATAACCTAACCAAATGAACAGAAAATTTGTAATGCTATCAATAGTATTATTGATAAATGCTGGTGCGTATGCACAAAAGGATCAAATAAAAGATGCCCAATCACTCTTTGAAAGCGGAAAACCACATGACGCTTTGGGAATTTTGAAAAAAATTGAATATCTGATTTATAATTCAAATGACGATATAAAGTCGGATTTCTATTTTTTGAAAGGTAATGTTTTTAAAGATTTAGCTTCAAAAAAAATTGATGTCGATGCTAATCTTTCTTCCGCATCCGAGGCTTATCAGGAGCTTATTAAAGCAGAGAATGAAGTAGGTAAATACAAATATACTTTGCAGGCCAATGTTGCCTTGAGAGGAATTAAATCGAAGTTTGTTGATGGAGCCGTAGAAGATTTAAAAGCTAGTAAATTTAAAGAAAGCGCAGAAAAAAGTTTTAAGGCATATCAATACGACAAAAAAGATACCATCAACTTATTTAATGCTGCTTCTACAGCACTAGCGGCAAAAGATTATGATTCAGCCATTAAATATTATGAAGAACTAAAAAAAGTAAATTATTCTGGCAAAGGGATAACTTATTACGCTGTGAACAAAAAAACGAAACAAGAGGAAAGTTTCACTTCGGTAGGTGCTAGAAGTGCCAGTATTGCAGCAGGTTTACATGAAAAACCAAGAGATCAGTTTTCACCCTCTAAAAAGTTTGAAATCGAGAAAACACTGGCTTACATTTATTTAGAAAAAAATGATTTGGCAAAATCTGAAATTTGTTATACTAAAGTTTTGGAAATGGATCCCAATTATATTGATGGCTATATTAATTTGTCATACATTAAAATGCAATCCAAAAAGGATTTAATGGATCAAATGGCCGCTCTTGGCACCAGTCCAAAAGAAATGGAACTTTATGATAAATTAAAAATTAAAAAAGATGATTTAGCAAAAAGTGCTATTCCTTATTTAAAAAAGGCATTGGTTATAGAACCCAAAAATCAAGATGTTATGAAGTCACTTTTAAATGTTTATAGGTCTTTGGATATGATGAATGAATACAATGCTTTGAAGGTAAGTATGTAGTGTTTAGTTCAAGAAAAAATGCCTCGTTTAATTTTTTAAACGAGGCATTTTTTATAGCTGACTTTGAATATCAATAAGCGTTTTTCATTTTATCTTTTATTGCATCCAGACAAAGATTGTTGATACTTCCCTCGTGAGTGTGTTTGGTCTCTTTTGGAGATTGATAATTCCCCGATTCTAGTTGCTCGGCCACAGCTTTATAAGCATCTCTGAAAGGCATTCCAGCCACTACCATTTCATTTAACGTATCTACAGTAAATAAGTAATCGTATTTTTTATCGTTTAGGATTCCTTCTTTCACCGTAATGTCTTTAATAGAAAAAATGGCAATATCCAGACAGGCCTTCAGGTTTTGAATGGCAGGGAATAAGCCTTCTTTTAATAATTGAAAATCTCTGTGGTAACCACTTGGTAGATTGTTTGTTATCAATGTAATTTCATAAGGCAAAGCTTGAATTTTATTGCATTTTCCGCGAATCAACTCAAAAACATCTGGGTTTTTCTTGTGAGGCATAATGCTTGAACCAGTTGTAAGATGCGATGGCAAGCCGATGAAATCAAAATTTTGACTCATATACAAGCATACATCCATGGAGAATTTTGCCAATGTTGCTGCAACACTACTCATGGCAAAGGCAACGGTTTTCTCTGATTTTCCACGGCTCATTTGTGCCGCAACCGAATTGTATTTTAAGGTTTCAAATCCCAATTCTTTTGTTGTAAAAGTTCTGTTGATTGGGAAAGAACTTCCGTAGCCAGCAGCAGAACCCAATGGATTTTGATCTACGATTTTCAATGCGGCATTCAACATTGTTATGTCGTCAATCAAGGTTTCGGCATAAGCAGAAAACCACATTCCGAAAGAAGATGGCATGGCAATTTGCAAATGTGTATAACCTGGCAATAAAACGTTTTGATGTTTTTCTGCCGATTCCATCATTAAATCAAAAAGGGTTTTTACCTGTTCTTTTAATTCTTTGACAGCATCTTTTAAATACAAATTCACATCGACTAAAACTTGGTCATTTCTAGAACGTGCGGTGTGTATTTTTTTTCCGGCATCGCCAAGTTTTACCGTTAGCAAATATTCGATTTTGGAGTGAACGTCTTCAAAACTGTCTTCGATTTCGAAATTCCCTTTTTGTATATCGGTTATAATATCTTCCAGTGCCAAAACCAGAGAATCGGTTTCAGAATTGGTTAAAAGACCAATTTGACCCAACATTTTTGCGTGAGCAATTGAACCTAAAGCATCGTATTTGGCCAAAACCAAATCAAGTTCTCTGTCATTTCCTACCGTAAAATGTTCAATTTGTTTGTCGGTTGGTATTCCTTTTTCCCAAAGTTTCATATTAATTTAGATTTTAGATTTTAGATTTTAGATTTGAAAATAACTGATTTCAAGTCTGAAAATGCTAAAATAAATAACTTATTATTTTAAAATGTTCTTGTTTCTGGAAAGCCCTAGCCCCGATAGCAGCGGAAATCCTTTTTATTTTTTCTTTAAAAATAAAAAGATTGTAGCGGATAGCGGGATTAGCTCCAAAAAAATATTTTAATTCCTTAAGAAATCATCCAGTATTTTGATGTACAATTGGATTCCTTCTTCGATTTCGTTGATATAAATAAATTCGTCTGCCGAGTGGGACCGGAGTGATTCTCCAGGCCCAAGTTTTAATGATTGACAACTTAAAACCGATTGATCGGAAAGAGTGGGAGAACCGTAAGTTGTTCTTCCCAAGGCGATTCCGGCCTGCACCAAACCGTGTGAAACGGGAATGGAGGAGGCGTTTAAGTGCATAGAACGAGGGGTAACTTCGGCGTTTACATTTGTTCTTACTGTTTCCAGAATTTCGGTATTGTTGTAGCAATCATTCACGCGGATATCGACCACTAAATGACATTCGGCAGGAACCACATTGTGTTGTTTTCCTGCATTAACTTGGGTTACGGTCATTTTTACAGGACCTAAAACTTCTGATATTTTTTCGAATTGATAGGTTTTGAACCAATCAATTACAGACATTGCGTTATAAATTGGATTATCGGGGTTTTGATGCGCCGCATGGCTCGCGGTTCCTTTTACAACCACATCGAGAACTAAAAGTCCTTTTTCAGCAATGGCTAATTGCATTAATGTTGGTTCTCCCACAATGGCACAATCGAGTTCTGGTAAGTGTTTTAAAACACTGTTAAGACCTTTTTTACCGCTGCTTTCTTCTTCGGCAGAAGCTACAACTACAATGTTGTGAGATAGATTTTCTGCAGTGTAAAAATGAGTAAATGTGGCAATTAACGAAACCAAACACCCGCCGGCATCATTGCTTCCTAGACCATATAATTTTCCGTCTTCTACTTTGGGTTCAAATGGATTGTTAGTGTAACCTTGATTCGGCTTTACGGTATCATGGTGTGAATTGAGTAAAAGTGTAGGTTTGGTTTTGTCGAAATGTTGATTGAAAGCCCAAATATTATTATTTTCTCTTTGAAAAGGGATGTTATTTTGTCGGAACCAATTTTCGATTAAAAGAGCTGTTAGTTCTTCTTCACTTGAATAGGAAGGAGTTTTAATCAGCGATTTCAATAACGATATAGCTTCTTGGGTTAGGGTTTCTATGTTTTTCATGTTTTTCTCCTGAGGTTTGACAGGCTTTTAAAACTGGTTAGTTTTTTTATTTTTATAATTGAATGCTGGTATGAATAACTCCATGATTTTGCAACATTCTGTGGTGTCCGATTTTTATTTTCTGAACACCTTTGGACAGACTGTTGAAACAGTTGTCCAATTTAGGAATCATTCCCGAATGTATAGCTTTTTCAGCTTTTAATTTGGTGTATAATTCATGATTTATTTGTTCGATTACCGAACTGTCGTCGTCCGCATCATACAAAACCCCAGGTTTTTCGAAGCAATAGGTTAAGGTAACTTCAAATATCTGTGATAATGCGATGGCTAGTTCGCTGGCAATTGTATCGGCGTTGGTATTAAGCAATTGTCCTTGTCCATCATGTGTGATAGCACAAAAAACAGGTGTTATATCGCTTTTTAGTAATGTATCTAACAAAGGAGTATTTACCTTTTGAACATCGCCTACAAAACCGTAATCTATTGTAGGGTGATTTCTTTTTGTGGACAAAATCAAATTACCGTCTGCACCCGAAAAACCAACAGCATTAGTTCCATTGGCTTGCAATTGAGCAACTACATTTTTGTTAATTTCACCTGCGTAAATCATAACTACCACATCAAGCATTGGGGCATCAGTAATGCGACGTCCGTCAATCATTTGAGGAACTAATCCAATGCTTTGGGCCATTTTTGTAGCCGATTTTCCGCCTCCGTGAACGAGAACTTTGTGTCCTTCAATTTTTGAAAAATCAATAAGAAACTGTTTTAATTCTGTTGGATTGTCGATAATGTTACCGCCAATTTTTATGATAGATAATGGAGCCATTGTGATTTTAGATTTCTGATTTTAGATTTCTGATTTTAGATTTTGGTTTGCACAAATATCTATTGATCAATAATCTATTTTCTATGTTCTTTACTCTAAACTTTTTAATATTTTCTGCAATACTAATTGTGCAGAATATGTTCTGTTGTTTGCTTGCTGAATTACTATTGAATTTTCACTGTCGATAACTTCGTCAGTTACAATTACGTTACGTCTTACCGGTAAACAGTGCATGAATTTGGCATTGTTTGTCAGTTTCATTTTATCGGCAGTTACAGTCCAGTTTGGGTCGGAATTTGTAATTTTTCCGTATTCTTTATAGTTACTCCAGTTTTTTGCATAAATAAAATCGGCGTTTTCAAAAGCTTTGTCTTGATCGTATTCGATTTTTGAATCTTTTGTAATTTCGGGGTTCAACTCGTAGCCTTCTGGATGTGTAATTACAAAATCCATATCTTCTTGTTTTTGCATCATTTCGACAAAAGAATTAGGAACAGCCTGAGGCAATGCTCTCGGGTGCGGTGCCCATGTCAAAACCACTTTTGGGCGGTGTTTTGGTCTGTATTCTTCCATGGTGATAGCATCGGCAAGGGATTGCAATGGATGTCCTGTGGCGCTTTCCATGTTTAGAATTGGCACAGTGGCGTATTTCAAGAAGCCATTGATTACCGTTTCGGCATTGTCTTTCTCTTTGTCTACCAATCCAGGAAAAGCTCTGATGGCGATAATATCACAGTATTGCGAAACAACTTCCGCGGCTTCTTTAATGTGTTCCGAAGCCCCTTGGTTCATGATCGCTCCGTCCTCGAATTCAAGCGTCCAGCCTTCACTATTAAAATTCATGACCATTACGTTCATCCCTAAGTTTATTGCCGCTTTTTGTGTACTCAAACGGGTTCTCAAACTCGAATTGAAAAACAACATTCCCAGGGTTTTATTTTTTCCCAGTTTTTTATTTTTAAGGGGATTTTTTTTGATTTTCAGGGCTTGTTTCACCCATTTTTGGAGCGAATCTATTTCTTTTATCGAAGTATAGTTCATGATTTTTTTTCTTTAGTTTATTCGTTAATTTGTTTAATCGATTAACCGAATTAACGATTAACCAAATAAACATTTTTACATAATCTTAGTAAATTCAATCTCTGAATTTAGGGCTTTCAACATAAAATTATCTTCAAGTCCGTTTACAATCCAAGTTTCGATGTTTCCGGCTTTGGCAATGGCAGCCGAATCGATTTTAGATTGCATTCCACCCGTACCGTGAGATGATTTTGAATCACCAATTTCCTTTTGCAACAGCGATAAATCGGTTACCTGTTTTATGGTTTTGGGTGATTCATCGTGAATACTTGCTTTTGTGTAAATACCGTTAGTATTAGTAGCAATAATCAGAATGTCAACATTTAATAAAACAGCGGTCAATGCTGCCAATTTATCGTTGTCTCCAAATTTAATTTCATCCGTTGCGACGGTATCATTTTCGTTGATAATCGGGATGTAATTGTTTTTGACTAAAACGTTGATGGTATTTACAATATTTATTTTGGTTTGTTCCTTTTCAAAATCCGAATAAGAAAGCAAGCATTGTGAAATATTTAAACCTAAATCTTTAAAATTTTCGTTGTAAATCCGCATTAAATGAGGCTGTCCAATTGATGCCAACGCTTGCTTTACGAAAACGTCTTTATCATGATTGTCCAATTTTACAAATTGTTTGGCAGCTGCAATTGCTCCAGAGCTAACAATGATAAATTCGTATTCATCCTGCAAAGCAGCTATTTGCATCCCAATATCCTCAATCTTTCCTCTCGAAATATGATTGGTTTCCTTGGTCAAGGTGTTGCTGCCTAACTTTAATAGTATTCTTTTTTTAGCCATTTTTTTAAAGTCTCTAAGTTTCCGAGTTGCTAAGATTCTAAGAGTTTTTCTCTAAAATCTAAAATCTGCAATCTAAAATCTGCTATCTGATTTGCCCTTCACCGTACACGTACCATTTATTGGTTACCAAATGTTGTAAACCAATTGGGCCGCGTTGGTGCAGTTTGTCAGTACTGATTGCCAATTCTCCGCCTAAGCCAAATTGACCGCCATCGGTGAATCGGGTTGAAGCATTATGATAAACCGACGAAGCATCAATGTTTTCCATGAATTCTTGTGCAATCGTTTTGTCTTCGGTAATAATAGAAGCCGAGTGCCCTCCGCAATATTTATTGATTTTGGCAATCGCTTCCTGATTGGAATCTATTGCTCCAATAACGATTTTATAGTCCAAAAATTCTTCGTACCAAATAGCATCGTTTTCAATTTTATTTACGCCAGTTGCTTTTGCGACAGCGTCATCTCCCAAAACCGTTACGTTGTATGATTTTAATTTTGTTACCAATTCGTTGGCAAATACTTCCCAATTTGGTAAATTCACATCAATTAAAACTTTATCTAAAGCATTGCAAACTGATATGTTCGATGTTTTTCCGTTGATGATAATAGCTGTTGCTTTTTCCAAATCGGCATCGGCATTTACGAACACAAAATTATTTCCACGACCGCTTACAATAACCGGACAAGTAGCGTGTTTTTTGGTAAATTCAATTAATTTTTCACCGCCACGAGGTACGATTAAATCAACTCTTTGTGTTGGTTTTTCTAAGAAAGCTTGAGTTTGAACGCGGTCATAATTTAGATATTCCACCCAATCCGTAGAAACACCATTGCTTTCAAGGGCTTGATGCCAAAGGCTTACGATTTTTTGGTTCGAAAGCAAAGATTCTTTTCCTCCTTTCAAAAGGATTTTATTTCCCGATTTAAAAGCAATTCCTCCCGCTTCGACTGTTACGTCCGGACGGGATTCGTAAATAATTAAAATAGTTCCAAAAGCAGCTGTTTTATTGCTGATTTTCATTCCGTTTTCATGGGTAAATTCATAACGAACCTGTCCAACGGGATCTTCCTGACTAGCCAATTGCTTTACCGAAAGAATCATTGCATCAACTTTGGAATCATCCACAAGCAAACGCTTTTCCATAGCCAAATCTTCGCCATTATAATTGGCTAAATCCTGTTGGTTAATGCTTTTTAAAGCTTCTCTTTCTTGTTCCAAAAGAGTAACCATTGTGGTTAAAACAGCATTTCTTTTTTCTATGGATAATAATGTGTTCATTTTTTTTGTTTTTAGTAATCTATTGGATTGATTTTGGCAACATTAGTAAAAATGGTAATGCTTTGGTATAATCTAATTGTTCGTAAAAAATGCCCAGCTTGTTTAAATTTTTATAGTATGCATCCACGCTATTGTAATAATTTAATTCACTTTGTATAAACCAAGCTTTGTTTCCTAATTTTTCGGAAATAAACCATTTTTCCAATAATCTTGCAGCTCTACCATTTCCGTCTTCAAATGGATGAATATTTACAAAAACTAGATGAATCATCGATGCAAAGAAAAAAACCTCTTGAATAGTTAGGTCTCTTTTTTTTAATTCCTCAATTTCAATCCAAAAAAAATCGAATAGTTCAGCTATTTGGTTTCCTGGTGCAGCTTCATATTGGATTCTAAATGTTTTGTGTTCCATAACAACCATATTGGCAGTTCTGCAAATTCCTTGTTTGCTTTCGGCAAGTAAATGTTTTGAAAGTAAGGAATGGCTTCTGCAAAAATTAGTTGCTGTTAAACTATTAGCTTGCGCAAAAAGGTAAGCTTGGTATAAATCATTTGGTTTTTCGACCAAGTCTTTATTATAATCAATAGCGAGCATTTTATGTTTCAAATAACTGTCTATTTCTAATATTTCGCCTTCAATTTTTGCCGAAGCAATAGAGGCTACTGAAGTATAAAAATTAAATGTTTCTGTAGTCATTTCAGACTCTTTTAACTGATTAAAAGCGTCTAAAAAATCAATGTCAGTTGTAGCATTTTTATATTCTTTCAGTAAAATAGCCGAATTTGATAAAATAAAATAATCGTTTTTCATTATTTAATTTTTTGGCAGGTTTATGACTTCAACTCAGCTAACGATTCCTGTAAAGCAATGATAAAAGCATCAATAGCCTCAGTAGTAATCGTCAATGGTGGAAGAATTCTCAACAAGTTTTTATTGTTGGCTCCACCGGTGAAAATATGTTTTTCAATAATCATTTTCTTTCTCAAAGCGCTCACGTCAAAATCAAATTCAACGCCCAGCATCAATCCTTTTCCTTTTACCTGTTTGATTTCAGGAATTGCTTTGATGGCTTCAAAAAAGTATTCGGATACCGTATTGGTGTTTGCAATTAAATTTTGGTTTTCCATAACGTCTAGAACTGCAATTCCGGCAGCACAAGCCAAATGGCTTCCGCCAAAAGTAGTTCCCAATAATCCGTAACTCGCTTGGAATTTAGGAGAAATTAAAACACCGCCAATCGGGAAACCATTCCCCATTCCTTTGGCTGTAGTTACAATATCTGGATGGATTCCGTGGTGTTGAAAAGCGAAAAATTTTCCGCTTCTTCCGTAACCTGATTGTACTTCGTCTAAAATCAAAACCACCTCGTGCTCTTTACAGGCTTTTTCTAAAGCCTGAAAGAATTCGGTTGTTCCTTGGTCCAAACCACCGACACCTTGAATAGGTTCGATGATTATGGCGCAAACATCGCCTTTTTGCAATTCGGCTATGACCAAGTCAATTTGGTTCAAAGGCAGGAATGTAACGACTTGTTGCGCGTTTAACGGAGCAACAATTTTTTTGTTGTCGGTAACCGCAACAGCAGCCGAAGTTCTTCCGTGGAATGAGTTGTCAAAAGCAATCACTCTTGATTTTCCGTTGTGGAAAGAAGCTAGTTTCAAAGCATTTTCGTTAGCTTCGGCACCAGAACTGCATAAGAACAAACTGAAATCAGTCAAACCGGAAGCTTTTCCTAGTTTTTCAGCCAATTCCACTTGCAATGGATTTTGAATAGCATTTGAATAAAAACTCAAATTATCCAATTGCTCTTTTACTTTCGTCACATAATCAGGCTGTGTGTGTCCGATTGAAATTACTCCGTGACCAGAGTATAAATCTAAATATTCTGTTCCTTTATCATCGTAAATAGTGCAATCTACAGCTTTTACAGGCGTAATAGGATATAATGGGTAAACGTCGAATAAGTTCATTTTAATTTTTTGTTTAAAGTTTAATGTTTCAGGTTTTAAGTTCGGTGGGTAACTTGAAACTTTAAACCTGAAACAATTTTTTTCTAGAATCCGCTTGGTTTCAAATGCAATCCTGTGGTTTCTTCAAGACCAAACATCAAATTCATGTTTTGAATGGCTTGACCAGAGGCGCCTTTGACTAAATTATCGATCACCGAAGTAATCAAAATCCGGTTTCCTTTTTTCATTAAACTAATAATACATTTGTTGGTTTGCACCACTTGTTTCATATTGATATTGGTCGTGGTAACGGTTACAAATGGTTGGTTTTTATAAAATGCTTCGTATTTGGCAACCAATTCTTCCCAACTATCTTCTGATTTTGTGTACAAAGTCGCAAAAATTCCTCTTGGGAAATCTCCTCTGTTCGGAATGAAAAGCAATTCGTTTTTGAAATCAGATTGTAATTGATGTAAGCTTTCCGATATTTCGCCCAAATGTTGGTGTTCAAAAGCTTTATAATGTGAAAAATTATTATTTCTCCAACTGAAATGTGAGGTTTCCGAAAGGCTTACTCCAGCTCCGGTGCTTCCGGTTGTAGCGTTGATATGTACGTCGTCATTCAGTAATTTGGCTTCCGCCAAAGGCAATAAAGCCAATTGAATAGCTGTTGCAAAACACCCTGGATTTGCGATGAATTGCGCTTTTTTGATTTCAGTTTTGTTCAATTCAGGTAAGCCGTAAATGAATTTTTTACCGTCAAAAACTTCATCTTTATGCAATCTGAAATCATTTCCTAAATCAATGATTTTGGTATGGCTTGCAAATTGGTGTTCAGTCAAAAACGATTTTGATTTTCCATGTCCCAAACACAAGAAAACGACGTTTACTTCAGGATTTACTTTATCGGTAAAAGTAAAATCAATTTCGCCCAACAAGTCTTGGTGCGCTATATGAAGTTGTTTTCCGGCATTGGTGGTGCTGTACACAAAATCGAGTTTTGCGTTGGGATGATTCATCAAAATTCTGATGAGCTCTCCCGCCGTATAACCTGAACCACCTATTATTCCAACATTAATCATAATTTTTATTTTTAAAACATTTTAATTTTACCATTAAGATATTAAGGTAAATTAAGCTTAATGAAACTTAATGTCTTAATGGTTTAAAAATGATAAAAAAGCTTTTTTTGAAAGCTTTTTTATTTTGATGTATTACTCGTAAGTTTCTTTATTTACAGAAGAGAAAATGTTTTGGGCATTCCCTAAAATTTTGATGAATCCTTTGGCATCGTCTGATGTCCAGGCGTTGTTCATTTCTCCGTATTGACCAAAACCGGTGTTCATCAAATCATTCGGAGACTCAATTCCGTCTAGTGAGAAGTGGTACGGTTTCAGAGAAACAGTTACCGTTCCGTTCACGGTTTTTTGAGTGTCTTCAAGGAACGTTTCGATGTTACGCATTACCGGGTCCAAAAACTGACCTTCGTGGAAAAGCATTCCGTACCAGTTTCCTAGTTGCTCTTTCCAGTATTGTTGCCATTTTCCAAGAGTGTGTTTCTCCAGTAAATGGTGTGCTTTGATGATAATTAGCGGAGCGGCGGCTTCAAAACCAACTCTTCCTTTGATTCCGATAATCGTGTCACCGACATGAATATCTCTACCGATTGCATAAGCGTTAGCTAATTTTTCAAGCGTTACGATGTTGTTTGAAGGCTTGTCGGCAACTCCATTTACGGCAACCAATTCCCCTTTTTTGAATTCCAATGTTACTTTCTCTTCGCCTGTTTTTTGCAACTGGGATGGATAAGCCTCACTTGGCAATGGTTTTCCAGAAGTTAGAGTTTCTTTTCCTCCAACAGAAGTTCCCCAAAGTCCCTTGTTGATAGAGTACTGCGCTTTTTCCCAAGAATAATGCACTCCGTTTTTGGCCAAATAATCAACTTCTTCTTGTCTTGAAAGTTTCAAGTCACGGATAGGGGTGATGATTTCGATTTCGGGAGCGATGGTTTGGAAAATCAAGTCAAAACGAATTTGGTCGTTTCCTGCACCGGTACTTCCGTGAGCGATAGCAGTAGCACCAACCGATTTAGCATATTTAATAGCTTCGATGGCTTGGAAAACACGTTCAGCACTTACAGATAAAGGATACGTATTATTTTTCAACACATTTCCGTAAATCAAGTATTTGATGGCTTTGTCATAATATTTGTCCAAAATGGTAAGGTTCGCATGTTTTGCGCTTCCAAGTTCATAAGCTCTGTCTTCGATAGCTTTCAATTCGGCATCGTCAAATCCACCTGTGTTGATTAATACGGTGTGAACTTCAAAACCTTTTTCGTTTTTTAAATATTTAAGACAATATGATGTGTCTAAACCTCCACTATATGCTAATACTACTTTTTTCATTTTTATTTGAACTATTACGGGCTAAGGCTATTGGTTTTAAAACGACTAGCTTTTAGCAGTTTATATTTGATTTTATTATTTTTTTGTTTTTAAGAAAAGAGCTTGCTTAATTTCTTTCAAACGGTTCCAAATCCTTACATTGAAAGGGTGTTTTGGCGGATCCTTTGGTTTTTCGGCTGGATCATAAAGCATACCGGTACACAAACACATTTTGTAATCTTTGCTTTTTAGGATTTCGTAATTGGTACAGGTTTGACAGCCTTTCCAAAAACTTGGATCATTTGTCAATTCAGAGAAAGGAACCGGTTTGTATCCCAATTCCGAATTGATTTTCATTACGGCAAGACCCGTAGTAATTCCGAAAACTTTCGCGTTCGGGTATTTTTCTAATGAATAATCAAAAACGAAAGATTTAATTTTTTTTGCCAATCCTAAATTTCTGTAATCCGGATGAACGATTAAACCGGAGTGTGCCACAAATTGACCGTGCTGCCAACTTTCGATATAACAAAAACCGGCAAAAATTCCGTTGTTGAGCGCAATAACGGCATCTCCCTTTTCCATCTTTTTAATGATGTATTCCGGAGTTCTTTTAGCAATTCCAGTACCTCTCAGTAGGGCAGACGATTCTATTGTATCGCATATTTCCTGTGCATACTTATAGTGTTCTTCCTGAGTTACTACAATAGAAATGTTCATTTCAAGAGTCATATTTATAGATTAAAAAAATGTGCCGTAATTGAGTTTGGTTTGCTTCGTTTTTGCAATGCCAAATATAGGGCAAATACAAGAAAGAACAATCCAAATAATTGAACTACAAGCAGATGATATTTGTTTGGTAAATTTTTTAGGATGTATTAATCCAAATAAGAATGGAAATAATTTCAAAACGATAAAAAATTAGAAATGAATAATATAATACGATTACACAACGGAGGCTAAACTATAGCATCCGTACTTCGGGAGAAGTCCTAAGTGTCATTATCCGAGAGATAACTGTGTTATATGTTTCTATTTTTTTCATTGGCGCAAAATTACAGTTTTTTTTTGAAATCAGATATTAAAAAAACTATAAAAATCAATTTTTTAACAAATATAGCGATTTTTGTAATAAAAAAAATTTTCTTGTTGTAAAAGGCTGTTTTTTAGAGGTATTTTTTCTTTTTGTTAGAAGGAATTAGAGGAAGCATTTTTGAAATTATTTGGGCATGCCACCGTCGAGAAAAGGGGCTTACTCAGCAAACCGCTTATACAGCCCCTTTCCTCAACGCTGTCGGGCTATTCGCGCTACTTTGGTAGCTTGCTACTATCCCTCACGCACAATGTCATTAAGTTAAGCGTTTTTTATGTCATTTCGACGAAGGAGAAAACACATAACGTGAGTCACTAGTGAGATTCCTCGTGCCTCGGAATGACAAAACGATGGTTTTATCCTTAACTTAATGACATTGCCCTCACGCAGCTTACTAGAATATTGAGTAGAATAAAGAGGTTCCGTTTTTTGTATAAGTTATTGTTTATATTTGAGGTAGAGAATAATGTGTAATAAAGACATTAGGTTTTTACATAATTTTGTTTCTACTAGCGCGAGCGCAATGTCATTAAGTTGAGGGGGATAAAAATAGATCATGCAGATTCGACAGATTTTTTTACTTTTTTTTGCGGAAATCTGCGAAATCTGAGTGTAAATAAAGCAGTATTCCTTAACTTAATAACATTGCCTCTGCTAGCGCGAGCGTCCCGCTTGTGCCCACAAAGTAAACATTAGTAAAATTGAAATATTTATAAAGAAAAGTGGATCCAGATTGTGTTCACGAGCGTGACGCTCGCACTAGCACTTGTGAATAAAATATGACTTATCTTAGTGTCAAATGCCAACGATAATTGTTTTCTGAATATAACAAAAAATCAAAGCATGAAAAAAATACTGATTTTACTTTTCGTATCCTTCAATTTTGCGTTTGCGCAAGTACCCAAAAACTCCGAATTGTTTTTGGCTTTGCAAAAACACGACAGTATTTTTTTTGATCGATGTTTTAATCAGTGCGACTACGTTTATATGGAAAAGATGATACACAAAGATCTTGTGTTTTATCATGACCGAGGCGGCATTCAGGACAAGCAGAAATTTTTGGAAAACACCAAAAATAATCTTTGTTCGGACCCAAATAAAAAACCAATCCGAAAAGTTCGTAAAGAGTCTTTGGAAGTTTTTCCGTTATATGATAATGGTGTTCTCTACGGAGTTGTACAAAACGGGATACATGATTTCTATATCCGAGAACCCAACAAAGGAGACAATTATACAGGAACAGCAAAATTCACTCATGTTTATTTGCTTGAAAATAAAGAATGGATTCTTAAAGAAGTTTTAAGCTTTGATCACAAATAATTATGGAAGGAAAACAAATAAATAAAAAGCAGCATATTCCTAAAATAATCAAAATCGTTGTTGTTATTGCTTTGGCTTTTGGGGCACAATATTATTATTCCAATTATAAGCCAGTTGGAGATGAACTTGCCGGTATGGTTGATAATTACAATAAGGCTTGTCCGGTGATGATTAGTAACGATATCAGGATGGAAAGCGTTGTTACATTGCCACATAATACAGTGCAATATGACTTCTTATTGGTGCGTGTCCAAAAAGAAAATATTGATGTTTTGGCTTTGAAGAAATCCATAGAAAAAGAGATATTGTCTAGTTCTAAAACGAATCCGAGTCTTGAAGCCTTTCGAGATAATAATGCAACGGTGATTTATAACTACAAAGATATTTACGAAAAAGAGCTGTTTAAAATCACTTTGACGCCGGATTTGTACTAATCCATTGTAATAAAATAATTAATTTGTAAATGGTGTGATTGAATAATTACTATTTCTATACGAGTTGATTTCTTGTCTAGTTATCAACTATATCGTTTGATAATCTAAAATTAGTACTGATGCGTTAATATTTAACTGTTAAATAAGTTTATCTGTTCATTGACATTTTGATTTGATTGAATATCTGTTAGAAGCTCACTTAATGGGGTTTTGTCAAATACTGATATCCCCAGGATTTGTATTATTTCATATATCGATAAATCACTTTTTAAATCCTTTTTAATTTTTGCAATTATTAAATATGTAGAAATTGCTATCCATATGTGAATATTTACTGCGTTTTCGGAATGTCCCCATAAAGTTTTAATAGTCAAATTTTGTTTTATCCACTTGAAAAACACCTCAATTTGCCATCTATTGCGATATAAATTCGCTATTTCTAGAGCTGTTAATTCAAAATTATTGGTTAAAAAAGACAATTCTATTTCGCTTTCAAAGTCATAAAATTCTACTAGTCTCAATGATTCTGGATAGAGTTTTTTGGATTTGTATCCATTAAGTGTTATAGTTTTATCTCCTCTCAATCCTGTACTCTGGTCAATATTATAGTTTATCTCAACAATGGAATAATTCATTGATGTTTTTGATCTTGATATAAAAAATGCATCACTTACGTGAAATCTATATAAAGCTTTAAAGTCAACATAAGCCTTGTCCATTATGTAAATAGCATCAGGATTTGGAATAAGAACATCTAGCGTGTTACTGTCATGGTATTTACCGTCAGTGATGAGTATAAAAGCCGGAATACTACCTCTTAAATCTAGTAATGTATGGACTTTAATTGCCCCTCTAGAGTATTTTCCAGGAGCCCAACTAAACAATTTTAAACTTAGAGATATAGTTGTAGAATCTAATGCAAATACCTCGTTATCGATATCAATGTTCAGAATTGATTCATCTGAGTATTTTGGCCTAACTTGATTGATTAAGAAAAATCCAAAATCCTCAAATATTCTGTAATCTCTTCTTTCATTAGCTCTTGATAAAGTAGATTGATTTACATATTGCTTAATTCCAAGGTGGTACAGTTTGTTTCGATGAGCTTTTAAACAGGTACAAATATCTCTTAAAGAATTCCTAGAGGTTAATTGACCAAAGAACAATTGTAAAAATTGATTCCAACAATTAAAATCTCTAGTTCTGTAATCGCCATTGTATTTTATAACGGACTTTTCAAATTCATAACGATTAATAAAATTTAGAATTTGTGCAAAAACATATTTCCCTGAATTCATAGCTTAACAATAAGATTGCAAAGCTAACTTTCAATTCAAATCAAAAAATCAAAGAACGTATGTAATACGTTGGTATTAGTGTAATTATGAAATATTTTTAAAAATTAACGCATCACTAGTAATCTAAAATATTTCCTATAATTCTATAAATATGATAAATGTCACTATTTGCGAGATTTCATGAGTCTAATTTTGTAACTTTAATAGCAAGAATGAGTTTGTGTGATAACGTTTAATACAACTAATTTTTGTCGTAATAAAGGAAATATCATGAAAAAAAAAGGACTACTTTTTTTGCTTTTTATAAGCATTTTGTCTGTTTATAATTATGGGGCAAGTGCCCAAAACGACAATTTGTCTTCACTTCAAAAACTGCAGGAGGGAAATAAAAGATTTGCTTCGGGAAAACCGGTGCACCCCGATGAAACCCTAAAAAGATTAAGAGAACTTAAAGGAGGACAGCATCCATTTGCCGTTGTTGTGAGCTGTTCGGACTCAAGAGTTCCGGCAGAATTAGTGTTTGATCAAGGCCTTGGGGATATTTTCTCTATTAGAACCGCCGGAAACGTAATGGGCGATTATGAATTGGGAAGCATTGAGTATGCTGTTGAACATTTGGACTGCAAATTGATTGTTGTCATGGGACATAAAAGTTGTGGTGCCGTAAAAGCATTTGTCGATACAAAGGGAAATTACGATCAAGAGGATCATATCAAAAAAATAGTTGAATACATTGGTAACGAAAAAGAAGAAAACGACCTTGTTAAAGCCAATAAATTGTCAATGGACAATGCTGTGAATGCTAATGTTTTGCATGGTGTTAATTTTCTAAAAAATGCTGAACCAATTTTAAAAGAAAATTATGAGCAAAAGAAAATTACTATTATTGGAGCAGTTTATGATATTGAAACTGGAAAAGTAACTTTTGAAAAAATAAAATAGGTACAAATAGTAGATACTTTTTTAATGAAAAAATATATTATTTATTGGATATTTTTATTGCCAATTTTATCTTTTGGGCAAATAAAAACGCTTGAAGAAAATGCCGGACAGCAGCCATTGATTCCTACTCCTAAGTTAACGTTGTTAAAAGATGTAGATATTATTTTTAATACCCGAATGGCTTTCGATAATTATTTTGTTAATGGAGATCATACAAATTCTGCTTTCTCCATGAACCAATTACGATTGGAAGTGAAAGGGAAAATTCACGACAAAGTTTTCTTTAGATTTAGAAACAGGTATACCAAAATTGCCGATAACGGAACTGTAGATAATATTAATCGTGCCGTTGATATGGCTTATTTGGTGTTTGATGTAACGCCGCAGGCAAAATTTAGTTTTGGAAAAATGATTGGTGATTGGGGAGGTTATGAGCTTTTGACAAATCCAATAGAGATTTTATCATACAATACTATTAACAATACGGCGGATAATTTTTTGGTCGGAGCGGCTTTTTCGTTTGCATTAGAGGATCATAAAAATATTTTTAATTTCCAATTATTGAATTCAAGAACCAAAACTTTCCAAGAACAATACGCTACAAATTTGCCTCCTGGAATTGAAATATCCGAAATGCCACTTGCTGCTGTAGGAAATTGGAAAGGTCATTTGTTTGACAATAAATTGGAAACAACATATAGTTACAGTTTTTTTAATGATGCTAAAAATGCTAAAGGAAATTATGTGTCTTTGGGAAATAAATTTAAAGCAGGTAAATTGACACTGTTTTATGATTTTCAATATAGTAATGAAGGTTTGGATCGCAAATCTGTAGTTACCAATATAATCAAAAGTAAATATGTATATGCGGCGGAAGATGTGAGTTATATGGAAAATTGGGTTAGAGCTGAATATCAGATTCGTCCAAGGTTAAATCTCCTGCTTACGGTGATGAATAGTAACGCATCTTGGAATGGGAATCCTGATCCAAACAAAGAAAACAATTTATTGAAATCTTACGGTATAATTCCAACAGTTGAATATTTGCCATTTAAAGATTTTAATTTGAAGTTTTACGCAGGTTACATTGCTAAGAAAAATAACTATTCGTCTTATGCACAAAATACTTTTGGCGCAGTGGATGGGACAACAGGGCAAGTGAGTTTTGGTATAATTGCTCCTTTGTTGGTTTTATAATTACAAAAACATAAAGTGTTTTTTGTTGAGGCAAAAACACAAAGATTTTCACAATGTATGCTGAGCATTGTGGCGTTATATTTTAGGTTTAAAAATAATATATCAGCAAAAAAAGCAACTCTGAATGGGTTGCTTTTTTGTATTTATATGCGCTTTATTTTGTAAATTGATTCTTTGTAATAATTGAATTGATTTTGGCTTTTAAATCTTCGCCTGTATCATACACCATTTGTTCGCTAGTGGGGAAAGGAACCACTTTTTTATCAAAATAGCCATAATAATTATTATCAGCCGCACGACGATCCCCTTTGAATGTGGAATAGATATTCTCAAAAACAAACTCGCTTGTTACAGGAAAGGATTCCAATTGTTGGTTGTTTTTGTTGTTGATATAATCTATTTTGGCAGTGATTTGGCATGATTTGAATTGGCGAACTTCATAAATCTTTACTGTGGCATTAACCATATTGTCAACCATAATTGGGTTTCCTTGTCTGTCGACAACCACTTTTCCGTTGGCATCAATTTGTTTTTTTTGACCGTCAACAACTTGACGTTCCTTTATGAATTCTCTTTCTTTTATTTGTTCTGGTGAAATAAAAATTGACTTAAAGTTGATGAACATTCCATAATCATAGCTTATGTCTTTTTGCTTAACGCTGTGGTAAACGGTCCATTTATCATTCAATTTATAGCTTTTAAAATCCAATAAATCATTCTGAAGCTGTGCCGGAATAATCATATTGGTTTCGTTTTGGGTATTTACGATTACAAAATCGGTTCCTTTAAACTGAGCTTCAGACATGATTTTGGCAACGTCTTTATAATTGGGATTTATTCTATCCAAATAAGCCAAATCATCATAAACCTTGCGGTAATTCATTTTGTTTTTGGTGAGCATCAATGTTTTTGAATTGGTGTACAAATAATTGGATAAATCATTTTTGCTGCTTATGATTCCGTCGTTATAATTATCAAATGGGAAAATTGCATTTCTCCCTTCGTTGATTAATTTCAGCGGAAGCAATGGTTTTATTTTTTCCTGACGATCATTCAGTGCCATATACGTATTGTATATTTTTTCAAAATTGGCTGGGTTGTTTTCTTTGGTTAAGAAATTAATTGTGTTCAGGTCGCGTTCTTTGGCTTTGGCGAAAGCTTCTTCCAATAAATAAATATAATCCTGTTTTCCTTTTTTGTCTTTGTTGGAGCGTAAATTGGAAAGTGCGATATCTATGGCAGCATCGTAATTTCCCGATGATAGATTGTTTTTGGTTTGTTTTACACCACAAGAAGTTAGCAGTGTGATAAAGGTAATCAGTAAAGTAATTTTTTTCATTATAATAGGGGCAATGAATTGTGATGGTTTGTTTTGCAAACTTACTATGCTTTGTTGTTTTTTGTTTAAAATATTTCAAAAAAAAACCGACAAATTTCTTGCCGGTTTTTATATAATTTGTCTGTTTATTGTCTTACAAAAGGGGGTAATAATTTACTGGAGCATTCTCCAAAACCAATACGAACCTGTCCGTTTTGACTGTATCCATTGATAATTACCGTGTCTCCATCGTTGATAAATTTGCGTTGGGAACCATCATTTAGCTGGATAGGGTTTTTTCCTCCCCATGTCAGTTCAAGCATCGATCCGTAACTGTCTGGTGTAGGACCGGAAATAGTTCCTGATCCCATCATATCACCAGAATTTACACGACATCCGTTTGATGTGTGATGTGCCAATTGTTGGTTCATTGTCCAATATATATATTTAAAATTGGTTTTGGAAACAACGGTGGGTTTTGCATTTTCTGGAACTATGGATACTTCGAGATTGATGTCAAATGAGTGTTTCCCTTTTTGTTGTAAATAAGGGAAAGGAGTTGGTTCCTGTTTAGGTCCTTTGGTTCTGAAAGGTTCCAATGCATCCATCGTGATAATCCATGGCGAAATTGAAGTGGCAAAATTCTTGGATAAGAAAGGTCCAAGCGGAACATATTCCCATTTTTGGATATCTCGGGCACTCCAATCATTCAATAAAACCATTCCGAAAATAAAATCTTCGACTTCACTGATGGGGACAGTTTCTCCCATAATATTGCAATCCGTTGTGATAAAAGCCGTTTCCAATTCGAAATCAACTGAACGAGATGGGCCAAAAACTGGTGTAGTTTCCCCATGTGGCAGGATTTGTCCCATTGGTCTGTGTACCGGAATTCCGGATGGAATAATAGACGAACTTCTACCGTGGTATCCTATCGGGATGTGGAGCCAGTTTGGCAATAAAGCGTTTTCCGGATCACGGAACATTTTCCCAACATTAGTGGCGTGTTCCTTACTAGAATAAAAATCGGTATAATCACCAATTAATACAGGAAGTTGCATTTCAACATCTTCCATTCTGAAAATTACTATACTTCTGTGTTTGGGGTTGTCTCTTAATTCAGGGTTTGTTGCGTCAAAAATTTCAGCAATTCTGTTTCTCACCAATCTCCATGTTTTTTGACCGTCTGATATAAAATCATTGAGGGTATCCTGCATGAACATATCGTCTGTCAATTCAATCCCTTCAAAGTAATTCAATTGTTGTAAAGCACCCAAATCGATTGCAAAATCACCAATTCTTGAGCCTACCGTGACGATATTTTCTTTGGTAAGAAAAACCCCAAAAGGAATATTTTGGATAGGAAAATCACTGTCTGGCAAGACTTCTAACCATGATCTTCTACTAGTGTCGTTAGCTGTTATCGGCATGATGATGTTAATTGTTTGTTGAAAATTACTTGTCAAATATATTATAATCTAACAGTTTAACAAACGTTTTTTTGTATTTTTGCGGGAAATTAACGAAAATCAGTAAAATGCAACGCGACGAACAAATTTTTGACCTAATTCTTGAAGAACAAGACAGACAAATACACGGATTAGAACTTATTGCTTCTGAAAACTTTGTAAGTGATGAAGTAATGGAAGCTGCCGGATCAGTTTTAACTAATAAATATGCCGAGGGATATCCAGGTAAAAGATACTACGGAGGATGCGAAGTAGTAGATGTAGTTGAGCAAATCGCTATTGATAGAGCCAAAGAATTATTTGGTGCCGAATACGCAAACGTACAACCTCACTCAGGTTCACAAGCAAATGCTTCTGTATTTCACGCTTGTTTGAAGCCAGGAGACAAAATTTTAGGTTTCGATTTATCTCACGGAGGACACTTGACTCACGGTTCACCGGTAAACTTTTCGGGACGTTTATATAACCCTGTTTTTTACGGAGTAGATAAAGAAACAGGACGTTTGGATTATGATAAAATTCAAGAAATTGCAACTAACGAGCAACCAAAATTAATCATCGCAGGAGCTTCGGCTTATTCACGTGATATGGATTTTGAGCGTTTCAGAGTAATTGCTGACAGCGTAGGAGCTATTTTGATGGCTGATATTTCCCACCCTGCTGGACTAATTGCCAAAGGATTATTGAATGACCCAATTCCACATTGTCATATCGTTACTACAACAACTCACAAAACATTGCGTGGGCCACGTGGAGGTTTGATTATGATGGGTAAAGATTTCCCAAATCCAATGGGATTGACTACTCCAAAAGGAGAAATCAGAATGATGTCTAATTTACTGGATTTGGCAGTTTTCCCTGGAAATCAAGGAGGACCTTTAATGCATATTATCGCTGCCAAAGCAGTAGCTTTTGGTGAAGCATTACAAGACGAATTCTTTACGTATGCTATGCAATTGCAAAAAAATGCAAAAGCTATGGCTGATGCTTTTGTAAAAAGAGGATACAATATTATTTCTGGAGGAACAGACAACCACATGATGTTGATTGACCTTAGAAACAAAGGAATTTCTGGAAAAGAAGCCGAAAATGCATTGGTAAAAGCAGAAATCACTGTAAATAAAAATATGGTTCCATTTGATGATAAATCACCATTTGTTACTTCGGGTATTCGTGTGGGAACTGCTGCAGTTACTACTCGTGGCCTTGTTGAAGAAGATATGGAAACTATCGTTGATATGATCGACAGAGTTTTGGTAGATCACACTAACGAAGATGTTATCGAAGAAGTAGCCAGCGAAGTAAACGAAATGATGAGCGAAAGAGCAATCTTTGTGTTCTAAATTTTAGTTTAAAAGTTTAAAGTTTAAAAGTTTAAAGTTTAGTGTTTGCTAAGGCATTCCAAAACTTTAAACTTTTTTTATTTGTAACAACTTAAACCTTAAACAATTTAAACATTTAAATAAAAAAAATGGGTGTACTACGATTACAATTACCAACAGATCCCAGATGGGTGAATATTGTCGAGAAAAACATCGAGGAGATTCTTACTGATCATGCCTGGTGTGAGCAAAAAGCGGCAACCAATGCAATTACCATTATAGCCAATAATCCAGAGCATCAAGATTTGGTAAAAGATTTATTGGCTTTGGCCAAAGAAGAAATAGACCATTTTGAGCAAGTACACAATATCATCATCCAACGCGGATTGAAATTAGGTCGCGAACGCAAAGACGAGTACGTAAATGAATTGTATTTGTACATGAAAAGGAGTAGTGACGGTAGTCGTGTTTCGGGATTGGTGGAGCGTTTGTTGTTTTCGGCGATGATTGAAGCCAGAAGTTGTGAGCGTTTCAAAGTGCTTTCAGAAAATATTAAGGACGAAGAATTGGCTATTTTTTACAGAGAGTTAATGGAAAGCGAGGCGGGACATTATACTACTTTTATCACTTACGCCCGAAAATACGGAGTTGGAATAGATGTAGAAAAACGCTGGAGAGAATGGCTTGCATTTGAAGAATCCATTATAACCAATTACGGAAAAAATGAGACTATACACGGGTAGTTTTTTGTATTCAGTGTTCAGTTTTAAGCACTCAGTGATTTTTTAGTTTAAAGTAGTCGCTATACTCTATTTTCTTTTCTCTAATATTCTATTTCAAAATGATCAAAATAATTTCTGCTACAGCAAAAAATTATCCAACAATTCGAGATATTGCACATGAAACTTGGCCTATTGCCTATGGAGAAATCCTTTCGAAAGCGCAATTAGACTATATGTTGGGAGCTTTTTATAATGATGAAGCCCTAAATGACAGTGTTGTAAATAAGGGACATCATTTTGTGTTAGCCAAAGAAAGAGAGGAAATATTGGGATTTGCTTCCTATGAGCATCATTATGACCAAAATAATCAAACCAAAATCCATAAAATTTATGTTTTACCACAAACCCAAGGCAAAGGAATTGGTAAAAAGCTGATTGATTACGTCGAAAATGTTGCCAAAGAAAACGATTCAACGGAGTTGGTACTGAATGTTAACCGATTCAATAAAGCGTTATTCTTTTATCAAAAAATGGGTTTTGAGATTGCATCCGAAATTGACATCGAATTGGAACACGGTTATTTAATGGAAGATTTTGTGATGATTAAAAAGCTCTAATTTATTGTTTTTTGTTTGATTCAAGACGGATTTTACCCAATTCAAGAAGTACAGATTTCTTTGTAATAGTGCATTTACATTTACTTTATAAAAAATGTAATAGTAACTTAAAAATCTAATCATGAAAAAAATAGTTTACTTATTGATGTTTGCTTCTTTGCTGAGTTTTGCTCAATCAAAAGAGATAATTGAGAAACCTGCAAATAATCTTTATTTTGTTTTAAACAAAACAACTGTTCGATTTGAAAACAATTTTATCCTTAATAAATATATTTTACCTAATGAAGGTAGAGGGATTTATAATAATTTAACATCTTTTACTAATTTATCACATAGAGAATTTTATTTTACGGTATTAGGAGAAAAAATTAATCTTAAAATAAATGATCCAAAAGAGTTCAATAATTTATTTATATGTGGATATATATATACTGACAACCTCAAAGTAAATAAAGATTTATATAAGATTGAAAATCTGGAAATTCAGGTTTTTAAAAATAATAAAATCGTACAAAATTGGACTTTAGTAACACAAACAAAAAGGTATAGTGAAAGTAATGTTTATTATTCGAAAAAATATTTTGAAAGGGGCTATATTCCTTATTCAGATTCATTAGTCAACGGTGATAAACTGGTAATTTTATTTAGAAAAAAAGGTCAGGGTAATTTTTTAAAATTAAATTTTGAAAAGAAAGAAAGCGCTAGAAAACCTTTTGTTATTGCCTCAATGTGGGAAGATTTTAAAAAACCGAAAAGGTTTGAAAATTTTATTCAAGAAACTATTGATAAATTATATAAATATGCTTTATTAGTTAAATTAGATAAATCAAATTTTCAAAATGATTGGCCTGAAGATTATGGTTCAAAAATTATAGGAAATTCAAACAGACATTTTAAAAACGAAAAGTATTGTTTGGTTTTTAGAAAACCTAATGGAAAAAAACGGACTTATGATAGCTTTGAATATCGTACCAGCATAAATTCTAAAACTGGTGAATGGATAAAATCGAATGGTATCATTTTCCTAAATCTAAATGAATCAGGAACTCATTATAAGTTAGAAGTTCGTTATAAAAATGATCTGAAAAATGTTGCTGTTTACTATTATTCTACTGAGCCCGATTGGTATCAAACATTGTGGTTTAAGATTGTTATTGGAATATCTTCTCTCTTGATTTTTTCTCTCATTTACATTTTTTGGAAGAGGAAAATAGATGAAAGAAAGCGATTGGAACAAAAATCAAAAATCAAAATGTTGTACGCGCAACTTAACCCACATTTTGTATTCAATGCTTTAGGTTCTATCCAAGGCTTGCTTAACGATAATCAAATAGAAAAAGCAAATCAATATTTGGTTGGTTTTGGTTCATTGCTTAGAAATACGCTTACTTCTGGTGAAAGTGAGACGCAAAGTATTGAAACAGAAGTAAAAAGCATCAATAATTACATTGAGTTAGAACAGTTGCGAAATCCTTTTTTGTTTCGTTTAAATATTGATGAAAATATAGATGTTCACGAAATACAAATGATTCCTCTTTTGGTTCAGCCTTTGATAGAAAATGCCATAAAACACGGAATTTCAAATATGGAAAAAGGGGAAATAACGCTTACTATTTCAAAAAAAGCAAATGATTTAATTTTTGGATTGGTCGATAATGGAAAAGGATTTGATATTTTTGCGGAGCAAAAAGGTTTTGGTTTAAAACTGGTAAAAGACAGAATAATGCTTTTTAATCAATCTTCAAGAAAGATGAAAATTGACATGAAAATAAAAAGTAATTCATCTGGAACACAAATCACTATTTTATTTAAAGACTGGCTTAAAAATGATTAGAGGAATCATCATAGACGACGAACCAAACAATATTACCAATCTTCAACGATTGTTGGAAAAATACTGTCCAGAGGTAATTATTGTTGGTTCGTCTTCAGATCCTAATAATGGAATAAAGCTCATTAAAGACAGTCAGCCTGATTTGGTTTTTTTGGATATTCATATGCCCGAAAAAGATGGGTTTCAGGTTCTGAAAGATCTTGACTCATATGATTTTGAAGTGATATTTGTGACTGCTTTTAGCCAATATGGAATTCAGGCTATTAAATTTTCTGCAATTGATTATCTTTTGAAGCCTATTGATATTGAAGAGTTAAAAAAAGCAGTTGCTAAAACAAGCAATAGATTGAAACATAAAAATCAAAATTTGCAATTGCAAAATTTGCTTCATCACTTAAAAGAAAGTAATAATAATTCCGATCATAGAATAGCCATTTCATCGCTCAAAGAGACCCGTTTTGTATATGTGAAAAATATAGTTCGTTGCGAAAGTGAAAATAGCTATACATTATTTTTTACAGATGAAGGAGAAACCATAATTTCTACGGTGCCCCTTTATGAATATGATGAAATGTTAAGCATTTATGGATTTATTCGTTGTCATCAATCACATCTAGTAAATAAAAAATATGTAAGAAGCTTACTTAAAGAAGATGGTTATACTTTGTTGCTTTATAATCAAAATAGAATTCCTGTTTCACGGAATAAAAAAGATTTGGTAAAGAAAGCCTTAGTTTGATTTTAAGGTGTTTTGTCTATAAACTACCTTTTTTGTTAAAAAATCATTTAGTTTGTCTGCTTCCATTTTTTTCTTCTATTTTCGCTATCAAATCATCCAATTACTCTTGTATTTTTTTTTTGTTAAAAAGCGTCAAAGGCATTAGTCAATTTGTGTTTACAAATCCAAAATCTAGCAATTAATATAATTATTTCAAGCCCTGAAAATTATTTATGAATAAAACTATTACATTTAAACAACTTGCTAATATCAATAAACTTAGCATTTTGGTTATTATGTTCTTTTTTACTCTTTTTGCTAATGCCCAAGCCAAAATAATCATAAAGGGAAAACTGATTGATAAAGAAAATTCAACCCCAATTGAAGAAGCAACCGTTTATATTACGAGTGTAAAAGATTCAACAGTTATCGATTATACTATTTCGGATAAAAATGGAATTTTTAAGTTTGAAACAAAAAAAATCACGGTTCCTTTTTTCTTGAAAACATCAACTGTCGGTTACGAAAATTACAAAATCAAGGAAAACTCCTGTACCGAAAATAAAGATTTTGGTGTTTTATCGCTTTTAAAAAAGAAAATAATGCTTAATGAAGTGGTGGTTAAAAGCGAAGCACCTCCTATCAAAATCAAGAAAGACACTTTGGAGTTTAACGCTTCTTCGTTTAAGGTGCGTCCCGATGCGAATGTTGAAACTTTATTAAGGCAATTACCAGGTGTGAAAATTGATGCCAACAAGAAAATAACCATCAATGGGAAAGTCGTTAATAAAATACTGGTTGACGGAAAACCTTTTTTTGGTGAAGATGGACAAATTGCGCTTCAGAATTTACCAGCCGATATGATTAAAAAAGTGCAGGTTTCGGATACCAAGACCAAAGAAGAAGAAATGACAGGACAGCATTCGTCTTCAAATAGCTCGACTATCAATCTGACTTTACAGGAAGATAAAAGTAAGGGCTTTTTTGGAAAAATAATGAGCGGTTACGGAACGAATAATCGCTATGAGAGTAGTGGAATAGCCGGTTATTTCAAAGACAAGCGCCGAATCACAGCTATCTTTTCTTCCAACAATATCAATGCAACAGGATTCTCAATGGATGAGGTTTTTGACAATATGGGTGGTGGTCGTAACGGAGGTCCTGAAGTAGCAATGGGAGCTGGGATAAACCGTACTAATATGGCTGGGGTAAACTATGACGATCAAATTGCCAAGAAAGTCGATTCTCATTTAAGCTACAAATACGACAATTCAGATCAGGAAAATAATAACAAAACGTCACAGGTTTCTTTTTTAACTACGGGAAATATCCATAGTGAGTCCGAAAGTGTAATTAATGTTTTGACGGAAAATAATACTGCCTATACACAGTTTGGGTACAAAAATGACAAGAAATTCCAAGTGTCGATGGTTCCATTTTTTTTCAAACAAGTCTCAACGACAACAAATGGTTTGCAGTCGTCCTCGCGTGATGACAATAATCAATTGTTGAATGAAAGCAGTTCAAAGTCAAAAACTAAAAATGAAACGGATAGTTTTGGAAACCGCTTGACTGCAATGAAATCCTTTGATAAAAAAAATCGATATTTTTCAGGTACTTTTTTTAATTCCAATGAAAGAAGAGATGGGAATTCATTGATTAATTCGACTACCCAGTTTTATCAGGATGCCACTCCTAATGATCTTAGAAATCAAAATACCTTGAAAAATAATTTGAAAGACAAGTATACATTAAATCTTAGGTATAGTGAACCAGTAACTGACTCTACATCCGTCTCACTTGCAATAGAAGGACAGTATATAAAAGATAATTGGGGAAAATCAACATTCGATTTTAATGAAATGCATGGCGGTTATACCGACAAAAACGAATTAATGTCGTCGAATATTCGATCACTTGAAAAGCATTTTGAACCCTATGTAAATTATGATGTTTCTAAAAATAAATTTTATATTTCTGCGAGATTAGGAGCTAATATTGTTAAAAGTAATAGTGGTTCTGATTATTTGAATGCCACTACCAGTTTGGATAGGAATTATGTGTCTCCTGATATGAGTTTCAATATGCGTTACAATTTTGGAAAAAACAGTTGGGTGTATATGCGTTATTATAATCAAGTAGTTACCCCAACTGCCGACCAGCTTTTACCCGTTGCAAATCTTTCCAACCCATTAAATACAATAATTGGCAATCCAAATTTAGATTTGGTAACATCACATTTAGGCACCTTGTCTTATAGTAAATTTGATAACGCAAGTCGTTCAGAGTATAGTATCTATTCTAATGTTACCTATAATGACAGTGAGATTGTTACGACTTCTTTTTATGACGAAAATGGTAAACAAACCACAACTTATACCAATGTTTTTGGAACCTATTATGTTTATAGCGGAGCTAATTGGAATAAAACAGTTAAGAAGAATTTGCACAGCTTTACGTATGGTTTGGAATGCAATTTTGTTTATAATTTCAAAAAAGGGTTTACTAACAGTGAAATGTATTCAGCAAGTAGCAAGTCGATTATTCCAGAAGTTAATCTTTCCTATAATTATTCCGATTTACTAACTATTAATCCTTCGTATTCATTTAAGTACTTCGATACGGATTATGATAATTACACCATAAATGAGACTTCTAATAGCATACATGTTGCAAAAGTGGAAATAACAAATTACATTCTGAAGAAATGGGTTTTCGGGAATGATTTTAGCTACAATTACAATTCTGATATTTCAGGCGGTTTTCAAAAAGATTTTTATTTGTGGAATACTAGTTTATCTTACAAAAGTAAAGGTGACCAATGGATTTTCAAATTGAAAGTATACGATATTCTGAACCAAAACCAAAGTGACATGAGAACGATAACGGAAACATCGGTAGTTGATTCTAAAAACACTGTTTTGAAACGTTATGGAATGCTTTCATTAACCTATAAGTTTCAAAAATTCGGAAAAAAACTTGAGGTAATTGAGAGTAAATAGTATTATTGATTTCTTGAGTTTATAGATAGCCTCTTTTTGGGGTAGTGGTAAAAAATTGTTGGTCTGATTTTAAAGACTAAAATTTGGTTTCGTAATTATTGAAATTACAAATGTCAAATGTAAATATTTAAAAGCAAAAACCGAAGCTTATGTTTCGGTTTTTTTGTACGCTTTAGTAGTTTAAAATCCTTATTGTTGAAAAAAAAATAAAGCTTCACTCATCAATAATATTTATGATTTGTTTTTGATGAAAAATAAACTAATCAACGGCTCCATTTTTGTCCAACCACAATATAATAACCAAAACTACCAGGGCCAACTGCTAAATCGAGTCCCATTCGCAATCCGTAAGTTCTTGCTATTAAATATCGGAAACCTGTACCGGCATTGTAAACCCATTTTGCATCCGAGAAATTCTGATTTTTTTGTAATGTCATGGCAGTGCCCGCAAAGCCCAACACACTCCATCTAAGGTTGAGGTCGTAACGTTGCTCTGTCTCAAAAAGGCCTATTGTTGTCCCTTGATATCGGTAAGCCGGAATTCCGCGCAATTTTACTGTAGGCAGTTGATGAAAAGGCACATCGCCAAAAACAGATTGTCCTTCGAGCCTGAAGCCGCTTATCCAATTGCTTTTTATCGGAGTAAAATAATGGAAAAATCCTTCCAATCTCTGAAAATCATAATCGCTGCCTGTCCAATTATCGTTTACACTGTAATTGAAATTCAATCGATAGCCGTTGTCTGGAGTAAAAACAGTGTTTCGTTGATCCCAATCAATGAAGGTTGTAAATGCGGCAATGTGTTTTTTGAATTCATTTTCGGGGATAATAGGAGGGTCCTGTCTTTCAAAATTTGGAGTCAAGGTTAAAGGATATCGCATGTATTCAAAACCAAAATAGGATTTCTGATTCGGAATACGTTTCGACAGCGAAACCAAAACAGGCACAACAACATTATTGAAGCTGTATTTTACTTCGCCCACGTTTTCAATTTCTTTGTAATAGTTTAGGTTTAAGTCGATGTAACCGGCAAACAATTTGTATTTCATTTGCAGTTTATCAAGAGTTCCCCTGCGGTAAATACCCGTAAACCATGATTTGTTAGCCGTATAGGCAAAAAATCCAGATGTAATTGTAGGCGCAATATAATCTTCGTCACCAATTGGTTTTTTTTGGGGGGAAATATACAAAGGCAATAAACCAACCCCAATTCCGCCCAGAGCCGCCTCAGTAACCAATATAGGAACAGGAATAAAGCCTTTGGCGTTGTCAATCATTGTACTGGCGTCAAACTTACCATCAAGAGTGTCTTTGTATGATATTTTTGTTTGAGCTTTCGCCAAAAAACCAACAAATAGAATAATGATAACGGCTAATTTATAGGTGATTTTTTTCATACGAAGTTTGATTTTATATAAAAAAGTAATCCGCTCTTAACTAAGATTTCTATTTGTTTTTTTTAAAAAGAAATGTTATTTCATTCACAATTTAAGAAATTTTTGATTGCACAACAAATAAATGAGTTTAAAGGCATGATTATTCAATCAAAGTGAATTTGCTTGTTCATTTTGATTAACTGTCTCAACGAAATGGGTTGCAGTATTTTTTTTGCTTCATATTTATTAATGTGTTGTTTTTCAGTGTGATAACTTGAATTATTTGTGTAATTTTAAATCAATTTTTATTTATTACAAAATCTTAAAAACTAAGAAATCATGCAAACATCACACATTTATCCCGGAGCCTATACACTGAATGCCTACATTACAATAGGTGGATGCAGTAATGCCATAGAATTTTACAAAAAAGCTTTTGGTGCAACAGAAAAATGCAGATTATTGATGCCTGATGGTAAAATTTGTCATGCCGAAATCGAGATTGAAGGTTCTTTGCTGATGATGGTCGATGAGAATATTGAATGGGGAAACAAAGGTCCTTTAACTATTGGCGGAAACCCAATGACTTTTGGATTATATGTAAAAGATGTCGATTCCGTATACCAAAAAGTCATTGATGCGGGAGGAACTTCTGTAATGCCCATCGAAGATATGTTTTATGGTGATCGCATGGGGCAGGTAATGGATCCGTTTGGATACAAGTGGATGATTGCAACTCATAAAGAAGATATGAGTTATGAGGAAATGCAAAAACGCTTTGATAAAATGCTTTGCGAATAGAATCTGTAATTACTAGAAATCGTTTAGTTAAAATTTTGCCCCGAAACCCATTTTTTTATGGTTTATTAATTAAAAAAAATATGTATTTGTAATGTTAAATTACTGTTTATTAATAAGTTAAATTTGTAACTTTACTAGGAATAGTATGATGTTGTATTATTGTTTTTAACTTTAAAATTTAATGTTATGGAATCACAAATTGCAATTTACGACACCCATGAAAAAGCGGTAAATGCTATCAAGTTGTTAAGTCATCATGATTTCCCCATGGATAATGTTTCGCTATTGGGCAGAGCAGAAGTGATTGAAGATCATATTCATATAAAATCACTTGATACTGTAAAAAAAGCCACAGCTTTAATTGGAATGGGAGCGGGTACATTGGTCGGTTTATTATCCGGAGTTGGTGTGTTTGCGATTCCCGGTTTTGGGTTTCTGTATGGGGCAGGCGCACTTATAGGACTACTTGCAGGACTTGATTTGGGCTTAATTGCAGGTGGTTTTATCTCGCTTTTGACTTATGCAGGTATAAAAGAAGAAGAAGTGGTCAAATGTGAAGAACATTTGAAAGAAGGTAAATTTATGGTTATCGTAAAAGGTGCCCAAGATGAAATTGAAAAAGCAAAACATATTTTGCACACAGATGGAAACCAACTTGAATTTATCAGCTAAGAATTTTACTCCGAACTATTTTTTAAAATAAATAAAAAATAATGCTCTTTTGACAGTCTAAAGTTGGACTGCTGAAGGAGTTTTTTTGTTGAATGAATCAATTCACGATTAGGTCGTGTTTGTAAAGTAATCCTTTTAGGCCTTCTAAAGAGAAAACAGCTTTCTTCAATTTGGTTGTTTTAGGATCGATGGTGTAATTGCGACTAGACTTAAAATTGGCTTTATTGGCAATGGCTTGTCCAAATTCGGCACGGTATAAATCACAATTTTCAAATAAGACTTCGGTCAAATCGGTGGCCATAAAATCGACAGCAATCATACTGCAGTTTATAAATGGCGTTTTCTTTATTTTTAAGGCATAAAATTTGGAAAAATCCAATACACAATCTTCAAAACGAACCTCAAAAATGAGTTTGCTACACATCGCAAAATTAACATCCTTGATTTCACAACGGTTGAATGTTACTGTTCGCAAAGCAACATGATTGATTTTTCCTTGACTAAAAATACAATCATTAAAAACACAATCAATAAAAGTAACATCCATAAAGTTACAGGCCGAAAACGTACAGTTATTGAAAGTACAACACTCAAATTCCTTAAAACTCATTTCATCAAGTCCATAAATCTGGTTATTGTATTCGATATCTAAGAAGTATTCGGGCATTGAATAATTTTTGTTTTTGGCAAAGAAACGAATTTAATATTATTTAATTTTCGTTCTTAATTAACAACAAAGAAATTCGGTTTTGAATTAATATTTGTTAGTAATTTCCTGTATTTTGTTTTTTGAATATTGTTTTCAAATCTTTTTTACAAATTCAGTAGAAAAGAATTTTGAAATACTAAAAATGTAATCTTTTTGTGTCTTTTTTGTAAGCCATTTAGCATAAGAAATGATTGAATTTGTTTGTTTTGTAACTTTTTTATTATTAATGCAATAAGAAATTATTGTTAATATAGCATAAATTTTCAACGCATTTAAACGAAAGAAAACGTTTTCGTGGGTTTTTATAACTTTTGTTTGTAGAAAAAATATTTTTTTAATTCATTCTTTTATTATTTTCGCAGTCAAATGAGAGCAATTATTAACACTATATGGATTTGCCTTTTTCTGCTAGTTGGTGGTCAAGAGCTACATGCAGATACATCTTCTGTGGCCATAAAAGATTTCTCTTCATTTACTTTAATAAAAAAAGAGCAGATAAAACATAAAAAAGTTGAACCTGGAAGTCTTCTAATAGAGGAAGTTGGTGTAGATTTAGACGAAGAATTTCACCGAAGTGATGATGTCAATGGCGGCATCAACAAATTAATTCCCGTTAGACACAGTTTGCTTGACAACTGGTATCTTACTTTTTCAGATAAGTTTCTTTTTAAGAATTCAACCAAAGAATTTGAATTTTTCACACCCAATTGTGGATATTTTAGTCCTATTTACCTAAGAATAGGGGTTTTACGAATTTGATTTCATGACGCATCGGTTTCCGAAGGTGTGATCATGTTTACCCAAGTACGCATTTATCATTTTTTTCATCTTGTATGACGGTTCATATCCTGCACCGGAACTGATGGTTTTTATACCTAAAAGGAATTTTTCATTCCATACTTTTTTTAACTACCATTTTTATTTACAATGAAAAAAACACTCGTGTTGACGGGCTTATTTGCCTTGTTGTGCCTTGCAAGCTGTACAACTAAAAAAGAAGAAAAAGAAGAAGCTGCAAAGTTTACTGTTACCAACCCAGTACAAATTGATACTTCGTTTACCAAACAGTATGTTTCTCAGATTCGTTCCGTTAGAAATATCGAAATCCGTGCTCAGGAAAAAGGATTCTTGCAAAATATTTATGTTGATGAAGGGCAGTTTGTAAAAGCAGGTCAGGTTTTGTTCCGAATTATGCCAAAAATGTATGAGGCCGAATTACTGAAAGCTAAAGCAGAAGAAAAAGCGGCAGAAATTGAACTTCAAAATGCTAAAACCTTGGCAGATAAAAATATTGTTTCAAAAAATGAACAGGCTGTTGCTCAGGCAAAATTGGATCAAGCAAGAGCTGAAGTTTCATTAGCAAAACTACATTTGTCATTTACCGAAATCAGAGCACCATTTGATGGCACTATAGACCGTATCCCTAAAAAATTAGGAAGCCTTATTGACGAAGGGGAACTATTGACTAGCCTTTCAGATAACAGTAATATGTTTGCTTATTTCAACGTTTCCGAGCCAGAATATTTGGAATACGAAACCAATAAAAATGATAGAGCCAGCAATACAGTTACTTTACTTTTGGCCAACGGAGAACCGCTGAAATACAAAGGAAATGTTGAAGTTATTGAAAGTGAATTTGATAACGAAACCGGTAATATCGCTTTCAGAGCAAAATTCCCAAATTCTGAAAAATTATTGAGAAACGGAGAAACAGGTTCTGTACTTATGACTGTTCCGCTAAGAAACGCATTGGTAATTCCTCAAAAGGCTACTTACGAAATACAGGATAAAAAATATGTATTTGTGGTTGACAAAAACAATGTAATTAAATCCAGAGAGATAACGATAAAAGGTGAAATGCCTGATTTATATGTTATCAAATCAGGTATAACTGCTAATGATAAAATAGTTTTTGATGGTATTCAAAAAGCTAATGATAACGATAAAATTCAATACGAATATTTAAAACCAAATGTGGTCTTGTCTAGCTTGAAATTGAAAGCAGAGTAGTCATTTTAACTATTTAAAAAAAAAATAAAAATGTTTAATAAATTTATACAGAGACCAGTATTATCGATAGTAATATCGTTAGTCATTGTCTTTTTAGGGATATTGGCAATGGTTAGTTTGCCGGTAACGCAATTTCCTTCCATTTCCCCTCCAAAAGTGAACATTACTGCAGATTATCCAGGAGCCAATGGTGAATTGATGATTAAAGCGGTGGTAATCCCTTTGGAAAGAGCTTTGAACGGAGTTCCGGGAATGAAATACATCACATCTGATGCTGGAAATGACGGGGAAGCTAATGTTCAGGTAATATTCAATTTGGGTACAGACCCTAATCAAGCGGCTATTAATGTGCAAAACCGTGTGTCTTCTGTACTTAATAAGCTTCCACCATTAGTAGTTAGGGAGGGTTTGAAAATCACGCGTGAAGAACCTAACATGCTTTTGTATATCAACTTATTCAGTACTGATCCAAAAACAAGTCAAAAATTTCTTTTCAATTACGCAGACATTAATCTTCTTTCGGATATAAAACGTGTAAATGGGGTAGGTGTTGCAGATATTTTAGGAAATCGTGAATATGCGATGCGTATTTGGTTGAAACCAGACCGAATGTTGGCATATAAAATTTCGGCTGACGAAGTGATGGAAGCGTTGAGCAACCAAAGTTTGGAAGCTTCTCCTGGTAAAACAGGGGAAAGTTCCGGTAAAAGATCTCAGGCTTTTGAATATGTTTTGAAATACAAAGGACGATATTCTGATCCAAAAGGATATGAAAACATAGTTGTGCGTTCCAATGCCGCTGGTGAGATACTTCGATTAAAAGATGTTGCCGATGTAGAGTTTGGAAGTTCGATGTATGATATTTATTCCAGTATCAACGGTAAGCCTTCAGCTGCGATTACTATCAAACAATCGTATGGAAGTAATGCGAGTCAGGTAATCGAAGATGTTAAGGCTAGGATGGAAGAATTGAAAAAATCGTTTCCAAAAGGAATGGATTATGAAATCAGTTATGATGTTTCTAAATTCCTAGATGCGTCTATCGAAAAAGTAATTCATACGCTTGTCGAAGCCTTTATTTTGGTAGGTATTGTGGTATTCCTTTTCCTTGGAGACTGGCGTTCAACACTTATTCCTGCAATTGCGGTACCAGTATCATTAGTGGGAACTTTTGCTTTCATGCAGATGTTCGGAATCACGATAAACTTGATTACTTTATTTGCACTTGTATTGGCAATTGGAGTCGTCGTCGATGATGCGATTGTTGTGATTGAAGCCGTCCATGCCAAGATGGAAGAAGAACATCTCTCGGCACGAAAGGCGACTAGACAAGCGATGACTGAGATAGGAGGAGCGATTATAGCGATTACTTTCTTGATGGCTGCGGTATTTATTCCTGTTGCATTTATGTCTGGACCAGTAGGTATTTTTTACCGCCAGTTTTCAATCACGATGGCTACATCAATTATCCTTTCGGGTATTGTTGCATTGACATTGACTCCGGCATTGTGTGCTTTGATGTTGAAAAATGAACACGGGAAACCACGTCCTAAAAGTTTAGTGAATCGATTCCTAGATGGTTTTAACAATCAGTTCAATCATTTGTCTGATCGTTACCAAAAAATATTGGGAATGATTATCAATAGAAGATCGGTAACATTAGGAATTTTGTTAGCATTTTGTATCGGTATATTTTTTATAAACAACAGTCTTCCTTCCGGATTTATTCCAAGTGAGGATCAGGGAATGTTTTATGCCATTATCCAAACACCTCCGGGATCATCATTGGAAAGAACCAATCAGATAGCCGAAAAACTTCAAAAAGTGGCTGAAAAAGTAGATGGGGTAAAATCAGTATCTGCTCTTGCGGGTTATGAAATTCTTTCAGAAGGAACCGGATCGAATACAGGAACCTGTTTGATTAATCTAAAAGACTGGCATGAACGAAAACATAATGTTGAAGAGATTATCAAAGAACTGGAGGAAGAAACCAAAGATATTTCTGGTGCTACCATAGAATATTTTCAGCCGCCAGCCGTTCCCGGTTATGGTGCTGCGGGTGGTTTCGAGTTGCGATTACTTGATAAAGCAGGTTCTGGAGATTATAAAAAGATGGAAACCGTTGCAAAAGAATTTGTTGAGGAATTAAAAAAACGTCCAGAATTAACTTCAGTATTTACGTTCTACAGTGCGAGTTTCCCACAGTATATGTTGGATATTGATAATGATTTGGCTCAACAAAAAGGAGTAAGTATCGATAATGCAATGAATACTTTGTCGACATTGGTTGGAAGTAATTATGAAACCAATTTCATTAAGTATGATCGCCAATACAAGGTAATCGTTCAGGCCTCTCCTGAGTACAGAGCGCTTCCGGAAGACATTTTGAAATTGTATGTGAAAAATAACAGAGATGAAATGGTGCCTTTTTCTGCTTTTATGAAAATGAGAAAAGTATATGGACTTTCTGAAATCACAAGGCATAATATGTACAATGCTGCTGAAATCAGTGGAGCTCCCGCTATTGGTTATAGTAGTGGAACTGCGATTGAAGTAGTAAAAGAAGTTGCTGCAAAAACACTTCCAAGAGGTTTTGGAATTGATTGGGCGGGAATTTCTGCCGATGAGGTTGCTAGAGGAAACGAGGCAATTTACATATTCTTAATCTGTCTTGGTTTCGTGTATTTGGTTCTTGCCGCACAATATGAGAGTTTTATTTTACCGCTCGTAGTTATTCTGTCGTTGCCGGCGGGTATTTTTGGGGCCTTTTTATTCTTGAAATTATTTGGCTTATCTAATAATATCTACGCTCAGGTAGCTTTTGTAATGCTCATTGGTTTGCTCGGGAAAAATGCGGTATTGATTGTAGAATTCGCAGCCCAAAAACACAGTCAGGGCGCGTCTGTACTCGATGCCGCTATGCAAGGTGCTGCTGTGCGTTTCAGACCTATTTTGATGACATCATTCGCTTTTATCGCTGGTTTGATTCCTTTGGCTATTGCTTCAGATCCTGGTAAAATTGGAAACAGAACATTAGGTTCTGCTGCAGCAGGAGGAATGCTCGTTGGTACTCTTTGCGGGGTATTGATAATTCCTGGTCTGTATTACATTTTTGCAAAAATTTCAGAAAGACATCAGTTCTCCAAGAAAGATGATGAAAATCCATTTACCGAATATTTGAATGATAATGAATAAGATAAAGTCCTATAAATACATTGTCCCGCTAGGTATTTGCCTAGCGGTGGCAAGTTGTACTCCAGCTCTTGCGCCTATGGCCGAGACGAAAACCGTACCTGCTTCTTTCGATAAGAGTACCGATACAACAAATACATCAACCACTCCTTGGCGAACTTACTTTAAGGATCCAAATCTGGTAGGCCTGATTGAAACTGCCTTGAAAAACAATCAGGAATTGCAGATAACTTTACAGGAAATCGAAATTGCTAAAAACGATATTCGTGTAAAAAAAGGTGCTCTTTTACCAATTGTTGGTGTTGGTGCCGGAGCCGGAATCGAAAAAGTAGGGAAATATACCAGTCAGGGAGCAGGTGATGCTTCTGCAGAAATTACTCCTGGGCGTATTGTGCCTGAAGATTTGCAAGACTATAAATTGGGAGTCTATGCTCATTGGGAAGTAGATGTATGGAAAAAACTGCGTAATTCCAAGAAAGCTGCCGTTAGCCGTTATTTGTCAACTGTTGAAGGTAAAAACTTTGTAATTACCAATCTTATTGCCGAGGTAGCCGATTCGTATTACGAATTACTGGCTTTGGACAGTCAGTTGGAAATTGTCAGAAAGACTATCGAGTTGCAATCAAATGCTCTTGAAGTTGTAAAAATCCAAAAACAAGCCGCGAGAGCAACCGAATTGGCGGTTCAAAAGTTTCAGGCTGAGGTTTTGGGTTCAAAAAGTATGGAGTTTGACATTCTTCAAAACATCAAGGAAACCGAAAACAAAATCAACTTTTTGTTAGGACAATACCCTCAAGAGATAAAGAGAGAAAAAAGCAATTTCACAGACTTGGTGCCTACAATGGTTCAGTCTGGGGTTCCTTCTCAACTGTTGGCAAATCGTCCAGACATCAAGCAAGCCGAATTGGAACTCGAAGCTGCAAAACTGGATGTAAAAGTGGCTCGAGCCGAGTTTTATCCTTCGCTTGATATTACCGCAGCAATAGGGGTAAATGCTTTTAAACCGTCTTATTTGTTTACGCTTCCGGAGTCGTTGTTGTATTCATTGGCCGGTGATATTGCCGCTCCGTTGATTAATAGAAATGCGATAAAAGCCGAGTACAGTTCTGCCAATGCAAGACAGTTACAGGCTTTGTATAACTATGAGCGTACGATTTTAAATGCTTATTTGGAGGTGTCAAGCCAACTTTCTAAAATCAATAATTTGGAAAAAAGTTATGATTTAAAATCACAGGAAGTAACCGCGATGAACCGTTCGATTGATGTAGCAGGCGATTTATTTAAGTCAGCCAAAGCCGATTATTTTGAGGTTTTGATGACTCAACGCGATGCTCTGGAATCCAAGCTTGAACTGATTGATACCAAAAAAGAACAACTAACCGCTTCTGTCCATGTATACAGAGATCTAGGTGGAGGTTGGAAATAGAACCATTTATTTTAGTTTGCCAAAGTCCTAAACATTTCAACGTGTTTAGGGCTTTTTTTTATGTAGATTGACGATGAGTTATCACGTAAGTTTGTCATTTCGACGAAGGAGAAATCTCAGCAAGTAGCTCCACAATCCTTGTAATTTTTTTTTATTAAGTTACTGATGAGTTTCTCGTGTTAGCATGCAGTAGATAAAAAAAATACTTTTGATAAATTGTAACCTTTTTTTGTTATTTTTGATGATAATACCATTTATGTATTCAATATAGTCTAATTGAAAACAGAACTATTTACATGCTATAACGGCATTATACAATATTTCTTTAGACTATTCATATTCATAAATGGTATAAATAAAAAGAAAATAAACCTTCGTGTATACACCCAAAAAGGGTAGATTGTCACTGTTTTTAGCAAGTTTATGTAAGTTACCAGCAATGCCTAACGACACAGTATTTCCAAAATGGAACGTATAGCTAGTATAATGATTTTCGCTCTGTTTTTTACACAATCTTTTGTATTTGGTCAAAGTAAAAAAGAGCAACTCTCTATTGTTAATTCTGCAAAATTGACTTCAAAAAATTTCTACGATGAAATTCCGTTTAGTGATAAATTAGGGTATTTTACTATTCAAGTAAAAATAGATACTAGCTCGTACGAATTTATTTTCGACACCGGTGGTTATAATACAGTAACTTCTAAAATTATGGAAAACTCAAAGCTTCTGTCATTGATGGAAGTAGAGGTTGGAAGTTCTAATAAAATAAAATCAAAAATAAAACTTTCAAAAGTTCCTTTAATGCAAGTTGGCAAAGCACAATTTGAAGATGTTGGTGTCTTTAATTATGATTTTTCATTTTCACCAGCTATTAATTGTTATACAAATGGAGGATTAATTGGTAAAAGTGTAATTCGTGAAGTTGTATGGCAAATTGATTATAGAAAATCCGTAATTAGAGTAACCGATAATTTGGCTAACATGCCTAATCTTGACAAAAGCGAAAAAATAAAAATAGAACTTGATAAAACTTTAAATCCTTTTTTGAAACTTATGATTGATGGGAAGCAAGAAAGGTTTATGTTAGACTTTGGTTATGGAGGACTAATATCATTAACTGAAAAAACTGCTTCTTCCATAAAGCCAACCAATATATTAACAATTGAAGGAGAGGGAAGTATAAGTGCAAATGGCATTGTAAAAGAAAAGACTTATGCTGCTTCATTAAAAAACATAAAGATTGGAAAATCTGAACTAAAAAATAAAGTTGCTTATTATGCTAAATCAAATAACTACAATTTACTTGGTTCAGAATTGACAAAATATTTTATTGTAACACTCAATTTCAAAGACAAAGAATTAATATTAACACCTTATTCTGATACGGAAAATGATTTTGAAACTTTTGGTTTTAATATAAACTTAGACAGTAATAAAATCTATGTTAGCAAACTTTTTAAAGGGCTAAATGCTCAAAAAGTCGGGTTGTTATTGAATGATGAAATTATAAAAATTAATGATAAGCATTTAAGTGAATTTTCTCTCTGTGACAGTTATTTCACTCTGAATAATATTTTAAGTACAGAAAAAGAAATCTTACTTCAAATTAAAAGAGGCGAAGAGCAAAAGGAATTTCGAATAGCGAAACAAAAACTATTTTAGTTGTAGAGAAAATGGAATAGCTAGCAACAGCTACAACGGATTTGAATACCCCCCTTAATTGGAAAATAGTTTTGTATTTGGGTTGTTTGATAAATCCGAAAATAAAGCTTAATTTAGTGTGAAACTGGCAGTAGAACAGATTGTTATGTATTGTGTTAAACGACTGCTAAGTATGACACAAAATAACAACTTTAAAGAAAAAGTAATACCATGAAAAAGTTACAATTCAAAGTAAACATCAATGCATTGGTAAGTAAAATTTATGATATTATGCTTGGCATTAGCAATAAATCAACTTATGAGCAATGGACTTCTTTGTTTAACCCGACATCGACCTATGAAGGAAGTTGGGATAAGGGAAATAAAATTCTGTTTATTGGGGTTGATGATAAAGGAGAGAAGGGAGGTATGGTTTCCAGGATAGTTGAAAATATTCCTAACCGGTTTGTTTCAATTCAACATTATGGTCTTTATCAGGCGGGTAAAGAAATTACTGAAGGTCCAGAAGTAGAAAAATGGGCAAACGGATTTGAAAACTACACCTTCGAAGAAAATAATGGAATTACAACCGTTACTGTTGATTTAGACACCGCTGAAGATTTTCTAGATTATATGAACGAAACCTACCCAAAAGCACTCGCCAAGCTAAAGGAGCTTTGTGAAAAATAATAATTTCTGGAAAATCTTTAGAATACTTTTGCTTTACTATAATCGTTTTTCTTTTTTTGTATTCTCAAAAAAAGAAAAACATGAAATTATCGACAACCATCAAAGTTGCCGTTGTGGCGCTTATTACCCAACAATCAATATTTTCTCAGGAAGCAAAAAAAGAAGCAAATTCGACTACTCCAAATTACACTATCGAAAATTGTGTCAATCATTTTGAATTGGATAAAGCTGTAAAAACCAAAGTGGGATATCAATATTGGTTTGCCGATAAAAATTTTACTCTGGAAAATACGCTAAAAATGAGCATCGTTGAGCCTGGAAAATCAACACATGCACCGCACCACCATGTCGAAGAAGAATTCTTTTACATTCTTGAAGGAACTGCCGAGTTTTTTTTGGATGGAAAAAGAGTAATAGTAGGACCTAATACCAGTTTGTATTGCCCTTCGAATTCAGAACACGGAATCAGTAATCCCGGTAAGACAGAATTACGTTATTTGGTTATAAAGAAAGATTTGAAATAGTTTTTTTTGAGTGATTAGTGAGTAGTAATTAGCGATTTGTTGTTTAATAATGACTATTTACTACTCATTAATTACTAAGTTGTTACAACGAATTACGTTCAATATATTTGAAAGGATTTTTGTGGAATTTCTTTTCGTTTTTCAATACTAGTTTAGCGGCATGTTCGCCCATTTCTTTAAAATCGGTACTTACAACAGTGATTCCCAGTAAAGCTTTTAGTGGGGTTTCGTTGTAAGATATTACTCCAACATCTTCTCCAATAACTAAATTTTTCTCTCTGATTTGCTGAACCAGATTAACCAAGTCTTCTTCCATAATGGTTACAAAGGCTTCTTTTGATTCAAATTCAAGTCCAACATAGATTTTCTCTAAAATTTCAAACTTAAATTGGTGTTTTTCGCAAAATTGTTTGAAGCCCGCCAGGATGCCGTTAGGGTAGGGGAAAATTGATTTTGTGGAAAATACCAAATTTAATTTGGCGTATTTTTTTAGTTTATCAAAAGCTTGTTCCAAAGCCATCATTATATCATTCATGTAATCTTGATAAATGGAAACAAATTCTCCTGAAATTTCGGTATGCGAGTTGTCTAATATTACAAGTTTGTCTTTCGGAATAGTTTCAATAGCCTTAATTACTTTTGGTGTATAATTGACATGACTGTTCGCTTTGGTTTTGAAATGAGGCATGATTACAAAATAGTTGCAACTGTCCATGTTTCTTTTTAAAGCTTTAATAAAAAGATTTTCGTCGCAATAATAGACATACATATTGACATGGGCTTTGGAACCTATGCAATTGACAAAAGCATTATAAACTTCCATTTTATAAGAACTAGGCTTGTTTATCAGGAAAAAAATCTCAACATCGGATTTTGATTTGTTGGGGTTTACAAAATTCCCAACACCCATAACCGAAAAAACCAATTCTTGGTCTCTCAGGATTTTGTATGCTTTTTCGATTGTGTCACGGGATAATGAATTCCATTCACTAAGCTCATTAATAGAAGGGAGCTTTTGATCTATTTTTATTTTTCCGCTTTTTATATCATTGGTGATACTGTCTGCTACTTGAATATATTTGGGTACGCTGGAATCTTTCTTTATATTTATTAAAATACGTTCAGTTTCATGTGCCATTTGCAATTGTAATTAATTATAAATAGGTTCAAAAAAGAGGTGTTTTGGGTATAAAAAAAGAGATATAATCATTTGATAAATTATAATCTTATTTTTGTTATAATTATGTAAAAGTAATATTAAATATTAGCTTGACTGTCATGTGCTGTCCTGTTCTGAAGGTTGTTTTTAAGAGCTTATAAATCATTCTAAAATAGATGGATATGATTTTTGTTGATTATTTATTTAAAAAAAAATATTCAGTTTTTTGTTTTATGATGCAATCGAAATTGTTAAAATAAAGTAATGCGTCAGATTACTTTGTTGAGCATTTTTTTAAATATTTTAATTCAAATCAGGGTAATTTAAAAACTAAAAACTGAAGTTTTTTAATTTTGGTTTTCAAAATATTTAAGACTTAAAAAAAAAAACTCGGAATTCATTTGAACTCCGAGTTTTTTATATTTATTGAAAATTAAACAGGTTTAATATTCCCATCTCACAAAAGCTTCCATTGCGGCATAAGTCGCAAGGCCGAGCTGTTTGTAGAACTGGGCAGTTTCCTTGTTTCTGTCTTCGGCTCTTTGCCAGAATTCCCTTGAATCAGTTCCTTGGAATACTACACCGTCTTTTTGGGATTGGTGTTTGAAGATTCCGTGACGTTTTGCCAGCACTTGATCCGGACTCATCGGAACGGCCATTTCAATCTCGTCAATTCCCCATTCCTGCCAAGCACCTCGGTAGAGCCACAACCAGCAGTCTTTCATAAAATCTTTTGGTTTAAGTCGTTTGGTTGCCTCAAAAATGGCGTCCAGACACACTTTGTGAGTTCCGTGTGGATCGGCCAAATCTCCTGCGGCATAAATCTGGTGCGGTTTAATCTTTTCAATCAAATCCATCGTAATGAGAATATCTTCCTCGCCAATAGGATTTTTCTCAATCGCCCCTGTTTCGTAGAAAGGAAGTTCCATAAAGTGAATCTGACTGTCTGGCAAACCTACGAAATGGCTCGTGGCACGGGCTTCTCCTTTTCGGATTAAACCTTTAATATATCTTACTTCAGGAATATCAATTTCACTGGTTTTTTTGTTTCTAAGGAAAGTTTCCGCTTTTTTGTAAATAGTGTCTGCCTCGGCACTTTTGATACCGAATTTTTCATTATAATCAATCACAAAATTCGCAAAACGAAGCGCTTCATCATCGGCCACTGCTATGTTTCCAGAGGTTTGATACGCCACATGCACTTCATGTCCCTGTTCCTGTAATCTCATGAAAGTTCCTCCCATACTGATGATATCGTCATCGGGATGTGGACTGAAAAGGAGCACTCTTTTTTTCGCAGGTTCGGCTCTTTCGGGTCTGTTGGCATCATCGGCGTTGGGTTTTCCTCCCGGCCATCCGGTGATGGTATTTTGCAGTTTGTTGAATATTTTAATGTTGATATCATAAGCTGGACCCGAATCAGCCAATAAATCGCTCATTCCGTTTTCGATATAATCGGCATCGGTAAGCATCAAGATTGGTTTTTTCAAATGAAGTGCCAATCCCAAAACCGCTTTTCGGATTAATTTGTCGGTCCAAACCACTTTTTCCACTAACCAAGGCGTGTTGATTCTCGTTAATTTGGAAGAAGCTTCTTTGTCTAAAACAAAAACCGCATTTTTATGTTCTTGCAAAAACGAAGCCGGAACTAAATTGGTTACCTGCCCTTCGGCGGAAGCCTTAATAATATTGGATTTTCCAACTCCCCAAGCCATCAAAATGACTTGTTTGGCTTCCATAATTTTTTTAACTCCCAGCGTGATGGCCGTTCTTGGAGTATTGTTTAGTCCAAGGAAATCTCCGCTGGCAGCCACTCTTGTGATGTGGTCCAAAGCCACCAATCTTGTTTTGGAATTCTGCAAAGACCCCGATTCGTTGAATCCGATATGCCCGTTTCCTCCAATTCCGAGAATCTGCAAATCGATTCCGCCCAAAGCCTCAATCTTTGCTTCATAATTGGCACAAAATTCCGCAATCTCTTCTTTGGATAAAGTTCCATCGGGAATATGCACATTTTCTGGAAGGATATCCACTTGGTCAAACAGCAATTCCTTCATGAATCGAACATAACTGTTAATTGAATCCGGTTCCATCGGGTAATATTCGTCCAAATTGAAAGAAATCACGTTTTTAAAACTCAATCCTTCTTCTTTGTGCAAACGAACCAATTCGGCATACAAACCTTTTGGCGAAGATCCTGTTGCCAGTCCCAAAATACAAGCTTCGTTATTTTCCTGCTTTGATTTTATAAGTGACGCTATTTCCTGAGCAACGGCAGCCGAAGCTACTGTCGAGTTCTCAAAAACTACGGTGTTAATGTTCTCAAATCGTTTCTCAAATCCGGTGGATTTGTCAATACTGCTCTTTAACATTTTTGTTTATTTAAAGTTCAAATTTATTGTTTTAGGCTTTTGACCAGCTTCTGTATTTATGTCCTTTGATGGCAAAATAAAGAATCATTAGGTAAGAAGGCAATAGGATTAAATAGGCGAGTTGATTCCCGCTTTTTGCTGTTTTTGCAATGGCTAGAGTTTCGTTTGCCAAGTTAATAGAATCGGCAAGTGCCCCATACAGTAATGGAAATAGAGCCCCCCCTATAATTGCCATGATCAATAGGGCACCGCCAATTTTTGTGTAACCTCCTAAATCTTGAAGCGCCATCGGCCAAATTGCTGGCCAGCATAATGCATTGGAAAGTCCCATTAGTGCAACCAAAATGATTACAAGTGGCATTTCTGGAATTCCTGGTAAAGCAATCATTATATTAGGAGAAATAAGTACAATTAGAATAACTAAAGCAATCCCTAATAGACCTGAAATTTTTAAGGCGGTCACTTGCGAAACATATTTAGGAATTAAAGTGATTCCCAAAATGTAGCCTATTACCATTGCTGTCATTGTGAAAGAAGTCAGTTTTAGGTAAAAATCCCCATTTTCGCCATATACGCCCAGTTTTTTTCCGAAACCGCCAATAGAATCTCCGGCCAATACTTCAGCAGCAACATAAAGCATCAAAGTGATCACACCTAAAACCAATTGTGGACGTTGCAAAACATTTCTAATTTGTTTGAAAAGACTAAGATGTTCTACATTTCCATCTTCATCCAAATTGATTTCCGGAAGCGGAGAAAATTTCACCAATACGGCCAGAACAAGTATAATCATTCCCATATAAATATAAGGAGCTTGTAATTGTAAAGCAAGAGCATCTAGTGCAGCTGTTTTGGCAGCGGGGTCTAGAGCAGCAATTTTATCGGCAGTATAATCGGCCATATTTGACAAAACTAAGCTTGTCAAGGCTAGTGGTGCTATAAATCCGGCCAATTTATTGGCAGTACCCAAAATACTGATACGGGCAGCGGCGCTTTCGCGAGGTCCAATCACCACAACATACGGATTGGAAGCAGTTTGCAAAACAGCCAAACCTGTACCCATAACAAACAAAGCTCCCAAAAACAATCCGAAGGTTCTTGTTTCGGCGGCGGGATAGAACATAAATGCTCCACAAGCAATGATTATCAGTCCTAATGACAATCCGTTTTTGTAACCCACTCTTTCTATAAGTCCAGAAGAAGGAATTGCCATAACAAAATAAGCTATGTAAAAAGCGAATGTTACAAAATAAGCTTGCGATTCGGATAGCTCACAGGCTAATTTGAAAAAGGGAATTAAAGGGCCGTTTAGCCAGGTTACGAATCCAAAAATAAAAAACATAAAGGTTAAAATAGCCATTGGCATCAATGTGCTATTTTGTTTGGTTGCAAGGGAATTATTCATTTTGGTCATAGTATTTTGGTTATATGGTTTTTAAAATTTTATTTTTTTTGAAAAGCTTTCAATTAATTTGAATTGGTTTTTTGCACGATCAAAATTATGTTCAGGATATTTGGTTTTATAATATATATCATCATTTAAATAATCGGTTAAAAAACGCAATGCCATTATAAATATCATTGTTTTTGCACCCAGCGGAAGGTATTCCAGTTCTATCGGCGTCAAGGAAGATTTCATTTTTTTCAGAAAACCTTCGGTATAGGCATTGTAATAATCGATATTAAACTCAACGGAATCCAAATTAGTTTCATCCTCGGCAGCCGTATTACAAATTGTTCTTATCGCATCACCAAAGTCATAATGCACAATTCCGGGCATGACCGTATCGGTGTCAATAACACAAAGGCCTTTGTTTTTTTTATTAAAAAGAATATTTGATATTTTGGTATCGTTGTGGGTTACTCGTGTTTTTATGGCTCCAGACTCTTTTAGGTGCTGAATAATATGCATTTCTTCTTTGAAATCGGCAACTAGTTTAATCTGTTCTTTTGCATTGTTTAACCGTTCTTTTGAGGCAGTTTTCAAAGCGTCTTCAAATTGACTGTAGCGAAAGGACATATCATGAAACTTTGGAATCACTTCTGTTAATTTTGAAGCGTCAAAATCACTGGTGAGCGTTAGAAATTTGCCTAACAATCGGCCTCCTTCATAGGCTATTTCTTTTTCTTTTACTATTTCAAAAGTTACACTATCATCAATGAAATACATTATATTCCAATAATTGCCTTCTTCGTCTTGATAGTACGATTTTCCAGAAAGTGTATTTGCAAAAGTTAATACCTGTCGCTTTTGTTTTTTCTCGGATAAATTTTTTAATTTTTCCTGAATATGCCTACTTATGGCAACCTTATTCTCAATAAGTCCGGGTACATTCTTAAAAACGCCATGATTGATACGTTGCAAAACAAAAAAGGGTTTCTCTTTTGTTTTTATCAAATAAGTATCATTAATATGTCCCGATGCCAATTCCTGAAAAGAATCAAACTCGCCGTTATGGTTGAACTTATTAAAAATGTATTTTAGTTTTTGTTCTAACATCTTACCAAAGATTAGTAGGATAAAAATTCTGTTTTTTTAACTCATTTATCGCCTTTTGCACAATTTCTTTATCCTCTTTATAAGTAACTCCAAACCATTTGGAATCTGATTGTAAAACTTCTACGGTGGCTTTTCCCGATTTTAATATTTCATTCACAATAGACGGTAAATAGAATTCTGCCTTTAAATCGTCATGATTTTTTTCTAAAAATTCTTCAAACAGTTTTTCACCAAAGTCAAAACATTTTGGTGTAAAACCCCAAAAATTCATAGATACAACGGCATTCTCATCAATTGGGACAAAATCTTCGTTATCATCTTTTCGCATTAATTTACCGTCAATCTTTTCAATGTGTGTTCGTTCCGTAACCCCTGTCAAATAGCCATCCTCATTTATATCACATTCACCTCTGGAAACAAAACCATGATCGGATATTGTGTTTTTTAATAAATAAGCCATTGTGTTAAAATCGTAAGACGCTGTATTTTTTTCAGCCAAAGATTTAGCCATCACTTCGAAAGCTTCAGCTCCATAAAAATCATCGGCATTAATAATTGCAAAATTTTCTTTGACAGTATCTTTGGCCATTAAGAGTGCGTGTCCCGTACCCCAAGGTTTTGTTCTCTGCGGATTAAGGTATTTTGGAGGAACTTTATCCAGTTCTTGAAATACATATTCTACTTCTGCTTTTCCTTCCAATTTTTTATTGATTTTTTCCTTAAACTCTGCTTCAAAGCTCTTTCGTATTATGAACACAAATTTTCCAAAGCCGGCCTGAAGCGCATCATAAAGTGAAAAATCAATAATCGTATCGCCTTCAGGAGTAAACGTATCCATTTGCTTGAGTCCTCCATAACGGCTACCCATGCCCGCAGCTAAAATCACAAGAGTTGGTTTGTTTTTGTACATGATATCTATTTTTTATTCCCTGTAAATTAATTATTTAGAATGGTAAATATTCTAATTTTTTTGAAATTGTATCTTAAAACGCAACGAAAATATAGATTAACTTTTAATAAAACAAGCAAAAATCAATAAAATGTGCTCGAACACACTTAATTTGTGTTTTCGAGCACATTTTGTTGAAATAATTTATAAATTGCGTAATGATATTTTGATTTATGGCGAATAATTTTAGAAGCAAATTTGATTTATTTCGACATTTGTAAAGCATTTTTTGCGACACTTGCTTATCAGCTTTTAGTCTACTTGAAAAAGAGTCTGTATTTATATTAAAATAGTCAATTTAGTAGTGTTTTTTTGGTAATTCAACAGTAAAACTTAATTAAAAACATATATATTTGTGCATATGGATAAAAAATACACAATAAAGGATATTGCCCAGATGGCTGGTGTTTCTAAAGGGACAGTGGATAGAGTTCTTCATAAAAGGGGAAAAGTTTCTGAAGAAGCATTAAAAAAAATTAATGAAGTTTTAGACGTTATCAATTACGAACCTAATCTTATTGCCAGAAATTTAAAGAATAATAAGGTTTACCGTATTTGTATATTGTTGCCTGATCCTGAATTAGACCCATATTGGCAGCCTTGTATAAAAGGTATTGAAGATGCTGTGCAGGAATTTAGAGCCTACAATTTTGCAATTGAAACTTTGTTTTTTAATCCTGAAAGCAAAAAATCTTTTTTGAAAGTCAATGAAAAAGTTTTGGAAATAGCTCCAGATGCTGTTTTGTTGCCACCTTTATTCCATAAAGAAACGATTGAAGCTGTCAATAAATATGAAGAAAAAAATATTATTGTAAATACTTTTAATAACCAAGTTCAGTCCGATTCTGTTAAGGGTTTTGTGGGGCAGGATTTGATTAAAAGCGGAAGAGTAGCGGCCAAATTATTGGATTTACTTTTGAAAAAAGGACAGATTGTTGTTATCCATATTGACGAATCCATAAAGAATGCAATACACATGCAGGAGAAGGAGAGGGGATTCCGTGAGTATTTTGATGAAAAAGAAAATCAAGATTATACCGTCACTACCTTAAAATTAAAAAGTCCAAATGTTGAAATCAGTTTAGTAAATTTCCTTACTGAAAATCCTGATTTGTCAGGAATCTTTATTTCTACTTCCAAGGCTTACCAAATTGCTAAAGTAATCAGTGGAACAAGCAATAAAAAAATTGCTGTCATTGGTTATGACTTGGTTGATAATAATGTAAATTATTTGAATCAAGGAGTAATTGATTTTTTAATACATCAAAATCAAAAAAGGCAAGCTTATCTTGGAGTTGCATCGATTATCGAATATTTCCTTTTTGATAAACCAATTCAAAGCAGAACTTTTCTACCAATTGATATCGTTAATTCTGAAAACGTCTCTAATTATATCGAATAGTTTTATTTTAGAATTAATCTGCCAAATGAAGAAGTAATATGAAAATTGGGTGTTTCAGTATTTGGGTTTACCCAAGTTATCCATGTAGGTTCAAAAGTTCCATCTTCGTTTTCTGAATATTTTGCCCTGAAAATTCCGGTTTCGATTTTGTTGTCTTTGATTAAATTAAAGTCCTTTAGTGACTGAATAGAAATTGAACCTTCGACGATAAAAGTATCTTTATTTATGGATGACTTAATTAGGATATCTTTTTTTGGCCAATTCCAATCAAAATTCAAATTCTTATTTGGATAAGCAATAAAATCCATCAATCGCGCTTCGGTGTCCATTTCCAGGCAGTAATATGGATTTAAAGAATCGTCCGGTCTGAAAAAAAGTTCAACTCTGTCCGAATTATTAATACTGTCAATGCTGTCGTCTTTTTTTTCGATGTGAATTGATGAATCTGCAACCGTAAAATTGAAAAATAATTTTTCGGAACTCCAAAGCGCTTTGAAAGTAATTTTGGATGGTTTCTCCCTATCCCAAGGCGAACAAAAATCAGTCAGTTCTATTGCATGATTCCATAAAACGTCTTCACCTTTTCCGGTGATATTTATCTGCTTTTTTTCAATTGAATTTACGATGTATTCTTTCATTGTATTTACGCTGTATTATTCTTGATTAATTCAGTGGGATAGGTTACTTGTAAGTTTTTCTTTTACAAGTCGATCAAAATTTATTAAAACAAAAATAAACATGTTTTTTTGTTTTACACAAGGGATTTTAATTTTTTGTGCTCGAGAACATAAAATAAGTGTGTTCGAGAACATTTTGTTGTTTTTTTCTTGCTTGGTAAAAATGTTATGTATAGTTTAGCAGTTGAAAGCACTTAGAATATTGCTTGACTTAAAGGAAAGGATTTAGTTTGAAATCAAATTTTAACTTTTACAGCTTTTAAATTTGTTGAATAGGAATACTTTCTTTCTTTGTTAGTATTGTATTTTGGATATTATAAAAACGCGTTATTTTGAAAAAGGCGCATAGATATAACTATATTATGAATAGGAGAGAACTTTTAAAAAATTTAGGGTTAACTGTAGGAACAGCGGCATTGTGCGGAACAACCTCTGTCGTTTCTGCGACAGAAAGAAGTGATAAGCGTAAAAAAGTTTTGCGCATCGCTCATATTACCGATGTGCACATTCGACCAGAAGAAAATGCACCCGAAAGATTTGTAAAATGTTTGGAGGAAATAAAGAAACACAAAGTTGATTTCTTTTTGAATGGGGGAGATACGATATTTGCGGCAGATTACGGGAATATTACTCGTGAGAGAGTAAATGAATTATGGAAGGTGTGGAATGAAACTACAAAAACGATAAGTAACTTTGAAATGCATAGTTGTTTGGGAAACCATGATATGTGGTGGGCGGCTCCAAATAAAGAGGATTCAATGTATGGTAAACAATATGTTGTAAACCAATTGAAAATTCCAAACCGTTATTACAGTTTTGACAAAAAAGGGTGGCATTTTATTATTTTGGACAGCAATAATAAAGACGCTACATTAGATGATGAGCAGCGCAGATGGTTGGAAAAAGATTTACAGAGCATCGCTGTAGGAACACCTGTTATTTGTTTAAGCCATTACCCTATCCTTGGAGTATGCACACATATTGAAGGCGGGAATCATAGTGATTCAAAATATATTAGTGATTTGTTTTACAAAAATAAAGACAAAAAAATCAGTTGTTTTAGTGGTCATATCCATTTATTGGACAGTGCTGAGTATAATGGGGTACATTATTATTGTAACGGAGCAGTAAGTGGTTATTGGTGGGAGCCAGGCGATAAGGATTCTGCAGGGAAATCATATTATAAGCAGACACCCCCAGGATATGCAATCATTGATTTGTTTGATGACGGAACTGTTCATAATCAATATTTCCCTCATACTTATTAAATAATTGGTGTAATCAGGGAATGTTTTTTGACTTAAAATTTGTCCTGTTCTGAATTTATTTCAGGATGGGATTTTTTATTTATAAAAGGATATCTTTCCATTTTGTGTTTGATATCATAAATTTTATGTGTTCGAGCACAATTTTTGATATTTTTCCTTTTTTTATTAAAAAATAATATATAGTTTCGTCAAAGAATTTAAATCGTATTGTTGACTTGTAAATAATTTGCCATAATTTAGAAAGGTAATTTGTCTTTGTCAGATGAACAAAAGTTTGAATATTTTTTTAATAATTAATTTTGATATAATAATGAAAACAACTTTTTTTAAATCCATTTTGACTATTTGTTGCATGTTGGGATGGATAGGGGTTTCGGCACAAATGATAAAGACACCAACTCCAAAACGCCCGAAAGGACAAACTGATGTTTTACGCATGGCTTGTGCTCCAATACCAACGGTTCGTGTCGCATTCATCGGGTTGGGGATGAGAGGGCCAGGTGCTGTTGAGCGTATGACGCATATCCCAGGAGTTGAGATTGTTGCTCTTTGCGATATGCGTGAAGAAAAAACAAAATCGGCAAATAAAATATTAGAAAAAGCTGGGTTTCCAAAAGCTTTAGAATTTTTTGGTGATGAAAATGCTTGGCGCAAAGTAACCGCACTGCCAAATGTAGATCTTGTTTATATTGCTACCGACTGGAAACACCACGCTCAAATTGGCGTGCAGGCAATGAAAGACGGAAAGCATGTTGCTATCGAAGTGCCTTCTGCTATGACACTCGACGAGATTTGGGATTTGATCAATACTTCCGAAAAAACGAGAAAACATTGTATGCAATTAGAAAACTGTGTTTATGACTTTTTTGAGTTGACTACCTTGAATATGGCGCAACAAGGATTATTTGGCGAAATTCTTCATGGAGAAGGAGCTTATATTCACAACTTGGAACCTTATTGGAAAGACTATTGGAACAACTGGCGTTTGGATTATAACAAAGCGCATCGTGGAGATATTTATGCTACACACGGTTTGGGACCTGTTTGTTTAGCAATGAATATTCACCGTGGGGACAAACTGAATTATTTGGTTTCCATGGATACCAAAGTTGTTGGAATTCCTGCTTTTATAAAAGAAACAACAGGTGAGGATCTAAAAGATTTCAAAAATGGAGATCACACCATGACTATGATTCGCACTGAAAACGGAAAGACAATTCAAATTCAGCATGATGTTGCCAATCCGCGTCCGTACAACCGTATGTACCAACTTACTGGAACTAAAGGTTTTGCCAATAAATATCCTGTAGAAGGATATGCATTGGATTCAAAAGCGATTAGCTCTGATATTAAGGCAAATCACGAAAACTTGACAGCTCACAGTTTTGTTTCTGAAGATGTCAAAAAGGCTTTAATGGAAAAATATAAGCATCCAATAGCGGTTGGAATAGAGGAGCAAGCTAAGAAAGTAGGAGGTCACGGCGGTATGGATTTTATAATGGATTACCGTTTGATTCATTGTCTTCAAAATGGACTTCCATTGGATATGGATGTTTATGATTTGGCAGAATGGTGTTGTTTGGCTCAATTAACAGAAACTTCCCTTAACAATAATTCTGCTCCAGTAGAAATTCCAGATTTTACTCGTGGCGGTTGGAATAAATTAAAAACTGTAGAATTTTCCAAATAAGAAGATAAGTGAAAATATTTGATAAATTGTTTTTTTAATTCACTTTGAAATTAGTATAAAAAAAATGCCCATCGTTTTGGGCATTTTTATTTTCATAAAATTTAAAGTTATTTTGAAATAGATATTCAAGAGCAATGGCACTTGTAATCTCAAAAATATTTATTGCTGTAATTGAGTTATCCTATTCTTTTTGAAGAATTTCTTTTTAAAAGGGCGGTTTTCAAAACTATGGTTTCAGCTTCCTTAGGTTCATTTTTATTTTTAATTCGGGAAAGAAGTAAATTCATTGCAATTTTTCCCATTTCGAATCCCGGCTGATCAATTGTGGTCAATGACGGATCTATAACCGATGAAATAGGTTCGTTACTAAATCCTACAATGGCTATTTCTTGCGGAATTTTTATTCCTTTTTCTTTCAAATATTGTAAGGCACTGATGGCAGCGGTATCATTTGAAGAGAAAATCCCGTCTATTGGAACATTCAGGGAAAGCAACTTTTTGGCGTTTTCTATACCATCAGCTTCCATCAATTTGGAAGAAATAATCAATTCATTTTTTAAGGGAATATTATGTTTCTTCAAAGCGGCTTCATAACCTAGGAACCTGTTTTTGTAAATTTCCAGCCCTTGTGGACCCGAAAAATGAGCAATGTTTTTGCATCCTTGCAAAATTAAATGTTCTGTAGCGTCAAATCCTCCCTGAAAATCGTCAATAACGACACTGCTATATCCGGGAATATTCAAATGTCTGTCGAAGAGAACATGCGGCGTGTCTGTTTTTTTTAAAAACTGTAAAGATTCGTCATCTTTGGTTTCCATTGAAATCGACATCAAAATGCCGTCAACTCGGTTTGCAGATAGTGATTGAACTATTTTTTTTTCTCTCTCAAAATAATCCAGAGACTGACATATAATAACGCTATACCCTTCATCATAGGCAGTTTCTTCAATTCCGGCGATTGCCGAAGAAAAGAAATAACGTGAGATTCTAGGGACGATAACTCCAATTGTATTTGTTTTTTTGCTGCGAAGATTTGAGGCCAATAAATTTCTTTGGTATCCAAGTTCAATCGCTTTGGCATTTACAATGTCTTTTGTTTCCTGTTTGACTCTGCTATTATCGCTTAATGCCCTTGAAACGGTAGAACTGTCAATATTCAATTCCTTTGCAATATGGTGGATTGTAACTTTACTGTTCTTCATTTTGATATTTGTATTGCTGCTTTATATTTTGTTCAATCTTAAACAAAGTTTTTATTTCTAAAATTAAATTTTATACAGTTTTTTTGCCGCTTTTGGAATTAATCTGTTTTATTGATAACAAAGATATTGAATTTTGTACAATCGATTGTATTTTTTTGTACAATCGATTGTATTAATAAAAATAAATAGTACTTTTGACAAAAAATTAATGCTATTATCTATTTAATTGATTTAAAAAAAAGAATATAATATAGTTATTTAATGATATAATTATGATAAAATATAGTTCAAGATATGCTTCAAGCCCACAGGCAGTAAAACAATATGATACGAAACAATTAAGAGAAGAATTCTTAATTGATGATTTGATGCAAGAAGGGGAGATTACGCTTGTTTACTCTCACTATGACCGATATATTGCAGGATCAGCTACACCTGTAACTCCTTTGACACTTGAAACTATTGACCCTTTGAAATCTTCTTATTTTTTAGAAAGAAGAGAAATGGGAATTATCAACGTTGGAGGAAACGGTTCTGTTGTAGTTGATGGAACAGAATACCAATTAGGTTTCAAAGACGCTTTATACATCGGAAGTGGAAATAAAGAAGTTATCTTTAAAAGTGACGACTCAAAAAATCCAGCCAAATTTTATATAAATTCTGCACCAGCTCACAAAAGTTTTCCAAACCAAAAAGTAAGTTTGGCTGAAGCCAATAAACTGCAATTGGGAACAATGGAAACAGCTAATCACCGTACCGTAAATCAAATGATTATTGGTGGAATTGTTACAACCTGTCAATTGCAAATGGGAATGACGGAGTTAAAGCCGGGAAGCGTTTGGAATACAATGCCAGCGCACGTTCATGATCGAAGAATGGAGGTATATTTCTATTTGGATATTCCTGAAAATCAAGCTGTTTGTCACTTTATGGGCGAACCACAGGAGACAAGACACATTTGGATGAATAATCATCAAGCGGTTATTTCTCCACCATGGTCTATTCACTCGGGGGCAGGAACCAGTAATTATACTTTTATTTGGGGAATGGCCGGAGAAAATTTAGATTATGCCGATATGGATGTTTGCAAAATAACTGATTTAAAATAATTCTTAAAAAAATAATTATGTCAATAAATTTATTTGATTTAACAGGTAAAACAGCCTTAGTTACAGGAGGTGTTCATGGTTTAGGAATGTCAATGGCCAAAGGTCTTGGTCACGCTGGAGCAAAAATTGTAGTAAACGACCGTTCTTCGAATGAAGCAGTAGATAATGCAGTTGCAGAATACAAATCGGTGGGGATTGATGCCTACGGATATATTTTTGATGTAACCGATGAAGCTGCCGTAATTGCAAATATCAAAAAAATTGAAGCTGAAGTTGGTCCAATTGATATTTTAATAAACAACGCAGGAATTATCAAAAGAACTCCCATTATTGACATGGAAGTAGAAGATTTTGCTGCTGTAATCAATGTAGATTTAATCAGTCCATTTATCGTTTCAAAAAATGTTGCCAAAGGAATGATTGAAAGAGGAGGAGGAAAAATCATCAACATTTGTTCGATGATGAGTGAATTGGGACGACAAGATGTAAGTGCTTACGCTGCCGCAAAAGGTGGTTTGAAAATGTTGACCAAAAATATGGCGACAGAATGGGCAAAATTTAATATTCAAACAAATGGTATTGGTCCTGGTTACTTTGCAACGAGTCAAACGGCTCCAATTCGAGTAGATGGACATCCATTCAATGAATTTATCATAAGTAGAACTCCAGCAAACCGTTGGGGAGATCCAGAAGATTTACAAGGAGCTGCCATCTTCTTGTCTTCAAAAGCAAGTGATTTTGTAAATGGACATATTTTATATGTTGATGGAGGAATTCTTGCTACTATTGGAAAACCTTCTAACGAAAGTTAAAAAGGTAAATCGATAAAAAAAATTACATACCGAAAAAGGATTATTAGCGTTTGCCTTATTTGTTTGAAAATACCGGTATGTGATTTTAAAAAGAAATGATGGATAGTTGTTTTTTGAATTAGTTAACTGATAGCTTTTATATTTGATTTTTGGTTTTTTCACGTGGGGCGTGGATGTTGGTTTGGTAATCAAATGTTGGGCTTTAGGACATTAAAGCTATCTGTTGTTTCTTTTTTTTAATTTTTTCTAATAATATCATTTTTATAGAAGAGAAATATAGATTAAACTCATTATTTTTTATTTTAAGAGACAAGTCAGTAATTTACTGACTTGTCTCTTTTTTATTTTAATCTAATTCAGCAAAACCTTCATTTTAGGGATATATTAATCCTTTCAAGTTAATGGGTAGCTGACTCTTTTTTTTTACATTTTTGTTGAAATTTTTCCTTTTTTTTGAATTTTTAACTTTATAAGATGTTAAGGCTTCTCTTGTGGAAAAAACGGTCAAATTGACCACCTCTTTCCAGTATAAATTGACCACCAGTTCCAGAGCAAACTGACCACCCCATTCCAGTTCAAATTGACCACCTAATTTTGGGGTAAATTAATTATTAAAAACTACAGACTTTTTCATGTCGTTAGAACCATACATTCGCAAAAAAAAAGCGGATTATGGCAAACAAAATAACAGACATGAGTAAAATTAGAAAAGTAATTAAATTCTATTGTGATGGAAAAAGTAAGTTATTTATAAGTAGCTACTTATCCCTTTCTAGGAATACGGTAAAGAAGTATATTTCTTTATTTGAAGTTCTCGGATTAAACTTTGAATTTATTGATAAAAAAACAGATGCTGAACTAGAACTTTTGTTTTCACAGACTACTGTGGAATCAATTAGTCCCAAATTACAAACACTCCATAATTATTTTCCTAAAATGGAGCGTGAGCTAAAAAAAGTTGGCGTTACCATACAACATATGTGGGAACAATATGCTGCCATAAACCCTGATGGTTACAGGAGTTCTCAATTTGCTCATTATTACAAAGTATGGAGTAAACAAGTCAATCCAGTGATGCATATGAATCATAAATCCGGTGATAAAATGTATGTTGATTATGCTGGAAAAACACTATCCATTATTGATAGCGACACTGGAGAAATCAAAGAAGTACAATTCTTTGTGGCTATATTAGGGGCTAGTCAATACACCTATGCTGAAGCTTCTATGAGCCAGCAAAAGGAAGATTTTGTTACTTCTGTAGAAAATGCCATGCGCTTTTTTGAAGGCACTCCTGCAGCAATTGTTCCAGATAATTTAAAATCTGCAGTAATAAAAAGCAGTCGTTTTGAGCCAACAATTAATGAAACTTTAGCCGACTTAGCGGAACATTACGAAACTACAATCTTGCCAACTAGAGCTTATAAACCTAGAGATAAGTCATTAGTTGAAGGGGCTGTAAAGATATTATACAGAAGAATTTATGTAACACTAAAAGAAACCAAATTCTTTTCTCTAGAAGAATTAAACCAACAGATATGGGATTTATTAGACATTCATAATAATCGAAAACTAACAGGTCGTCCTTACTCACGAAAAGAATTGTTTGTAGAAGATGAGAAACAAAAACTGCGTCCACTACCACAAGAACGCTTTGAAATCAAATATCAATCCTTTGCAACGGTAATGCAAAATGGTCATGTCCAATTAAGTCAAGACAAAAATTATTACAGCGTTCCGTATCAATATGTAAAGAAAAAAACGAAACTCTTGTACACAAGATCAACCGTAGAGATCTATTATAAATACAATCGAATAGCGGTTCATCAGCGAAATTACAAACCTTATGTCTATACCACAACTCCAGAACATTTAGCCAGTTCACATCAGTTTGTAGCTCAGTGGAGTGCTGCTCGATTCATTGATTGGGCAGGTAGTATTGATGAGTCAGTAGGAGAATATATTATGCAGATAATCGAAAGCAGAAACCATCCTGAACAGGCTTATAAAAGTTGTTTAGGAATACTAAACTTTGAAAAAAAGGTTGGTAAGCAGCGATTAATAAATGCCTGTAAACGAGCGCTTGACTTTAGAATTTACAATTTTAAGACCATCCAAAATATTTTAGAAAACAACTTAGATCGTATTGATTTAGAACAGGAACCTGAGCATGAACTTCCGAACCACGGAAACATAAGAGGCAAACAGTATTATAATTAAATTAAATCTTAAAAACATGAATGAATCCACAGTAACAAAAATGAGACAAATGAAACTTTACGGAATGTTTAATGCTTTTAAAACAGCGATTGAAAGCGGAAGAACAGACCACTACACACTCGATCAATTTGTATCGATGATTATTGATGCTGAATGGGACGAAAGGCACAATCGTCGTATAGAACGCAGTATAAAGAATGCTAAATTCCATTACAAATCAAATATTGAAAATGTCAATTTTGATGTATCCCGCAATCTTGACCGGAATACAGTTCTTCGTCTGGCAGAATGCGAATTTGTTGAAAAAAATGAAAACATCTTAATCACAGGAAGTACAGGTGTAGGCAAAAGTTATTTAGGTACCGCATTGGGTTACCAAGCCTGTATTCATGGCTATAAAGTAAGCTATTTTAATACTTCGAAGCTGTTTGCTAAATTAAAAATGGCCAAAGCAGATGGTTCTTACCTAAGAGAACTTGCCAAAATTGAAAGGCAAGACGTTATCATACTTGACGATTTTGGACTCCAGGCATTAGATAGTCAAAACCGAATTACACTTTTGGAGATTATTGAAGACAGGCATAATAACGGTTCTATAATTGTTACATCGCAAATTCCTGTACAAGGTTGGTATGATATAATTGGCGAAAAAACTATAGCTGACGCAATTTTGGATAGACTTATACATCAAGCCCACAGACTCGAATTGCATGGGGAATCTATGAGAAAGAAAAGAGGAATAAACAAGGAATAATATTTTAAGTATATTTGAGTACTAATTAGCGCATGAAAAAAAGTAGTTTTTTATGAAAACGGGGTGGTCACTTTGCTCCGGAATTAGGTGGTCATTTTGAATTGGAATCAGGTGGTCACTTTAAATTGGAATTGGGTGGTCAATATCACTGGAATTTACATTCTCTTGTATTAAAATATCTTCGTTTCAACAAAGAGAAATTGTGCTACATTTTTTAAGGAGATTGTACTACAAATAATTTCTTTGGGAAGTACTATATTTAAAGCTTTAAGGTGTTTTTTGTTATGATTAACTCAATAAAAGAAGCATTCAAATCCATAAAGGACAATAAAAACCGGAGTATTCTTGCTGGTTTGGGTGTGATATGAGGCATTTTTATTTTGATTCTTTTTTAGGTATCGGGAAAGGTTTTCAAACAGGGATATTTCAATTATTCAACACTTTTGCCAAAAACAGTATTTGGATTTATGGCGGACAGATATATGAAACTGATTTAAACAAATCTGCAGAAGGAAAACTAATCGTTTTTGATATTAATGACATCAAAATATTAAAAGACAGATTTCAAACGATTGAATCCATATCTCCAGAGTTAAATTATACCGGAAATACATTAATAAGTTACCAGCAAAATATCGCATATCCACAAATTAAGGGGGGTACCCGATTATTTCAATGTAAAAAACCAATATAGAATGTTAAAAACAGAGGTCATATTAATAAATTTTTCAAAGGTTGGTTTACTAGTATTATTAGTTATGCTTTTTTTGCTCTTACCCCAGATTAGTATATCAGGATATGTCCAAGGAACAATCACTAGTAAGTGTATTTATTTTCTTTACACTTGTTCTGCGCTGTTAGCCTTTTATATTCTCTATGTTGTCTGTGGAAAAATGGTATTCTTTTCTTTTTCAAAATTAGATGTTTCCCTTTTTCTATTGGTCGGTTATATTATTTTAAATAGATATGTCATTCAAACTTATTTTGGATTTTCTATTCGATATTTGGAATTGGTTGGGTTAAGTTTTTTGTATGTTATTTTGAGAAATATTTCTCTTGCAAACAGCCTTTGGTTGCTATTGACTATTGTTATTTCCGGAATTTTTCAAGCAGTCTATGGTAATCTCCAATTATTGGGTTATTGCATCTCCAATCATTCAGGATTCAAAATGACGGGAAGCTTCTTTAACCCCGGACCTTATGCGGGTTTTTTAGTCAGTGTTTGGTCTGTCGCTTTAGGAATGTATCTTTTTAAAATCAAAATAATATCACAATTACAATCACAAACAAAAAATGACTCCTTTTTGTTCAACGAGTTCATAAAAAAGGCTTTTGAATATATTCCCTTGCTAGGACTTATCAGTATTGCGATAGTACTTCCTGCCACCCAATCTAGGGCAGCATGGATTGCGGCTATAGCAAGTAGTGTAATTTTAATGGAGTTAAGATACCGTTTTCTAAGTAATTTGTTTAGGAAAGCAACTATAAAATTTCAAAAGACAGCTATAGTTTTATTCTCAGTCGGAATTTTAAGTACAGGACTTTTTAGCATCTATCATTATAAAAAATCATCCTCAGACGGGCGTATTTTTATTTGGAAAGTAACTACCGAAATGATAGCAGACACTCCTGTTTTTGGTGTTGGATTTGACAGATTCAAAACCCATTACATGAATTACCAAGCAAATTATTTTGAAAAGAATAGAGAAACCCGTGAAACCATGGTCGCTGATAATACCTACTATGCTTTTAATGAATTTTTACAGTTTATTGTAGAAAATGGACTGATAGGGTTCATGTTTCTTATGGTTACTGCCTTCATTTTGTTTAAAGTAAAAGCAAAAGAAGATTATAAATATCTCTCTCTTGTAGCAAAAACAGGGCTTTTTGGGATTGCTGTTTTTGCCTGTTTTTCCTATCCCATGCAAATTCTTCCCATAAAATTAGTACTGGTTTTTTTAGTATCAACGCTGTCAAATATTGATGGAGATACCTACCAACTTAAATACAATCAAAGCAAGGAGAGATCATGGGCATTTAAAACAGTTATTTTGGTGTTAGGTGCCATTTGTATTTATCAAACCAATTTGTATGCAAGTAATCTCAATAAGGGATTCATAGTATGGGAAAATGCACTAAATAGCCATCAATATGGAGATTATAATGAGGCAATTTCAGCTTACAAATCAGTATATACCGTTTTTAATAGAGATGGTGATTTTTTAATGAATTATGGCAAAACTCTTGCTATAGTAGGAGAATATCATAAAGCAATTGAAGTTTTAAAACAGGCTAAGTGCTTCTTAAATACTTCAGTTATAGAAACTTCATTAGGTGATAGTTATAAAGCCATAAAACAATATAACAAGGCAGAAGCTGCCTACCAAAATGCTATTAATATGATTCCTAGCCATTTTTATCCCAATTATTTATTGGCAAAATTTTACGATGATTCCGGACAAGAGCAGAAGGCTGTTGTATTAGCACAAAAAATATTGAGTAAAAAGATAAAAATTCCCTCTACAGCCATTGATGAAATACATGAAGAAATGAGGGAAATACTTGTAAAAAACAAAAAACCTCTGGGTTTTAAAAATTAAATAAATCTCACAATGTTTAACTTAAAAAAATATAGTCTATGAAATAAACCACAATCCCAGAGGAAGATTTTATAAAAGAAAGCACTATAGTGCTCAGATTCATAATCTCGTACAATTGCTTACATGTAAGCAATTGTAATGTTCAGCAAAAGTAGCATTCCTATAGAACTTTGCAAAAAAAAATAATAATTATAAGAGGGTATAGATACCCTATTAATCAATAAATTTTATAAAAATGAAAAAAATAAATTTAAGCAAAATACATTTTTCAATTTTAATCATTGCCTTTGCATTGATTGCAGGCATTGTTGTTCAATCTTGTCAAGTTAATGATGATTCTCCAAAGGATATTTTATCATTTAAGGGACAAAATTATACTTTGGATGAGGTAAAAGAAGAAGCTGAAAAATTAACAGAAAAGGATTATTCTTATGTTTATGATAAATTAGGAATTTCAAAAGTCAGTTATGTTTCAGGGAATTCTAAAACCATGAAAACTTTAAAACTAAAAGGAAAATATAAAATAGTAAAATATCAATTTAAAAAAACTGATGAAATTTTATATATAGCGCAAGATATTGAAAATTCAAATATGTATAAAGCGTTTAAAGTTTTCGAAAAAAATGGAGAAGAAACTATTTTAGGAGAAAAACAAATAGACAACAGAAAACTACTCTCTGATAAAAAATATGATAAAAAAAATCAAGACATAATAAGTTTGTCATCTTTATTTACTCTAAACACAGCAAATGCTGAGTTGTGTAAAAGAAAAGCAGGTGAAACCCAAAGCTCTTGCGAAAGTAGATCTTATGATGAATTTGTTAAAGATTGTTTTGCATGTTGGGTTGCTTACTGGGGAAGTCCCGGAGTTGCTATATTACTTTCTGCACTTTGTCTTTGTCAAGAATAAAAAAAATACTTAAACCATATATTATGAAAATAAAACCATTAAACTTACTGTTAACAGGAATGTTAATTGTTATAATCGGAGCCTTTTTAAGAATCCAAAAGATAGATTATTCTCATTTAATAATTTCGTTAGGATTGTTATTTGAAGTTGGAGCTATTGTAGTTTATTTAGTTAACCGTTCAAAAAAGAGGTAAAATAATATAAAAAATAGCAGAAAGAGGTTATACTTTTTCTGCTGTTTTTATTTCTATAAATGATAAAAAAATAACAAAAAAAATTAATGCCCATCCTACTAGCACTATTTTTAATAGTCCTAGGTTATTGGAATTGCTAAAAAAAAAATATTATGATAGGATTCGAATTAAATATTAATGACGAGAAAGTTTCTGCTGCATTGGAAAATGGAGTTGTATCAATAATTTTAACAAAATTATCTGACGAATTTTTAAATTCTATTGATTTGGATTTTACCGGGCTTAATACATCTGAAAAAGGAAACGGAGAAACATTGGACTGGTATAAGTCTCAATTAAAAGTAGGTGATGAACTTACAATCAAAATTAAAGATATATTAGAAAATTCAGTACCTAAAGAGATAAGAAGAAAAAATTTTGATTTAGAAAATGAACAAAAGTTAAAATCGTATTACGGTCTAAAAAAAGAACTTGAAGAGAAAGGATTGATTTAAAAAGACCATAGCACGGTATTAAAAAATAGTAGTTAAAAGCTAAATTAAAAGGTTGTACTTTTTTTTATTTTGATGAGTAATGCGAATCAAGAGAAATAGATGAATTTACGAAAGATTGGGTTGGTTTTGTTGCATTCTATTCAACTCCAACTCCAACTCTTCTTATATTAATAGCGGCCGAATGTCAGTGTTAACAATTAAATATTATATCATGAAAATAAAACCATTAAACTTACTGTTAACAGGACTGTTAATTGTTATAATTGGAGCTTTTTTAAGAATCCAAAAGATAGATTATTCTCATTTAATAATTTCGTTAGGATTGTTATTTGAAGTTGGAGCTATTATAGTTTATTTAGTAAACCGTTCAAAAAAGAGGTAAAATAATGTAAAAAATGGCAGAAAGAGGTTATACTTTTTCTGCTGTTTTTCTTTCTATAAAATGATAAAAAAACAACAAATAAAATTATTGGTCATCCTATTAGTAATATTTTTGCTAGTACTAGGTTTGGTTTGGCTAGGCATTGTCATTATGCTATTTGTGTTGATTTACAGTGTCACATTGTACTTTATGCCTTTAATTCGATATGACTTTTTAAGAAAAACTACAAAGGGAATTTTTTTATTTGTATTTCTTTTATCAATGGTCATCAGTATAAAACTCTTGGTTTTTGATATATATAGAATACCAAGTTCCTCTATGGAAAACATGTTGTACCCTGGGGATGTTATTGTCGTAAATAAATTAAAATATGGCCCCAAACTGCCTAGTTCCCCTTTTGAAATTCCTTGGGTAAACTTAGCTTTTTACATGAATAAAATAGCAAGATCAAGAATAAAAGAAACGTGGTGGGATTATAAGAGGCTGGAAGGTATTACAAAAGTTAAGCAAGGGGATGTTTTTGTGTTTTCGTTAGACCAGTCACGGGATTTTTTTGTGGTAAAACGCTGCGTTGGGCTTCCTGGAGATGTACTTAGTATAAGAGATGGCGAAATATACAACAACAATAAATTATTTACAGCACCGGGTACTGTTAAAAACAATTATCAATTTAGGATAAAGGATCGAAAAAAACTGTATAAACTGACAGATTCTTTGGCTATTAACGGTGGAATAACACAAGATTACAAATCAGGTAATTTAGGTATTGCCACTTTTTCAAAAGATGAATTTGGCTTGCTCGAGAAAGCAAACTGTATCGATTCGATAAAAAAAAACAGGGATAGTCTTGATATTCCTAACGAAGAATTAATAAAAACGGTGCACAGTAAGTGGACTCTGAGTAATATGGGACCTATTGTCATACCCAAAAAGGATATGCAGATAACATTAAATCCAGATACTTTTATGTTGTACGAAAAAGTAATGCGTTTATTTGAAAAAAGCATCATCGTAGAAAAAAACGGGACTTATTTTATAAATGGAAAAAGCGCCACTACTTACAGATTCAAACTGAATTATTATTTTATGATGGGGGATAACAGAAGAGGAACTATAGATTCTAGATTTTGGGGATTTCTTCCGGAAACCAATATTGTGGGTAAAGTGCAATGTATCTTATTTTCTAATATAAATGATGAATTTCAATGGAGTAGACTGTTTAAACTAATATAAGAATTAAGTCTATTCTAATTTTCAATAAGATAACAACGTTTTATATGATTTTAAAAAAAAAATTTTGGTTGGCTTGTTTCTCACTATTGTTTGTATGTTGTAATCAAAAGGCCAAAAAGATTGAAGAAGCTTTGAAGCTAGCTGGTAATAATCGTACCGAACTTGAAAAGGTGATCAATCATTATCAATTGCCTAAAGACAGTCTGAAACTGAAGGCTGCTTATTTTTTAATTGAAAATATGCCGGGACATTATTCATTGGATACTACTTCCCTTCATTATTATCGACCGATTTTGCATAGTTATGATTCGCTAATCCAGTGTCAGAAACGTGATCCATCTTTTCAATATAACGAGATTATGCAAAATAAATGGAATGAATTAAAAAAAATCCATGATTTTGGACAGACGATTTATGGCAAACCTATTTTACCCGATATTACTAATATAAAAGCTGATTATTTAATTAATCATATCGAATATGCTTTTTCTGCTTGGCGTAAGGGTCAAAAAATGATGGACATTAATTTTGAAACTTTTTGCGAATATATCTTACCCTACCGTAAAAAAGATGGAATAAGTATAGAAAATTGGCTGCCTTATTTTAAAAACGATTCGATAAAACGAAGCTATGTTTTGCCGTCGCAAACTGTTGAGAACATGGTCGACTCAATCATGTATCAATATAACGAATTTAAGTCCCGTGGTATTAAGCATACCGGTACGATTTTGTCAGATTTTCAATACTTGAAACTGGGAGACTTACTTGTTTCAAAAAGAGGTACTTGCGAAACTAGGTGTTGGTTCAATACACTACTATTGTCATCCGTAGGTATACCTTCAAGTATTGATTACGTACCTGTATGGGGCAACGCGAGCAACGGACATTCCTGGAATAGCATCATCCTAAATAATAATAAATCCCTTGCTTTTGAATCATTCTGGGATCGGGATCGGTGGAAATACAAACGGATATATAACAATGTGAGCATAGATAAATTGTGGGGGGCTTTTAGGTTACCCAAAGTTTTTCGTTACTCATACGCTTCCCAGCCAGCTGGCCCCTTTGGAGATGAACGAATGAACATCGAAGACATTCCAACTTTTTTTAGGACCAATAAGCAAAAAGATGTATCATCCTCATATTTCGTTACTACTGACATAGAAGTTTCTCTTGGTAAGTCAATACCTGAAAATACTTTTTATCTCTGGATTTGCGTGTTTAACAATGGACAATGGTGCCCTGTTCAGTGGGCTGAAATTCAAAAAAATAAGGCTATATTTAGAGGTATGGGGAGAGATATCGTTTATATGACGGGTTTTTATAAAAATGGAGAATTACTATCTGCGAACAATCCTTTTCTCCTTAATCCCGATGGCACTGTGCAACCTCTTGGAAATACGAATAAAAGAGAAACGATTCAGATAACAAGGAAGTTTCCTCCTAATCCTCAACATATTGCCTTTTCAAAGGCGTTGATTGGTAGTGAGATACAGGTTGCAAACAATAAAGACTTTATCAAACACAAAACAATTTACAAAGTTTCCGAAGTGGCGAAAGCCTATATGAATGTAATTTTCACATCGCTGAAGCATAAATACAGGTACATACGGTTTCTTTTCCCAAAGGCAGATTTAAACATAGAGGAAATTCCTAAAGAAGAAGATGGGTTTCCCGCAATAGAACCAAGAAGACTTGCTGAGATTGTTTGTTTTGAGAAAACTAAGAAAGAGGGCAGTATTTTGGTACAGGGAAAGGTTCTTTTTTCAAAAGGTCTAGATATTGTCGAAGCGAACAAATGTTTTGACCAAAACACACTAACCTATGCTCTGCCAAAATTCGCCTCGTACAAAAACTCAGATCAATCGGATTGTTGGTTGGGACTAGATTTTAAGTCCCCTAAGACCATTGATTCGATTGGCTTTTGTCCTCAAAATGATGGAAATAATGTTTTACCTGAGTTAACCTACGAACTATATTATTGGAAGACTAATGGATGGTCGTCATTGGGAAAACAAAAGGCAAAAACTTATTCCTTGACCTTTCATAATGTACCAAAAAATGCAATATTGCTTCTACACTGCATAGATGAAGGAAAAGAGGAAAGAATTTTTACTTATGAAAAAGGAAAGCAAGTTTGGTGGTGATAAATACTTATAAAAAACAAAATGCTTATTATATAAAACTTAAAACAAATATTTATGAAACAAATTATTAAAGTAGCCTTTGGGTTATTGTTGTTGATTCCAGCAACTTTTTTTGCGCAGGAAATTGATTATTCGAAAGCTATCCCTTTTGATCCTAGCATAAAAACGGGAAAACTTAAAAACGGTTTAACTTATTACATCAAGAAAAACAGCAAACCAGAAAACAAAGTCGATTTACGACTGGTTGTCAATGCGGGATCAATTCTGGAAAATGAAGACCAACGTGGACTGGCTCACTTTATGGAGCACATGAACTTTAACGGAACTAAGCATTTCCCAAAAAACAAATTGGTCGATTATCTCCAGGGCATTGGTGTTAAGTTCGGTCAACATTTAAATGCTTATACCAGTTTTGACGAAACGGTTTACTTTTTGCCAATCCCGTCTGATAGCCCTGAAAAACTTGAAAATGGATTCAACATTATAGAAGATTGGGCTTTTAACGCTAATTTGACATCTGATGAAATCGATAAGGAAAGGGGAGTAGTCTTAGAAGAATACCGTTTGGGTTTGGGTGCAGGGAAAAGAATGCTTGATCGTTATCTGCCAAAAATGATGTATAAGTCTCGTTATGCAGACCGCTTGCCAATTGGTAAAAAAGAAGTTATAGAAAATTTTAAATACGACAAATTAGTTAGTTTTTATAAAGATTGGTATCGCCCCAATTTGATGAGTATTATCATTGTAGGGGATATTAACGTTGACGAAATGGAGAAGAAAGTGATTGCTCATTTTTCAAGCTATAAAAATCCTAAAAATGAAAAATTAAGAGAAATATATGACGTCCCTAATCACAAAGAAACTTTTGTTGCCGTTGAGAGTGACAAAGAAGCATCCAATGCTCAGGTACAATTAATTTATAAAGATTATAGTTCGCCTAAATCTAAAGTAACGCTTAAAGATTTTAAAGATCAACTGACAGAAGGTTTGTTTACTACGATGCTAAATACTCGTTTAAATGAGTTAACAAATTCTCCAACGCCGCCTTTTACTTACGGATATTCATTTCATGGAAAAACTTTGGCTAGAACAAAAGAGGGCTACCAATCTTTTGCTATGTCACAGGAGGGAAAACAATTGGAAGCATTGAAAGTTCTTGTAACCGAAAATGAACGAGTAAAGAAATATGGTTTTTCAGAAAATGAATTAGAGCGTGCAAAACATCAATTTTTGTCATACTATGAATCGTATTACAATGAAAGGGACAAAACCAATTCTTCAAATTATGTAGAAGAATTGCAATCAATTTTTCTTGAAAACAAACCGGTACCAGGGATTGAATGGAGATATAGCAGAATAAAAGAAATATTGCCCAGCATTGATTTGAACGATGTAAACTTACTTATTAAGAATTATATAAAAGACGATAACAGAGTTGTTATTTTGACTGGACCGGAAAAAGACAGTCTTAAAAAACCTTCGGAGGAAGAGGTTCTTAATGCAATGAAAGTAAATATTGATGAGATTAAACAATACGAGGATGGAACTCTTGCCAAAAGTTTACTGAGAAACGAAGTAAAACCGGGGAGTATTGTTAAGCGTGAAAGTAATGAAAAATTGGGAACCAAAACGTTATTCTTGTCAAATGGGGCTAAAGTAACTTATAAAAAAACAGATTTCAAAAATGATGAGATACAGTTTGAAGCCATAAGTTTAGGAGGAAGTAATTTATATTCAAATGAAGAAATGAAAAAAGTCCAGTTCGCCAATGCAGCTTTGACTCAAGCTGGTTTCTCAGGTTTAAAGCTGAATGACATCAACAAATTTATGACAGGGAAAATCGCCAACGCTTATCCATATATAGGAGAAAGTACTGAAGGTGTGAGAGGTCGTGCTACGCCAAAAGATTTGGAGTATTTATTTCAAATGACGTATGCTTATTTTACAGATTTAAATTTGGATTTAGAGGCATTTGAAGGTTACAAACAAAAACAATCTGCCTTTTATAAAAACATGGAATCTCAGCCAAATTTTTATTTCCAAAAAGAGCTATTTGGCTATTTAAATAAGGAAAACCCAAGATTCAACGGACTTATTCCAACAGAAAAAACATGGGCTGAAACTGATTATACATTGGCATACAACAAATACAAAGAGCGTTTTGCAAATGCCAGTGATTTCGAATTTTATTTTGTTGGAAATATTGATGATAAAATAATGGAAGGTTATGCAACTAAATATATTGGGTCATTGCCTTCAACGGAAAAGAAAGAAAAAGCAATCGATTTAGGTTATAGAATGTTGAAGGGAGATCTAAAAAAAATAGTTAATAAAGGGGCAGATCCCAAAAGCACTGTTGTAATAATGTATTATGGAGATGCTGTTTACACACCAAAAGAAGCCTTAGCTTTGCAGGCACTTGGTGATATTCTTACTATCAAATTAACCGAGCAATTGCGAGAAAATGAAAGTGGTGTATATGGCGTTAATGCATCAGGAAGAATGAGTAAAATACCAAATGGATCTTATAATTTTTCCATTTCATTTCCTTGTGGTTCTGACAATGCAGAAAAACTAACTGCATCCGCCCTAAACGAACTACAAAAAATTATTACTAATGGTCCCGAAGCAAAAGATTTGACAAAATTTAAAGAAGCTGAATTGTTAGATTTCAAGAAACAAAGCAAAGAAAATGAATTTTGGATGACCAACTTTACAAAATCATTTATTAACGGAAATTCCTCTGAAGATGTTTTAAAATTTGAGGAAAAAATAAATGCTTTATCTGCAAAAGAAATTCAGGTAGTTGCCAAAAAGTATTTGACAAATGACAAAGTTGTTGGAATTTTGATGCCTGAAAAATTATAGGTTAAGTATGACTTATAGTGTAAATGAATTCAATAAATGATTTAGTAAAGAGGTTTATAAGGACCTCCAAAATCAAAAACCTCCAAAATCAGATGATTTTGGAGGTTTTTTATATCAAAAAATCGAATCGTTATATCAATTTCATTGCGGCTTTCATATATCCCAGAGCATAAGCCATTCCAGCATACCAAGATCCCTCGCAAGTCATTTGTGGAGTATGATCGGGGATAAGAATTCCTTCGAATTTTTTTTCTTTCAAAATGCGAAGAATCTTAATCATATCAATATCGCCCTCATCGACAAAGACTTCTTTATAAAATGGCACTTTACCTTTTACATTTCTGAAATGAATATACGCAATAGTATCAGCGTATGTTTCGGTTGCCTCATAGACATCTCCCTCAGTCATTTCGGCAATGGAACCAAGACAAAATTCTAATGCATTATTTTTGCTAGGATTAATATCCAATAATTTTTTGTACATACTCGGCTGATAAACCAATCGGGGAGTGTTTCTAACTACTGGCATAGGTGGATCATCTGGATGTGCTGCCAAAACTACGCCCGCTTCTTCTGCAACGGGGATTATTTCGTTAAGAAAATATTCTAAACGTTGCCATAATATTTCATGCGAGACATTTGGAATTACGCCGTTTGGAGCGTTTTCGTCATAAACCATATTCCAAACCATTCCATTGGGAATAGGGCGTTCATCTACGCCGTCCATCCCAACAGAGTTGGCACCACCTCTGGCAAAAGGGCCAGTGGTTCTACTGCATACACCCGCTAAACTAAAATTGTATCCAATAACGGGAATACCAGCCTTTCCTACATTACGGATCAGCCTTTTAATTTCCTCTATTTGTTGTTTCTTTTTTGGGCCGTCTAATAGGATGTCATGCCAATCGGCGGGATCAAAGTTTTCTATGGCTCCCCATTCCAGACCCGCATCATTTATTTCTTTTTTTATTCGAAGCAATTCATCTACTTCCCATAGATTTTTTGATTTTCCGGCAATGCCCCAACCACTTCCGTCACCTATTGGTTGGTCATTTTTATTCCCCTGGTTTCCTTTATTAAAATAATCGACAAGATGTATTACTACATGTGTACAACCACATTGCTTTGCAAAAGCATAATGCTCTTTATTGAGCATATGGTGATATAGTCCCAATCCTAGTTTCATAGTAATTCTATTTTTTGATAGGCATAACTCTTTTTAAAGAATGCCATATTTACAAAATGCATCGGTACTCGACATACCATTTTCTATTTCTTTTCTAACTAATTTTTCGCCTCTGACTTTTTCTAGTGCTTTTAATATCACTTCTTCTTCAACTTTTTTTGGAATAACCAAAACACCGTCCATGTCTGCAAAAATCAAATCTCCGGGAGTTATCCATACGTTTCCGATTTCGATATTACATCGATAGTCCACAACTTGTGTACGCACACCTGAATCTTGAGCAAATCGTCCTCTGCTGAATACCGGCCAATTTTGTTCCAAAACCATCGGTGTATCTCTATGGAAACCATCAATTACAGCACCTACAGCTCCTCTTTTTTTGGCGGTAGCCGTAAGAATTTCTCCCCAGTACGCACAGCGCATTGTCCCTCCAGTGGCTACATATATTTCGTTTGGCAAAAGTTGATCTAAGGCTTCGGTGAGCTTTCCAAAAGGTTTTTTTTGTGGACCAAATACATCAATCATAAGCACTGGCATAGCACGACCTACAAGTTTATCTTCAAAACGCATCGGCTGTATTGGTTGCGGTAAAAACTGATGATAATATCCTAAATCGTCCAAGATATCCCCAACCACCGGTGTGTATAATTCGTTTTTAAATAATTCAAATAATTCCGAATCGTTTTCCCATTTCATAGTTTACTATTTTTATTTTTTGTCTGAATTTGACTCTTATTAGTTTTTCTTTATTTTTTCTATTTATTTTTTACAGAAGTTCTCGAATGGCTTTGTTGAGTTTTTCCTGTTCTGCGAGTGAAAGATTTTTATAGGTAACATCTTCTAAATGAGTATTACTTTTCTCTACAATTATTATTTCAGCATCCGTATCCAAAGCAATAGCATGCCAAACTTTCAAAGGAATATTATAAGTGACCCCAACCTTCATTTTTGTTAATTCAAAACTCAGTTCATCTTCTTCCTTACACTCTAGAATAAGTATTGCTGTTCCCTTTATAAGAATAAAAATTTCGTCGGTAGCTGCATGCATTTCTAATTTATTAATTGCTTGCATTCCTAATTCCGGTAAATAATTCAGTTGGGCAACCTGCCAATGATTGGTTATAAAAAAAGGATTATATCCATCACCATCGTGATAATATGTTTCAATTGCTGATTTGTTCATTTCTACTATTTTTTGGGGCGGGGATCGTATTGAACAGTACTTTCCTTGTAACCACCGTCGATATAAAATTCAGTTGCGGTCATATATGCGGCTTTTTCACTGGCTAGAAAAGCACATGTCCAAGCAACATCCTCTACCATGCCTATTTTTCCAGCCGGAATCCAAGTATTAAACTTTTCTCGGCCAAATTCATTGATTTCTTCTCTGTTCATCTCCGTTTCTATTGCTCCTGGAGAAACGGTCATTACCCTAATATTGTATTCTGCCAATTCTAGCGCCAAACACTTTGTCATCATATTCATTGCTGCTTTTGATGAACAGTAATGCACTAATCCTTTTCTTGGTACTTTATCATGTATGGAAGAAATATTGATAATTACGCCACTATTTTTTTCCATCATTCGCTGTCCTGCGAGTTGGGCACAATGAAAAGCTCCCCTCAGGTTGACATTAAATATGCGATCCCATTCTTTTAAATCCAAAGAAACAGCATGATCAATAGTCTCACATCCTGCATTATTGACAAGAATATCTACGGATCCCATATTTTCATCAATAAATAAAAACATTTTCTCTACATCTTCCTCTACAGAAACATCTGCACGAAATGTTAATGCCTTAATTTTATAGTCATTTTGCAATGATGCCGCCAGAGCTTCGGCACTTTCTTTACTTTTTAAATAATTAATCACAATATTAGCTCCGCAAGCTGCCATTGCCGAACAAATTCCGGCTCCAATTCCTTGGCTGCTTCCTGTTACCAATACCGTTTTCCCTTTTAGGTCAATAGTATTTTTCATGCTTTTAGTTCATTTTTTTTTTTTTTTTTTTATAATACACTGGGTTCGTTGAAAATCCAATAACTCATGACAAAATCAATAGTCTGACAACAATTCATAACCATCTTTGGTTACCAAAAGATTATCTTCAATTCGAACGCCAGATTTTAATTCTTCACCGTAAATCCCCGGTTCAACGGTCAAAACCATACCTTCCTTTAAAATTCCAGCGCTAAAAGGCGAGAATCCTTGTCCCGCATCATGATATCTAAAACCAACATGATGCCCTAAAGCGTGATTGAAAAACTTTCCATAACCTGCATTTTCTATGTAAGTTCTCGCAATGGTATCGATAGCTGCCATGGATATTCCTGGTCGTATCGTTTTTATTGCCAATTGTTGTGCTTCCTGTACGGTTTTAAAAATTTCTTTTTGGGTGTCGTTAGTTTCACCAACTGCGATAGTTCTTGTGATATCAACCCAATATCCATTCACACACGCAGCTAATTCGAGCATTACATGATCACCATTGCTGATAGTTTTTGCTGTACTGCGATTGAATCGGCCACCATAAACAAGATTTGTCCCCGATTGGACTTGAGGCCATCCTTTGGACGAAAAAATGGCACTGTCTTCCATCGCTGTTGCAATTTCAAATTCAATTAATGCAGCAAGTCGAGCTTCTGTCATTCCTGGAACTGCATTTTTTTCAAAAACGGCCACAGCTTTACCTACAACCTTATGTGCAATCTTGATTCCTTTTAAATCATCCTCGGTCTTGAACTCAAACAGACTTAATAATGGTCCATCACATTCTTTAAAATTCCCGTTGTTTATTTTCAGTAAACTGTTGATTAAATTCTCTGGAAGTAGGGGAGTCTCCCCAGACATTCTGCAAGGAGTTGTACCGCCTCTTTCTTGTATAAAAGATATTTTTTTTCCTGTAATGTTTTTCGAATCCAGTACTTTTTGAATTTCTTCAAATAGAACATTCCAAGGATTTATTGGGGATAATTCTCCCCACGGAAATTTTTTTATTTCAATTCCTGGCGGTAAAACATCATCGGGTTCTGCCTGAGGCACAAATAAAACGGGCTTTTCATCATTTGTATAAACCAAAAAAGACAATCCCCACAACGGATAGTAACCAAGCATCATGACTAACTCTTCGGGTCTCCAAAAAATTAAAGCGCCGAGTTCTTGTTCTTGCATTAGTTCATCAACTAATTTTTTTCTAGTATGATTCATAATTTATAACAACTTTTATTTTATTCTAATTGTATCAATCAAATAAGGTTACAGATTCAGAAACCTTATGTATCAAAAAGGGACTTTTCAACTTTAAGAAATTATGGCTTTTGGCTTACTTTCTTCTTTTGCATCTTCAATACTTTCGTCTTTCCAATAATGTTCTATTTCTTCCAAAGTTTTCCCTTTAGTTTCTGGAATGAATCTTTTAACGAAATAGGCTGCCGGAAGCATCGCAATACCATAAAGGAAGAAAGTTGGTCCGATACCTAATGATTCCCTAAATATAGGATAGGTTTGTGTAACAACGGTTGAACCAAAAAACAAAGAAAGTGTTGCCAGAGACATTGCACGTCCTCTTATATTTGTTGGGTATATTTCTGAAATTACCACCCAAACTCCTGGTCCTAGAGTTGCTGCAAAAACAGCTATGTAAAATACAAACCCTCCCATGAGTAGTTCACTTGTATTATTAGTATAAAACAACCAACCTATAAAAATTAATGCAATACTTAATCCAATAAAACCCCAGATTAGTAAAGGTTTTCTACCCCAAACATCAATTCGCCAAATAGCAATTACTGTAAATATCATATTAAAAAATCCGATGAGTACGGCGCCTCCCATAGCAGAACCAGACTGAAAACCAGCTTTTTCGAAAATTGCCGGTGCATAATACATAACCGTCGTAATCCCCGAAAGCTGACTTATGAAAGGTAATGCCAGCCCAATGATAAGAGCAAGTCTCATTTTTTTTGCAAACAAAAGTTTAATGCCACCTTCTTCCTCGGTTACGGTTTCCTTAATTTCGTTCAATTCAAAACTTGCTTTTTTATCACCATCAATTCTTTTTAATATTTTGTAAGCCTCATCAATATTTCCTTTTTTTATCAGCCACCTTGGACTTTCGGGAATTAATAATAATAACATTAAAAAAAGTAGTGATGGTAGCATATTAGATCCAAGCATGGCTCTCCATACTTCCTCTACAAAATAAAAATGCAATGGCCCTGAAATCGAATTTGAAGTCGAAATTTGTAGTATCCAAGCATTAGACAAATATGAAACTAAAATACCTAGCGTAATAGACAATTGATACACCGAAACCAGTCTGCCCCTAAGTTCGGCAGGAGATATTTCTGAAATAAACATTGGCGCCACCATTGCTGCAAATCCTACTCCAATTCCACCCAGAATACGTGCAATTACCAGAACTGTTGCTGTATCTGCAATAGCGCACCAGAATGCTGATATTATAAATAATAATGCGGATAACATTAAGATTTTTTTACGGCCATATTTATCTGAAAGCCAGCCGGAAATAGCTGCCCCTCCAATACAACCAAAAAGTGCAGAACTCATTAACCAACCTTCCATAGCTGGACTTAACTCAAATTGAGTTCTCAGTAAATTGATTGCTCCTGAGATAACCGCAGTGTCAAAACCAAATAAAAATCCTCCCAATCCAGCCGTAAAACATATTAGCACCAGATATATTGAACCACTTAATTTCATTACGTTTCTTTTTTAAAATTAATTCATTAAACTAAATTCTAGAACATCGATTATACTCGAGCTTTTTTCAAAGATAATTTTAATAACAACTCTTAAATACAATTCCGTTAATTAAAACTTGTACTATTTTAATCAGTTTGTGTTTCTTTTTTTAAAATTCAAGAAATATTTAATAAATTAATGCTGATAATTTCGATTAAACTTGAATTCAAGTATTGCTTTTTTTGTATTACACAATTTTTAAAATTGTACTTTAATCGTCATCATTCCGTAAGGTAGAATTGAAACCGAATTACTAACAGAAGCTCCTGCATTTTCCTCAATTTCACAAACGTTTACCGATTTTGGCGATATAGAAGGAAAACTAATGTTTGCTGTTTCGGTTTTGTCAGATAACGAGCGTAATCGCACAATCATTTCTCCTTCTTTTTCTCCTTGTTTCAAAATTGTTACAATAACTTTTTCATTATCTATTATCAATAATGGTTTTGTTTTTGGATCTTTTTCAGTCAAAACGTGTACCAGTGGTTGTGATTGTTCAAGCCCAAATCGATTTGCCTCCAAAGGATTGAATTCACCATGTGGCATTAATCGGTAACGAAACGAAACGGGACCATCCTGCGTTAATGGGAAATTGGTATGCCAGTGATTGTTCATCACCCATGAATAAATAGTAGAACTCGGTTCTAGTTTTTTCAACCATGGTCCTTTTGCTCCCCAACTCAAAGCAATATTTGCTGTCATACCACCGTACTCAAATAAAGGAGTATCAAGAGAACACCACGTAATTCCTTTTTTATTGTTCGACACGTCCAACCATCTTTGCATGGCAATCCAGTTTCGGTTTGCTTGCTTCCATTGGTCTTTTTCTACTTCCATGATTCCCCAAGGAATATCTACACGAGTTTTAGATTGTGGCACGTCAAATCCGAATCCAAAATGGATTCCGTCTTTTTCCATCAATGGTAATTTATCGACAACATTATTTATTTCGACCCATTTTACATCATTTATTAATCTAACGGAACGAGAAATAGATCGACAACCCTCTCCTTTTGAAGTAACAGTCAGTTCAGCAACTAGCGGTCCATTTTCGGTGATTTTTATCGAAATATCTGTATCTGATTTTGGTGCATCAACATTAGCAGGCAACCAACGAAAAGCATTCAAACCTCCGTTTACTTTTGCATCGGCTAAATTTTGTCCACTAGATAGGTCTATTAGTTGGGTAATATTTCCTGTTTTTCCGTCAACAACAACTTTTATTTTATTGTTTTCTAAAGTAGTTCCACTGATAACACATCCTTTTGTGAAAGATGAATTGCCCTTTTCTATCCGGTAGTGTTTCGATCCTAAGGCTGGTACATCCGAAGCCATAAATAATAATTCTCCGGTTGACAAACGTTGAGAAGGTACTTCGTTTCCTTTATCATCTAAAACTTTGTTACCCAAATCACTTTCAGCTTTAGAAAGCGTTACTATTCCGCTATGATTCCACGAATGGGTATTGAAAACCGCAATCCCCGATGGAATTTTTCCATTTGCCTGCAGTGTCGCCGGTGCCAATGCCTCATCCATCAAATCAGTTGAACGTTCATGAGCATCAATGAAATAGCCTTTCTTTACTTTAAAAATTGCATCTTGAAAATAGGTATCCTTTGGGTCTTCAAAACACCAAGTGTGTTCTGATCCTAAAATGATTTTTCTCCAAGCTTCTTCAAATTCATTTCTTGGTGCTGATTTTGCAGGATGAAGCATCGACCAAAGTGTTTCCGATTGAGTAAGAATTTCCTTTGATTTCCTGTTCATAGCCGCATATTTAGCCTCAGTTCCTTGACCATCAGTCCAAAATTCGGTAAAGTCACCTTTTACTGCAGGCAATTTATCGCCATATTTTTTGTCGATCATTTCCATAATCTGATGTCCTCCAGAAATAATAATTTGTGGGTATGCATGGGTTTCATTCCATTTTTTTACGGCATCCGGAATATCTGCATCCAAGGGATTATTGTCCCAAAGTGACCATGAAAGCACCAAGAAATCGTATGGATATTTCTCAGTTTCCATATCGGTCAATTTTTTCGTAAAATCCACATTTGCATCTCCAGTTTGAATATACAGAGGTACTTTTTGAGGATCACGTTGTCCGAACCAAGGTCTGCCTGTGGCTCCTCCTTTGTCCATACTTCCACTATTGGCATACTGCCCAGGTTGAAAAAACAAAACTTTTGATTTTCCGTCAGGACCATACCACCAAACGGGTTTTCTGTCCAAACCTTCATGTACAAATCCGGCTCTATCGGTATTTGGCCATGACATTATGTATTTTATTCCCTGTTGATTCAAAACAGGAACCATTCCCCACGAAATACCAGGAATATCTACTTGCTGAAAAACATCTATCGGTTTTCCGGAAAGACGTTGAATTTTTCTGCTAAAATTAAAGATATGAAACAACTCTTCATCGGAACATACACTTGTATCAATATTCAAATAACTGGCATCTATACTAATAAAACCACTTTTGATGGCATTCAAAACATTTGTTCGTTCTTCAGGTTGCGTTTCCCATAAACGCTCCAATGGCCAGGTTACTTCCGGATTCCATACAAATTGAGAGCCTTTAGGATAGGTTTTTGTTTTTTCTGCCAATTTGATTCCCTCCAAAATATTGTTTTTGTGCAATAATTCAACATTTTTATGGGTATTAGTATAACCAATATCTACGTGTGCATGATTATAGAGGTATACATTCCAATAGCGCATGGCAGGAACATCAACTGTTTTTTTGATAGTGTTTTTTCCTTGATGAATGGCAATTGTTACCGTCTCATTCGAATTGACTCCGATAGTATTGGGAAGTAATATACTCAATTCTGAATAACCCTCTTTTTTATCCAAAAACTCGGTTGTTTCCTTAGTTTTTCCTGCTGTAATATCAACAGCTATTTTTCCTTCTAATTTACCCTCTTTTAGCTTTATTATGATTTCACGGCCAGGCGTTTTGTCTTTTCGGAATCGATAAACGGGTTGTACTATACATTCTACTGTTTCGGTTGGCAAAATTGTCGCAAACATACTTGTAGAAACAAGAATAAATACCAAATGAATTAGTGTTTTTTTATTTATTTTATAAAAATTTACCATGTTTTTTCTAAATATTAAATTATAAACCAAATTTTACAAGATTACTTTTACTCGAGGTTTTTTCAAAGATAATTTTAATAACAACTCTTAAATACAATTCCGTTAATTAAAACTTGTACTATTTTAATCAGTTTGTGTTTATTTTTTGAAAATACAAGAAATATTTAATAAATTAACGCTGATAATTTCGATTAAACTTGAATTCAAGTATTGCTTTTTTTGTATTACACAATTTTTAAAATTGTACTTTAATCGTCATCATTCCGTAAGGTAGAATTGAAACCGAATTACTAACAGAAGCTCCAGCATTTTCCTCAATTTCACAAACGTTTACCGATTTTGGTGATATAGAAGGAAAACCAATTTTTGCTGTTTCGGTTTTGTCCGATAAAGAGCGTAAGCGTACAATCATTTCTCCTTCTTTTTCACTTTGTTTCAAAATTGTTACTATAACTTTTTCATTATCTATTGTCAATAATTGTTTTGTTTTTGGATCTTTTTCAGTCAAAACGTGTACCAGCGGTTGTGATTGTTCAAGCCCAAATCGATTTGCCTCCAAAGGATTGAATTCGCCGTGAGGCATTAATCGGTAGCGAAACGAAACGGGACCATCTTGCGTTAATGGAAAATTGGTAAACCAGTGATTGTTCATCACCCATGAATAAATAGTCGAACTTGGTTCTAGTTTTTTCACCCATGGTGCTTTTGAGCCCCATCCCCAGCCCAAAGCAATATTCGCTGTCATGGAACCGTACTCAAATAAAGGAGCATCCAGAGAACACCAAGTAATTCCTTTTTTATCGTTCGACACGTCCAGCCATCTTTGCATGGCAATCCAGTTTCGGTTTCCTTGCGCCCATTGATCTTTTTCCACTTCCATAATCCCCCAAGGGATATCAACACGTGTTTTGGATTGTGGCACATCAAATCCGAATCCAAAATGAATTCCGTCTTTTTCCATCAATGGTAATTTATCGACAACATTATTTATTTCAACCCATTTAGCATTATTTATTAATCTGACGGAACGCGAAATAGATCGACAACCTTCACCTTTTGAACTAATGGTCAATTCTACAACCAATGGTCCATTTTCGGTAATTTTTATCGAAATGTCTGTATCTGCTTTGGGAGCATCGACATTACCAGGTAACCAGCGGAAAGCATTCAAACCTCCGTTTACTTTTGTGTCAGCAAAATTTTGTCCAGTAGATAGGTCTATTAGTTGGGTAATATTTCCTGTTTTTTCATCAACTACTACTTTTACTTTACTATTTTCCAAAGTAGTTCCGTTGATGGTACATCCTTTTGTAGAAAATGAGTTTCCTTTTTCTATACGGTAGTGTTTCGATCCTAAAGCTTGTACATCCGAAGCTATAAATAATAATTCTCCGGTTGACAAACGTTGGGAAGGTATTGGGTTTCCTTTGTCGTCAACTACTTTGTCTCCCAAACCACTTTCTTCTTTAGAAAGTGTCACTGTTCCGCTTTGATTCCAAGAATGAGTATTGAATACAGCAATACCTGAAGGCACTGTTTTATTTGCCTGTTCAGTTGCCGGGGCCAATGCTTCATCCATTAAATCAATTGAACGTTCGTGTGCATCAATGAAATACCCTTTCTTTACTTTGAAAATTGCATCTTGAAAATAAGAGTCGTTTGGGTCTTCAAAACACCAAGTGTGTTCTGATCCTAAAATGATTTTTCTCCAAGCTTCTTCAAATTCATTTCTTGGTGCTGATTTTGCAGGATGAAGCATCGACCAAAGTGTTTCCGATTGAGTAAGAATCTCCTTTGATTTTCTATTCATTGCTGCAAGTTTGGCTGCAGTTCCCAGACCGTCTGTCCAAAATTCGGTATAGTCACCTTTTACTACAGGCAATTTATCACCATATTTTTTATCGATCATTTCCATAATCTGATGCCCTCCTGAAATTATAATTTGAGGGTACGCATGGGTTTCATTCCATTTTTTTACTGCATCCGGAATATCAGCATCCAAAGGATTGTTGTCCCAAAGGGACCATGAAAGCACCAAGAAATCGTATGGATATTTCTCGGCTTCCATATCGACCAATTTCTTCGTAAAATCCACATTTGCATCTCCAGTTTGAATATACAAAGGTACTTTTTGAGGATCGCGTTGTCCAAACCAAGGTCTGCCTGTGGCTCCTCCTTTGTCCATACTTCCGCTATTAGCATACTGTCCTGGTTGAAGAAATAAAACTTTTGATTTTCCGTCAGGACCAACCCACCATAATGGTTTTTTGTCCAAGCCTTCGTGTGAAAATCCAGCTCTATCGGTGTTTGGCCATGCCATAATGTATTTTATTCCCTGTTGATTCAAGACAGGTATTATTCCCCATGAAATACCAGGAACATCCATTTGTTGAAAAACATCTATCGGCTTTCCTGAAAGGCGTTGGATTTTTCTGCTAAAATTAAAAAGATGAAACAGCTCTTCATCGGAACAGACACTCGTGTCAGTGTTCGAATAGCTTGCATCAACACTAATAAAGCCACTTTTGATGGCATTCAAAACATTTGTTCGTTCTTCAGGCTGAGTTTCCCACAAACGCTCCAGCGGCCAGGTTACTTCCGGATTCCATACAAATTGGGAGCCTTTAGGATAGGTTTTCGTTTTTTCTGCCAATTTGATTCCCTCCAAAATATTGTTTTTGTGCAATAACTCAACATTTTTATGGGTATTAGTATAACCAATATCCACGTGTGCATGATTATAGAGGTATACATTCCAATGGCGCATGGTAGGGACATTGACTGTTTTTTTAATTATGTTCTTCCCTTGGCGAATGACAATCGTCACAGTAGCATCCGATTTGACTCCAATAGTATTGGGCAGTAATATACTCAATTCTGAATAACCCTCTTTTTTATCCAAAAACTCGGTAGTTTCCTTAGTTTTTCCTGCTGTAATATCAACAGCTATTTTTCCTTCTAATTTTCCCTCTTTTAGTTTTATTATGATTTCACGGCCAGGCGTTTTGTCTTTTCGGAATCGATAAACAGGTTGTACTAAACATTCTACTGCTTCGGTTGGCAAAATTGTCGCAAACATACTTGTAGAGGCAAGAATAAATACCAAATGAATTAGTGTTTTTTTATTTATTTTATAAAAATTTACCATATTTTTTTTAAAATTAAATTATAAACCAAATTTTACAAGATTGCTTTTACTCGAGGTTTTTTCAAAGATAATTTTAATAACAACTCTTAAATACAATTTTGTTAATTAAAACTTGTACTATTTTAATTAATTTTAGGACATTTTTTTTAAATATGGAAAATATATCATAAATTTAGCCACTACTCATAATTTAAGTTGAATAAATATGAAGGCCGTATTAATAGAATTAGCTTCTCAAAATTCTTCTCTATTGACAATCAAAAAGATCAATGGGAGTCATTTTACAACACCATTTCATTTTCATGATTATTGCGAACTTAATTATGTTCGAAAAAGTTATGGAAAAAGAGTTGTCGGGGATAGTATTAAAAATTTCTTCGAAAGAGATTTGGTTCTAATGAGCCCTAATCTTCCACATATGTGGTATAATGACTTCGAAATTTTAAACAATAATTCAAATACTTCGGCAGAAGCTATTGTTACTTATTTTTCTTTTGATATTATCGACAAACTTTGTGACAATAATATTGTTTTATCAAAAAAAGGAAATCTATTTGAAAAAGCCAAAAGGGGACTTTCTTTTACGGGAAAAACAAAGGAAATAATACTGAATCATCTGGACAAAATGATAGATTTAGAGGGATTCACACAAGTTATAGAATTCCTAAAAATAATTGATGTTATGCTTAATTCTGAGGAATATGAGTTACTTGCCAGCATTGGCTATAGCCATTCATATAATGAAAAAGATACTGAAAGGATGAACGAAGTGTATAAATATACCATAACAAATTTTACCAAACCTATTGCTTTGAAAGATATTGCACAAGTTGCTCACATGACACCGCCTGCATTTTGTACCTTTTTTAAGAAAAGAACACAAAAATCTTTTACCCAATTCTTGAATGAATTAAGAACAGGACACGCCTGCAAACTTTTACAAAACAAAAAATTGTCAATATCAGATGTATGCTATGAAAGTGGTTTTCAAAATTTTGCCAATTTCAATAGAACCTTCAAAGAAATTATTGGGAAAACTCCTAGTACCTACCGGAAAGAATATATGTTTTCTTATAACATATATTAAGCAAGACTCATTATTCTTGCTTATTAAGGAATAGATATTAAAAACATTGTTTTTCTTTTAAATTTTAGTTGATTATATAGATTCTAAACAGCTAAAGCGGTTATGAATTTTTTGAATTTTGAGTAAAGCCTTTATTTTGTATATACTCCTTATTTGTAGAACAAAATGGACAAATTACTCAGGGATTTGTTCTACAAACCAGATAGGTCAATAACAATAACTTTGCATCTTGAAATTTATAAACTATTCAACAATCACTTTGAATAAAGAAGAAACCAGACCGGATTGTAATATCATTTGTACTATATAAAGAGTCTGATTTTTTCCTTATATCATTGACATCATTAACCTTGGGTTTAATTGAAAATTATTAGTGTAAGCATATTAAAATGAATATTCTTTCCAGACTAAACCTAAATATTTGAATTAAAATTTTTAAACAAAATGGAAAATAGATTAAACTGTGTATTATTGGTCGATGACGACTTCCCAACTAGCTTTATTAATAAAAAAATAATACAAAAGGCTGATATTGCAGAATCTATTCAAGTGGTTTTAAACGGAAAAGAAGCCATTGATTATCTATGTAGTCAAGGAAAATTCGAATCGAAAGGGGACAAGTATCCACAACCTCAATTAATTTTATTGGATATTAACATGCCTGTTATGGATGGTTGGGAATTCATGAAAACTTTTAAAAGTTTAGATATAAAAAATAAAGAGGAGATTGTTATTGTAATGTTAAGCAGCTCGGGTAATCCGGATGATAAAATTAAATGCGCATTGATAAATGAAATTTCAGATTTCAAGCAAAAGCCTCTGAGTAGAGAGATTCTATTAGATATAATAGCAAATTATTTTTAGAACCTGTTGATGACAATGTCTTTATAATTGCGTTTTAATATCGATTATTTGATTCATTTTCTGTGTTTACTTTTTTTTGATTTACAAAATCAAGTAAAAGGAATTTGGATTTTTTTTTTGCGATAGTTGCAGTTTCAATAATTAATTCAAATAGTTTTGTTTATAATTCAATTTTTTTTTTGAATTGTAAATAATGGATTAAAAGTAATTGCGACTCTGGCAAACTTCTTCACTTTTTAAAAGAAACCTATAACTTTTAAAAATTGAGTACGAAATCATTCCCCAAATGATATATATTACGTACAAAGAATTCAGTTTGCCGGGAATCGCATATTACTAAATTTTATATTTATAGTTCTTCTACAAATACATATTTTATTGCTCAATTACAGCTTTTTTAATAGCTATCCTATATTCAAAGTGGTTTTTATATTTCTTTAATTTAATATTGATTAAAGTGAATCAAAATTCATAATACGACCTTTTCAACTTTTACTAAATAAATCAGTTTTGTCAATTATTAAAAAAATGCCCGCTGGTTAAACAATTATTGGAAAATCACGTTTAATAACAAAACACACCAGCGGGCAACCAATAAAAAATTTAAAACAATACTTTTATTTAATTATTTAATTTTGAAAGAAACGTGTCTCTTTTTTGCGGCATTATGAGATTTTAAATCTACTCCTTTTCCGTGCGCAGATAATCTAGTTGCTTTTACACCAGATTTAACTAGTATTTTTTTCACGGTATCAGCTCTTTTTTGAGAAAGAATCTTATTTCCTTTACTATTTCCCCCCTTGTTATCTGAATAACCGTTTATTTCAACTTTTGCATGTTGATTAGCCTTTAAGTAATCAGTTACAATGTCAATGTTTGAACGGGATTTATTGGTAGGGTTGTAGGAATTTGTGTTGAAGTAAACATTAATATCACTCAAATTTTGTGATGATTCATTTGTATTTGCTACAGTTTCCTTTTTTGATTTGTCAAAATCAATAGTGCGACCTTTTGTGTCTACTACAGCTCCAGGTTTTGAGTTAGGTTCTACATCCAAATAATCTGCCACACCGTCGTTATCAGAATCTTTTAGTTTGTTAACTGCGTTATCTAGCTTAGTTTCGGTGTTTTTTAGTTTGCTTTCGGTCTCATTTAGTTTATTTTCTAATTGGCCGATTTGAGACAATAGCTCATCATTTGCATTTGTAGATGTGTTAGAATTTTGAGAATACCAATCAGCATGAACCTTTTGCTTTCCAATATAATAAGAAAGACCCAAAGTGGCATTATACAACACTCCATCAAATGTTCTATCTGTTTGAGCTGTAACTCCATTGAAGTTGATGTCTTGTCTAACGTTAGTAATTCTGCTAAAATCTGCATTTAAAGCAAATCGATTAGACAATTTTACTTGACCGGTTAATCCCACGATTAAATTTACCATGTTGTCACGACCTTCAAAGTTTTTATTTGTCATCCATGAATAGCCTACTCCAGCATGGCCTTGTAAACCAAATACTCTTGTCCATGTTTCAAAATTGCAGATTCGGCCTAAGTTTATAATTCCTTGTAAATCTGTTCTGTAATATTTTGTATTGAAATCTAGGCTGTTATGACCATCTTTCATGTTGTCTAACCCAAAATCAGCCTTCAATCCAAATTTTGTGTTAAGCATATATCTTACACCTAAATCTCCATGATTAAAATTGAAATCATCTGAGTAATAGCCCTCATTAAAGGGTTCTGCCGGTTTGCTTGATCCTCCATTCAAATCAATCGACCAACGATTAAAATTGGTAGTTGTATTTTTCTCTTGAGCCATCAATACGGTCATTGAGAATGCAATAGTAAAAACAGAAAGAAATTTTCTTTTCATAAAGTTATTATTAAATTAAAAATAGTTTTGCTTACATTTTGAATAGGTACTTAATATTTTAAACATTGAGTATCTTAATTAATGTAACTAAGGCAAAAGTATATCCGTTGGAAATGACGAGTTGTAGTACGTTGTTTTGAATTATTGTAGTACTAAATTTACAGCAATGTTAAAAAAGTGCAAAAATCTGTACTTCAGTATAATAAGTATTGTTAAGAATGAGCTAGGAACGAATTTGGAAGTAAAAAAAAAATAGTAAATTAATAATTTGCTTACTTTTTTGAAAAAATCTGGTATAGTTGTCTGTTTTATTCAGCCAAATTTTTAATGTGCTATTTTGAATATTCTACAATTCGATATGTCTTTTTGAGAAGTTTTCTCTTAAAAACTGTGTAAAGGTCTCTGGCTTTTGCGCAGTTTTTTTGTTTTTGTAAATGGATGAAATTAAAAAAATAAGAGGTAAATAGTGTAAAAAGTGTTTTATATGAGTGTTTTAATGGTAGCTGTTCAGGTAGATAAGGAGGATTTTGTCCTAAAAAAGGAAGAACATCCCCTTTTATAATTCTTTATTAAAAGAAATTTGAAATCAGTTTATTTATGAAAACGATTTCGTAATCGTAAACAAACTTAATCGCTTTTAATTATTAAATAATCCAAAAACAAAAACCACAAAAAAAAAATGAAAAAGAAAATTACTCAGCTATTATTCTATCTGTTTTTGATTTCTGGTGCTGCAAGAGCACAAATCACTATAGATACAGGCCATTTTAATTGGTCAAAAATTGAAGATGCTAGTCCGATAAGTGTTGTGAATACTGATGCCGACAATGGAGATGGTCTTAATGATGGCGCAATGGTTCTTAAAAGTGCTGCGACAACGCCATCATTACAAGGATTGCAATATCAACTGGCAGGGAGTCCTGTTAGTGGTGAACAAATTAATCTTGAAGTAAATTATTATCAGATTGGGACGGCATATGTAAAATTTAAAATGCAGGTTTATAATGTAACCGATAACCTTGTTTTGGCAGAATCGCCTGTGATTTTAACTGCAACGGGAGGTGTTGGTACAACTCCATTATCTTATACATTTACAGCTTCGAGTGTAGGTGACCAAATTATAGTGCGATTTGTCCGTGCCGATGACTTAAATATAACTCGTCAGGCAGGTATAGATTATTTAAAGGTTAATGGGCAATTCATCAGCATGCAGGCACCACCGATTAACTTTGACGTAAGTGATTTTGCCTGGTCAAAAATTGAAGATGCAACTCCAGTATCTGTAATTAAAACGGATGCCGATAATGGAGATGGTCTTAATGATGGGGCAATAGCTCTTAAAGAAGCTGCTAATACGCCTGCGTTGCAAGGGGTGCAATATTTGTTGACTGGAAGCCCTTTTGCTAATGGACAAATCAATATTGAAACAAAATATTGGCAATTAGGCTTATCATTTTGTAAATTTAAAATACAGGTTTATGATGTAACAGATAATGTTGTTTTGGTCGAAAGTCCTATAGCTACCACTGGTTCGGGAGTTGTAGGAACACTTACATTTTCTTATGTTTTTACCGCTTCGAGTAATGGAGATCAAATTATGCTACGATTTGTTCGAGCCGATGATTTAAATCCTGTTCGACAAGCCGGTTTGGATTATGTGAAAGTAAATGGACAATTCATTGATATGCTTCCGGTATGCAAACCTGTATTTAATTTTGATTTACCGCTTACAACAGCCACTCCTTCAGAGATAAGTGATTTAGCGGCTATCCGGGCTAGTTTATCGGACCAGCTTCTTGGGACAACACCTCCTACGTCAGCTCAATTAGACACAGCTATTAATGATTATAACGCTTTAAATATTACGGTTAATGGAAATACTATAACCGGAAATCCTTTAACAACTAGTGCTCAGGTTAATTTCTTGAAGACGTTTGCCAGATATTTAAAATTCAATCCTAATGATACCAACATAAGTGATAAGGCTGTTAAAGCGGTGTGGTATTTATCCGACCTGTTTTGTAATAAGGGGACGAGTCCTTATGCAGCAATTGATTTTTATAGTTATCCTGTGTTTTCTCGCGCTGCCGTTTTTCTAAATAATTATCTTCCGGATAATGTGAAAAATTTATTTGGTAATTCGCTTGCTATAGAGACAAATAATTTCCAAAATCTTTTTGATCCTAATTACGACTTCAATACTACTCAAACTAATGGTGCAATAATTACAGATCATATTTACTTGCATTCAGATGTGTATATGGCGTATTCGGATTGGTTTAAAACCAATGATGAAAAAATACGCTTTTTAAAAACAGCCAAAAGATTTGTAGAACGTTTTACAATCTATACTGCTGGTACTGCTGATGGTTTAAAAAAAGACGGTTTAGGAAATCATCACAACAATAGTTATGATGGTTATATGTACGCCTATGGTACTGCTACTACGGTTTTAAAATCTATGATTGATACCAGATTTCAAATAGACCAGCCCTCATACCTTAGGTTTAGAGATGCCATTTATGCCCAAGTAATGTATAGCAATGATGCAGGAGTAAAACCTTTTTCCATGGCTGGAAGAAATCCGCAAACTAAGACTACTACGTTATCGTCTGGTACTTTGGGTAATCTTGCTATAGTAGGTGGTAAAATTTTAGGATTACCTGGTGCCGATCCCATTTTGGCAGGTGCTTATAACAGAAAATATGGTGTTAATCCGCTATTCAACAACAGTACAGTCACTCCGTTTGAAGAGGGGTTTGTTCAATTCAACTATGCCAATTTAGGAATTTACAGAAAAAACAATTGGATTGCCTCTATGAGAGGACAATCGAATGTACTATGGGGGTCTGAAATTTATATAGGTAATAATAGATTTGGAAGATACCAAGGCTACGGCGCATTGGATATTATTTATCCTGGAAATAGCACAACAGGGAACGGATACAGTGATATCGGTTGGGATTGGAATTACAATCCCGGAGCTACAACTATTGTATTGCCTTGGAGTAAATTAAATGCTGAAAAAGAGCGAATTGATGAATTCAATACTTATGGTTTTGCGGGTTCTTTGACACTAGGTCAGGCAAACAAAAGTGTTTTGTCTAAAACAATTGGACAATCGGGATTGTTTGGTATGAAATTTAAAGAGAAAGATAACCCGGGATTTGGTGCTGTGTATGGCCCAAATACTCATAATGGTACTTTTGAGTTTACCAAAGCTTATTTTACTATCGATGATATGATTATCTGTTTGGGTAACGGAATTAAAAATAACGATGCTACCAATCCTACTGTTACCACATTGTCTCAGAGGCTGAATAATAATTCAAATGATGTTTTGGTAAATGGAGAAGCGAAAACAAACCAAGCGACCGATTCGTTTGAAGGTACTTCGGCTAACTGGATTATTGATAATTACAGCACAGGATTTTACATTTTACCGAATTCGGGAACTTTAAAAATTAAAAATTCGACCCAAATCACTCCTTATCAAAATCAGCTTAATCCATCGGATGCGACTATTGCTAGTAATAATGGGAACAATTACCGTCTTGCTTACTTAGACCACGGAACGGCTCCAACAAATAGTTCGTACGAATATGTTTGTATTCCTTCGGCAGATGCAGGAAGAATGACACAATTTGCACAACAAATGCAATCAGATAGACCTTATACCGTTTATCAAAACAATGCCAATCAACAAATAATTGAGCACAAAGCTTCTAAAACTTGGGCCTATGCATTGCCTGCAGTCAATACTGCGATTACTGATGGTTTGCTTAAAGCAAACGATACACCTTGTTTGGTAATGTATAAATCATTGAATACTAATTACTCTGAAATTGTACTTTCTGTAAGCAATCCAGATATGGGAACTACACCTTCTACACCGAAAATGATTACCTTAACATTGAACAGTGAGTGGGCTATTTCACAAGGAAATACTAATGCCAATTTAGGGACAGCTACTGCAGCGGGAACAACAATTACATTCACCCTTGCTGACGGATTCCCTGTTGAAATAAAATTAAAGGCTGTTAATCCTTGTACTTTGCCTAATGCAACTCCTGTGGCACCAACTTTGGAAATTACACAACCTAATTGTACTAAAGCTACTGGAAATATTAAAGTAACAAGCGCTGTTGAAAATTTGAGCTTTGGTTTGGACGGAACTACATTTGAAAACACCACAGGTCTTTTTGAAAATGTAGCTCCAGGAACTTTCAATGTATATGCTAAAAACACAAACGGATGTATTTCTACAGCTAGCAATGCAGTAATCAATGTACAACCTGCAAAACCAGATGCACCAACGTTAGAAGTTACTCAACCAACTTGTACAACTGCTACGGGAAGTATTCAAGTAACTGGTGCAGTTGAAAACTTGAGTTTTGGTTTGGATGGAACCACATTTGGAAATACCACAGGTCTTTTCGAAAATTTAGCCTCTGGTGATTATACCGTGTATGTTAAAAATGCAGATGGATGTATTTCTGTTGCGACTAATGCAACGATAAATGTTCAACCAGCAACACCTGCAGCACCAACATTGGAAATTACTCAGCCTACTTGTACAACTGCTACGGGAACTATTCAAGTAACAGGAACAATTGAAAACTTGAGTTTCAGTTTGGATGGAACAACGTTTGAAAACACAACAGGTCTTTTCGGAAATTTGACTTCAGGGGATTATATCGTTTATGCTAAAAATGCAGCTGGATGTATTTCTGTTGCTGCCAATGCAACAATCAATGTACAACCTGCAACTCCTGTAGCGCCAACATTGCAATCTACTCAGCCAACATGTACTACTTCAACAGGAAGTATTGCTGTAACAAGCGCTGTAGAAAACTTAAGTTTTAGTTTAGACGGAACAACGTTTGAAAATACAACTGGTCTTTTCGATAATTTGACTTCTAGAGATTATACAGTGTATGCTAAAAACGCAGCTGGATGTATTTCTCTTGCTGCCAATGCAACTATAAATGCACAACCTGCAACTCCTGTAGCGCCAACATTGCAATCTATTCAGCCAACATGTACTACTTCAACAGGAAGTATTGCTGTAACAAGTGCTGTAGAAAACTTAAGTTTTAGTTTAGACGGAACAACGTTTGAAAATACAACTGGTCTTTTCGATAATTTGACTTCTAGAGATTATACAGTGTATGCTAAAAACGCAGCTGGATGTATTTCTCTTGCTGCCAATGCAACTATAAATGCACAACCTGCAACTCCTGCAGCGCCAACAGTTGAAACTATTCAGCCAACTTACACTGTCGCTACAGGAAGTATCAGTGTAACTAGTTCAACTCTAAACTTAAGTTTTGGTTTAGACGGCGTAACATTTGATAACACATCAGGGTCATTTGAAAATTTGAATTCGGGAACTTATACAGTGTATGCTAAAAATGCAAATGGATGTATTTCCGGAGGAACCACCGCTGTAATTAAGCCACAACCATTGGCTCCAACAGTATCATTTTCATCACCGGCCAATAATGCGAGCTATGAATCACTAGCAACTATTACAATCAATGCCAATGCAGCAGATGCAGATGGTAGCGTGAGTAAAGTTGAATTTTTTAATGGAACAACCAAGTTAGGTGAGGATCTAACCGCTCCATATAGTTTTAATTGGAATAACGTTCCTTCGGGTTCTTATTCATTAACTGCAAAAGCTACCGATAACAATGGTGCAGTAACCACTTCTACAAATGTAAATGTAAATGTAGTTTGTCCAACTGTGGCATTATCTATTCCTGATGTATATGCAATGAATCCTGCAATAGATGATAAAAACACCATTTATCTAGGATATGGGCCTACATCGCTTACTCTTAATTCATTGGTACAAGGAAATCAAGATGTTACTTATACTTGGAACACTGGAGCACATACACCATCAATTTCAGTTACACAAGCGGGTGTATATACAGTTACGGCTTCGTATGCGGGAGGATGTCAATCAACAGCTTCAATTACTATCAATACACTTGATGTTAGATGTGGTAACAACAATGATAAAGTGATGATTTGCCACAATAATACTGTTATTTGCGTAGCACAATCTGCTGTTCAAAATCATTTGAATCATGGAGATAACCTTGGTTCTTGCAATGGTACGTCAAAAATGGCAACTAAAGAAGAAGTTACAACTTCACCGAATTTTACTGTTTACCCAAACCCTGTTCAGGACAACTTTAATGTTAGTATATCGTCAAAACTAGACCCGAATGCAACAATTGGTATCTATAATATACTTGGAAACAAGATTCGTCAGGTTCGTTTTACCACCATACCGCAAAATACTTTCGTTGGAGATTTGCCTTCAGGAAATTACATTGTAGTTATTCAAAATGGTGTCGAAACTTTTAGAAGTACGATTGTTAAACAATAATTAATACAATGAGGAGGCTGTCCAAAAATAAAGACAGCCTCTTTTTTTTGTTGTAATATTTTGGTAATCAGATGATTTTATTTGTTGAATTTTCAAACAATACTAATATCTTTGATAGATATCATACAAAATAGTGTTTTACTATTGTTTTAAATAAAAGAATTTTACCCCCTAATCAATTAAAACCTTATTATTATGATGAAAAATTTTTTTACAGTACTTATCGCTTTTGGCCTTTTTACCGCTTGTAGTGATGACAGAGGATCTGGTGCTCAACAAGAAACAGTAAGTCCAAAAATTGTTTCTTTTGATACCGATCAAAATTCTACATTAATGTTTCAGGATAATGAACCCGTAGCAGTGATGACTTCGGAAGCGAGAACTTACAGTATTGCACAGGTTATACGTGTAAAAACTGTTGATGAAAAAACTATAGAAGTTTCAAATTTTGCTCCTTTCGATATTGAAAATGCTACAATATTGGCTACTATTGATGGTAAACTGCAGGTGCAACTTTTTAAAATAAAAAAAATAAGGGCACATGCTACACAAACCATGAAGTATCCTTTTGTAGAAGGAACCGATCTTTTTTTGGATACAGATAATAAAAAAGTAGACCTGTCACAATATAAAACAACCGGTGTGGATCCAACTAAAATTTCTTTTGATTTTACAGGTGATAACGAAATTATACTCAGACTTAAAAAACTGCAAGCACTCAAATGGATAATCAACTATCATGATTACGACCCTAATAATAATACAACAGATAATTGGGAACCTATAAATGCCAAAGATATTCGCCGTTTTTCAGGACTTATGATTAATATGGGAATCGTTTTTGTGTCGGATAAATTTAAGCAGGCTTTTTTAAACGAGACAATTATAGGTAATGATGGAACAACAGTTTTAACGATGGCTGAAAAGGAGAAAGTTTATAGCGACATACTTAGCCATCCTCGCTTTAACTGTGGTAAAGTTACCAATGTATCTGGTTTAGGAGGCGGAGCCGTTTTAGGTTATGCCGAACATATTTTGCATGACTATATAAAAATTGATGCTGGTGATCTTATGGCTCACGAAGTAGGACATTGTGTAGGTTTCAATCATAATTCCAATATGACGTACCCAAAAACAATAAATAATGTTAGTACAGGCATAAGTCCTGTAATGTCAAGAATTAATAAAGAATTTTTTAGTGGAGGTTTGTTTATTGTTACTCTTCAAAATTATTACAAGCCTGCAGATTTTCAATAATTGCATAACTAAAATAGCAAGCGTGTAAGTGTTGATTATTTTTATTTGATAAAATAGTATTACTTTTTAGTAAAGAGGTTATCCATTTTTTTGGGTAGCCTCTTTTTTTGTAAAAAAAAGGAAGTCTATTTTAATTGTAAGTTTAAAATACTCACAAGAAAGAGAGGTTTTTTTGTAATAAACAAAATTGACTAGTTTCTATTTTTTTTGTGCTCGATAACATAAAATTTTGTGTTCGAGCACATTTTTTACTGTTTTACTTTTTTATTTAAAAAATAATATATAGTTTAGTCTCAGAATAGTAAATATTATTGTTTGATTTTAATTTTTATAATATTAAAACAAGTTTTTAATGTGATTCATTGGTTTTTTTCTAAGAAAGAGACATGGATTTTATAAAAGGAATGTTACTGCAAGACGCCGTCACGGTGGAGTAGTGCTAAAAACTAGAATTGAACACAATTGAAATTTGCTTTTAAGAAAAAAAATACAAAATCGAGATATTTATAAAAATGGCGTATGGAAGAATTAATTAAAGCGGTCTTTAAAGATTTTTATAAAGACAAGCCAATCCTTAGTTTTACTGCTATACATAGCGGTTTAATCAATAATACTTATAAAATTGTAACAGCCGACGAGGATTACATTTTGCAGAAAATTAACCAAGTTGTATTTCCAAATATAAGGGCATTATTGAATAATAAGATAAAAATTACAGGTTATTTGGAACGGAATGGTTTTTCTACTTTGACTTTTATTCCTAATTGCGAAGGGCAGTTTTATTCAGAACAAGGAGTAGCAATTTGGCAACTTTCGAGGTTCATTCCATCAGTGGTTTTTGATCGAATTGATTCTAGTAGAGTAGCCAGTCAAGTGGGAGAATATTTGGCAAAGTTTCATTCGGCACTGCTTAATTTTCCGGTTTCGGAATTGGAATACACTATTCCGGATTTTCATAATACTATAAAAAGGTTCATTGATTTTGAAGAAAGCATAAAAAAAGCTTCACCGGAAAGGATTTCAGAAGCAAAAGAATCGATTGATTTTTTACAGGCTAATTTTAAAAATATTGAAGCCGTTGCAAATGCTATCAATTCGGGGAGAATTCCCTTGAGGGTGGTGCATAACGATACTAAAATTGGAAACATGCTTTTCGATGAAAATGGCAATATACTTTGTATTATTGATTTTGATACGATAATGCCAGGAAGTATATTTCATGATGTGGGTGATGCCTTGAGAACAGGTGCAAATACAGCTACTGAAGAAGAAAAGGATTTGTCAAAAGTACGTTTTGATACCAAAATTTATGAGGCTTTTATGCAGGCCTATGTTAATGAAGCCTCAAGTTTCATGTCTGATGAAGAAGCTAAAAACATTCATTTAAGTTTGCCATTGATTCTTTTTGAACAAGCTTGTCGTTTCTTGGGGGATTACTTGAATAACGACTGCTATTACACTACAACATACGAGAATCAAAATCTTGTAAGAGCCAAAACGCAGATTAAGCTTATGGATAGCGTACAATTGTATTTGAAATCAAAAGAAATAGCTTATTTTTGAGTCTAAGTATTTTAAAGTTTCTCCTGATAAAAAAACTTATTTTTTATTTGTGAATAATAACTACATAAGCAAAAAATAGTATAATTAAATTAAATAGTTCCAAATGAAAAAAATCCTTTTTACTTTGTTTGTTTTCACGCTGTTAGTTGTAAACGCGACAGGACAAACTAAACACACTTTTGCCATAACAGACGGTAATTTTGTTTTGGATGGAAAAAACATCCAGATTCATAGCGGCGAGATGCACTACGCCCGAATTCCGAAAGAATATTGGCGTCACCGATTGCAAATGATGAAAGCCATGGGACTGAATGCCGTGGCGACTTATGTTTTTTGGAATTACCATGAAATTGCACCGGGAGTTTGGGATTTTAAAACCGGAAACCGAAACATTGCCGAATACATCAAAACAGCTCAGGAAGAAGGATTATATGTCATTTTGCGTCCAGGGCCTTATGTTTGCGCCGAATGGGAATTTGGCGGTTATCCGTGGTTTTTGCAAAAAGTGCCAGGGATGGTGATTCGTGGCAATAATCCACAATATTTGGCTGCGACCAAATCGTATTTTACTGCGCTTTATGGACAGGTAAAAAATTTATTGGTAACCAATGGCGGGCCAATTATCATGGTTCAGGGTGAAAATGAATTTGGTTCCTATGTTGCCCAACGCAAAGACATTCCGGTAGAAGAACACAAAAAATACAGCGCAGCGGTTTTCCAACAATTAAAAGATGTAGGTTTTAACGTGCCTTTCTTTACTTCGGACGGAAGCTGGTTGTTTGCCGAAGGCGCACTTCCGGGGGCTTTGCCAACTGCCAACGGAGAAGACAATGTGGACAAACTGAAAGAAGTAGTGAATAAATTTAACAACGGAAAAGGCCCTTATATGGTAGCCGAATTCTATCCGGGTTGGTTGGATCACTGGGCAGAACCTTTCCCGAAAGTCAGTGCCCAAAAAGTAGCAACACAAACCAAAAAATATCTTGATGCGGGCGTTTCTTTCAATTATTATATGGTACACGGAGGAACGAATTTTGGTTTTACGTCAGGGGCCAATTATGACAACAAACACGACATTCAGCCTGATTTGACAACTTATGACTATGATGCTCCTATCAGCGAAGCCGGCTGGGCAACCGAAAAATATAATGCCTTACGAGAATTGTTGAAAACTGCAAAAACACCTGCTGTTCCTGCAAAAATCAATGTAATTTCTATTCCCGAAATCAAGTTGACCAAAGCGGTAACTTTGGAATCTTTGAAAAACAAAATCAAAGCGGTAGAAAACGAAAAGCCACTCACTTTTGAAGAATTAAATCAAGGGCACGGCTATGTTTGGTACAGCAGAAAATTCAATCAGCCTATAAGCGGGAAATTAGAATTAAAAGGTCTTCGTGATTATGCGATTGTGTATGTAAACGGCGAAAAAGTAGCCGAATTAAACAGCTATTACAAAAAATATGAATGTCAGATTGATGTTCCTTTTAACTCGACTTTGGATATTATTGTCGAGAATATGGGACGTATCAACTATGGGGCAAAAATAATAGAAAGTACCAAAGGTATTATTTCGCCAGTAATCATTAACGGTGAATCCATCACGGGTGACTGGAATATGTATCCGTTGCCAATGAACAAAATGCCAAATCTTGCTGAGGTCAAAAGCAATGCAAAAGCGGGGCAGCCAACTGTTTACCAAGGAACTTTTAATCTAACCAAAAAAGGCGACACTTTCCTTGATATGCGCGATTGGGGCAAAGGAATTGTGTTTGTAAACGGAATCAATATTGGTCGTTATTGGAGTGTTGGACCACAACAAACCTTATATCTTCCGGGTTGCTGGCTGAAAGAAGGAGCAAATGAAATCGTAATTTTTGAACAAAAAAACGACAAGCTTCAAACAAGCGTAAAATCCATTGAAACACCTATTTTAGAAAGTTTACAACCTGAAAAAGGGGAAGCCAAATAAAAAAAGGAGTTATTAAAAAAGGCTATCAGAAAATTTTTTTCTGATAGCCTTTTTTTTTGTTTTTATTTGTCTCTAAAATAGTTTAAAACTATGTATTTAGTGCATATCGCTTTCAGCTTCTCAAAAGTTTTTATGCCACAAATTGAACAAATTATATTTTCCAACCTTGCAGACTTTAAGTCTGCCAACCAAACCTATGGACTTGAAGTCCATAGTGGTTTAGTGCTTGAGTATTTTAGGAATTGAATTAATACCAACGTTTTTTATTCTGTTTTGATGTTGCCGATTTTCTTGATTTATGGGCACCACCGCTTCGATTGGAATTTTTTTGCGGTTTTTCGCTTTCCTCTGGACTTCCCGAATGCCAAGGATAAGGATGGTCATTTACGGTTTTAACATCTACTTTTATTAGTTTCTGAATGTCTTTCCAATACCCGTGTTCGTCTTTGCCACAAAACGAAATAGCAATTCCTCCATTTCCGGCACGACCGGTTCTTCCGATTCGGTGTACATAGGTTTCCGGAATGTTGGGTAAATCAAAATTGACAACAAAAGGCAATTGGTCGATATCGATACCACGAGCCGCAATATCTGTAGCTACAAGTACACCAACTTCTTTGTTCTTGAAAGCATCAAGGACACGTTGTCTGGCATTTTGAGATTTGTCTCCATGAATGGCTTCAGCAGGAATGTCTTTTTTTCTTAATGCTTTTACCACATTATCTGCTCCGTGTTTTGTTCTAGAAAAAACAAGGACATCGGACAAATTTTCATTTTTAATCAAATGGTATAATAGGTTTCTTTTTTCGCCTTTTTCTACAAAATAAATACGCTGCTCTACAGTTTCAGCGGTAGATGAAACAGGAGATACTGTTACAGTTTCGGGATCAGTCAGAAACATTTCTGCCAACTCTCTAATAGCGATTGGCATAGTTGCCGAAAAGAAAAGTGTTTGTCTGTTTTTTGGCGTTAGCTTTACTATTTTTTTTACATCGTTTACAAAACCCATATCCAGCATCTGATCCGCCTCATCAAGTACTAGTGTATGTAAATGATTCAAATCGATGAAACCTTGTTTGTGAAGGTCTAGCAAACGACCAGGTGTTGCAATCAATATATCGACCCCATTTTTTAAAGCATCCACTTGTGGATTTTGAGAAACACCACCAAAGATTGTTAATTGTACTAGGTTCGTATATTTACCGTAAGTATCAAAACTTTGTCCAATTTGAACGGCTAGTTCTCTGGTAGGCGTAACTACAAGAGCTCTAATTACTTTGGCTTTTTTTGATGATCCAACTATTCGATGTAGTTGATGTATGATTGGTATTGCAAATGCTCCTGTTTTTCCTGTTCCGGTTTGTGCGCAACCAACTAAATCTTTGCCCGCCAAAACAACCGGAATAGCTTGTTCTTGAATAGGTGTTGGTTCTGTATAGCCTTCTTCAAATACGGCTCTTTGTATACTTTTTGAAAGTGATAAATCTTCGAATAACATGTTTTTTGATATTAAATATCTAGTATTAAGTACATAGATAAGTCCGCAAAGATAGTGTTATTATTTTTGATGCCGATTAATTCTGGAAATTGACAGGTTTTATTTCCTAATTCTAAGGTACAATTGAATTTTGCGCTTTCATAAAATCGGTTAGTAAATAACCAATTAGTTTACCAATCAAGTGGTTGTTTTTGTCTTCTCCCAGGTCTGGTGCTCCTTCGCAGATATGCAAATAGGCTGCATTTCTGTTTTTTGCAAAAAAATAAACAAACTGACGAAGCTCTTCAATCGAGAAACCACTCAAAGTCATTGCACTGCTGGCAATATTTGGAATGGCATCTAAATCGATTTCTATTCCGTAAGGATCGTTTTTGATAAAATCATGTGCATTTATCATTTCCTGAGTGAAGTCTTTCTCTTTTCGGATTTTGACACTATCATAAGTGTTGAATCGAACTCTGTCTTCAATTTTTTTTATGATATCCAAGACATTTTTGGACGTGTAATTTTCATGGAGACCAAAAATGAAATATTTTTTTAAAAATCCTTCTTCGAATGCATACGAAAATGCATTTCCGCTATGGCGTCCTTCCAGAATTCTAAAATCAGAATGGGCATCAAAATTGATAGCATTTATGGCTTTTCCTTTAGCAAGTGCCGTTCCTTTGATATTTCCGTATGCGTTATTGTGTCCACCGCCAATAATAATTGGGATTTTACCACATTCTATAATTTTGAAAATGATATGGGAAACTTCTTTGTCAATTTTTGCTACCAATTGACTCAATTTGGAACGGTCATCAATATCATTAAAGTCGAGATTTTCGACTTCTTTCATTTCTTGTTTTACGTTGAGTTTGCCTAAAACAATAATCTGACTTCCCTTTGAAAAGCGATTATGCTGGATATTGGCTATACTTTTGATAGCACTTTCCCATGCAGACGCAGCTCCGGGTCTGCCGTAATTTGCTCTTACACCTATGTCTTCGGGGATACCAAATAAGACAAATTTAGCATCGCTTGATTTCATAAAATCAACAGGATCAATGCCTTTTGGGATTGTAAGCATTTTTTCGCCAAATTTAATTTCACCGCTTCGGTGATTGGTTATTTTGGCGAGATCATTAATAGTAAGTGTAATAATTTTTTCCATAAAAAAATATTTCCCAAAAATAATATAAATGTATGAAGTTGCGTTATAGATATTATTAAATTTGAAAAAATAAATATATTTAACATGGAAAATCAAAAAAATAATCAAAGTCTTAAAGCTGTAATTGCAGTTTTGGCTATTTTATTAGTAGGAAGCTTAGTTTATATTTTCAAAATGTCTTCGGATGTTGAAACTGTACAGGCAGAAGTTGTTAAAGTTGGGTCCGAGAAAGAATCTGTTATGAAAGATTTACAAGACTTGAAAACTACTTATGATGCCGCAATTGCAGAGAATACATCTATGTCTGAAGAATTGATTCAGGAAAGAGACAAAGTGGTTAATTTGATGGATGAACTTAAAAAATCCAACGGTGATTTGTCGAAATACAAAAGCCAGGTTAAGACCATGCAAAAACACATGAATGAATTAATGAAAGAGAATGAAAGTCTGAAGACACAAAATGCAACTTTGACTACACAGCGTGATAGTACGGTTGTTGTTTTGGGTCAGGCACAAAAATTCAATGAGGTTTTAGTAGGTCAAAATGAAGAGTTATCTAAAACGGTTGAAAAAGGAGCAAAATTGTCAATTTTGAACTTGCAGACATCCGCCTATAAGTTGAAAAGTTCCGGAAAAGAAATCGCAACAGACAAAGCAAGCAGAGCTGATGTTCTTAAAATTAGTTTTACCATTGCTGAAAATTCAATTGCAAAATCAGGTGACAAAGATTATTATGTGCAGGTAATTGACAGTAAAAACAACGTTTTGGGTGAAGCTAAAACAGTTAATTTTGGTGCCAAAGAATTGTCTTACAGCTTTATTTCCAGTGTAAAATATGAAAATAAAACAGTTCAGGTTTCTCAAGATTTACCTGGTAAAAATTTCGAAAAAGGATTGTACACTGTAAATGTATTTGATAAAGATCAATTGGTTTCTGCAACTAACTTTACTTTGAAATAAAATAATTTAAAAGTCAAAAAGGGCGGTATTCATGTGAATTCCGCCCTTTTTTTATGTTTAATTTTAGTGTTCAGCATAAGTTTTTTCTAAGTATAATTCTCGCAAAGATACCAAGGCGAAAAGAATTCTGTGTAAAACTTTGTGTCTTGGCACCTTTGCGGTAAAACACCCCGCCCTTTGGGCACCCCTCTTAAAAAGAGGGGAAGTTGAAGTGTATATTTTTTTATAATTGGTATTAAATGTTTAATCCAAAAGTATTCCGTCCAGAATTACGCTGTCAATTAAATTACTCCCAAAAGCATAAGGCAATTGGTAATAGGAATGGATTGGTTTTGTAATGATTAAATTGGCTTTTTTGCCTTTGGTTATGCTTCCATGTGTTTGAGAAATTCCCATTGCGTAAGCTCCATTTATGGTAGCTGCATTTATGGCTTCTTCGGGAGTCATTTTCATTTTGATACAGGCTGTGGCAACCACAAAATTCATATTTCCTGATGGGGTAGTCCCCGGATTGAAATCGGTTGCGAGTGCCAATGGAAGTCCCGCCGAAATCATCTCGCGAGCAGGTGTGTAAGGAATGCTCAAAAAATAAGAACAGGAAGGCAAAGCAACGGGCATGGTTACTGTTTCTTTTAAAGCTTCAATATCATCCGGTTTCATTATTTCAAGATGATCTACAGAAAGTGCATTGTATTTTATACCGGCTTGGATTCCGCCAATCGAATTGAATTGGTTGACATGGATTTTAGGCTTTAAGCCAAATTGAATTCCCGCCTGCATAATTTGTTCGGTTTCTTCGACAGAAAAATAGCCTGTTTCACAAAAAACATCGATAAAATCAGCCAATTTGTTTTTAGCAATTTCAGGAAGCATTTCGTTTATGATCAAATCAATATAGCCTTTTTTATTGTCTTTAAAAGCAGTAGGGAAGGCATGGGCGCCAAGGAAAGTCGCTTTTATGGTTATTGGATAGTTTTGGGCTAATTGTTTAATAACGCGAAGCATTTTCAATTCTCCTTCAACTGTGAGTCCGTAACCCGATTTAATTTCGACTGCGCCAGTTCCCAGTTGCATTATTTCTTCAAGACGTTCCTTAGATTGGTTATAAATCTCGTCCTCGGAGGTTTCGTTCAGTTTTTTTGCCGAATTTAAGATTCCTCCGCCACGATTGGCAATTTCCTCATAGGTCAGACCATTAATTCGGTCAACAAATTCCTGCTCGCGATTTCCTGCATACACAATATGAGTATGACTGTCGCACCAAGAGGGAAGCACCATTTTACCGGAAGCATCAATGGTTTTATCAACTTCGATTTTGGGTAAATTATTCATTGTTCCAAAATCGGAAATCAAATCGTCTTTTATTAGCAAAAAAGCATTTTTGATGGTTGGTAAAGCAGCCATTTCAGCTCCTGAAACTTTCGAAATTGGAGTTTCGCGAATCTGAAGCAATTCTTTGATATTGACGATTAATGTTGTCATTGTAAGTTGATGTTTTATAAAACACAAATTTCACGATTTTTCACTAACGAATTGTGAAAAATAGTGACCCGACCGAAGGGAATAGGCGAAGCAAATTTGTTTAGAAATATTGGAATTTGGAATTTAAAAACTTGAATATTATTTTGTTATTCAGAAACGGTTATTTCAAACATTTTATCCCAATATTTTCCAGTTATAAAAATGGTTTTTGTTTTAGGATTATAAGCGATTCCGTTTAGAACATCTGCATTTTTGTTTTTTATAAATTTTTTTAATCCAGACATGTTTAATATCCCTTCAACATCTCCTGTGGATGGGTTTACAACAGCAATGGCGTCTTTTTGCCAAACGTTACTGTAAATTTTTCCGTCAATCCATTCCAATTCGTTAATAGCTTTAATTTTGGAATCCCCAGAATATACATTAATATGGTCAATCATTTTTTGGGTTTTCGGATCCATTTTCCAAATTTTTTCGGTTCCGTCAGTTTGATAGATGTAAGTTCCGTCATTGGTCATTCCCCAACCTTCGATGTCTTTCTCAAAAGTGAAAGTTTTTTCCAGTTTCAAAGTTTTAGCATCATAAATAAAACCTGTTTTTTCCTGCCAGGTTAATTGGTATAACTTACCGTTTATAAAAGTAATTCCTTCACCAAAATATTTGGCATCCAAATCAATTTGTTTGTAAATTTTACCTGTTTTGTAGTCGTATTTTCTAAAATAAGAAGTTCCTTTTTGCCCGGTGCTTTCACATAATGTATCATTGTGGAATTCAAAACCTTCTGTAAAAGAGGCGGTGTCGTGAGGGAACGTATTGATGATTTTATATTTTAATAGCTTAGGAGTAATACTTGAAACCAATTCTATTCTTTTGGTTGCATCAGATGAATCTCCACCAAAATATGCGGTTGCTTTTAAATATTGATAGCCTAATTTTTGATCTTTCAGTTCAAATTTAAACTTTTCAGTTCCTTTTGTGCTACCTACTTTTTTGTCATTTACAAAGTAAGCAACACTGTCAACTTCTTTTGAATTTGGATTTAAAATACCTATCGAAACCGACTCTGTTGATGTAAAATGTGCTGGAAAAGCAGAATCATCGATAGTAAAAATAGAATTTTCACCATTTTTTGTGTTTCCGCAATTCACTAAAGAGATTCCTAATAAAATGGCAATTAAGATGTTATGTTTTTTCATGATTTGAAATTTAGTAGCCACCAATATACAACGTTATTTTTTTAGAGCAAAGTCCTTGCAAAAATATAAAAAGGTTGTACATTTGCACCGGCAAGTCCTACACGACCAGCTCCTGCAGACTCCCCCAGGATGGGAACATAGCAAGGGTACGTGGTTGAGCGGTGCGATGTAGATCGCTTGCCATTTTTTCTTTTTTTATTCCAAGAATTATTTAAATATAGTCTTCCTTCGGGAGGATTTTTTTATTTTTACCCAATACAGTTTTTAGAAAATAGAAAAAAGAAGAAAGAGAATAGAGTATAGAAACTGATAATTGTCCCACAAGTAACTCATAATTCATAACTCATAATTTATAATTCAAAATAGTGAACAAAGTTGTATTAATTACAGGAGCATCGTCAGGAATAGGGAAGTCTATTGGCGAATTTTTGCATCATAAAGGATTTGTGGTGTATGGAACGAGCCGTAATCCGGAACGTGTCCTTAATTCGGTTTTTCCTTTGATTACATTGGATGTAAGAAACGCAGATTCTATTCATTCGGCTGTCGCCAAAATTATTGCGACTTCCGGAAAGTTGGATGTTGTGATTAATAATGCCGGTGTTGGAATTACAGGGCCTTTGGAAGAAATTCCGATGGAGGAAATTAAAAATAACTTTGAAACCAATTTTTTTGGGCCAATCGAAGTAATGAAAGCTGTTTTGCCGCAAATGCGTTCCCAACAATCGGGTTTGATTATAAATATCACTTCCATTGCGGGTTATATGGGTTTGCCGTATCGCAGTGTTTATTCGGCTTCAAAAGGAGCTTTGGAACTTATAACCGAAGCTTTAAGAATGGAGGTAAAGCCATTTGGAGTTCAAATTACCAATATTGCGCCGGGTGATTTTGCAACCAATATTGCCGCTGGGCGTTTTCATGCTCCGTTGATAAAGGGTTCTGCTTATGAAGAGTCTTATGGGAATAACCTGAAAACGATGAATGAACACGTGGACAGTGGAAGCAATCCGAATGAAATGGCTGAGGCTGTTTATGCTGTAATCCAAAATTCAAATCCAAAAATTCATTACAAAGTAGGTGCTTTTATGCAAAAGTTTTCTATTGTTCTAAAAAGGGTACTTCCGGATAAGGTTTATGAAAAAATGCTGATGAATCATTATAAACTTTAGGAATTCAAAATGAAATTGCGATTGGGATTTGAGTTTTAATTTTTGAAATTGAAATTGTCGTTAAAATTGCAATTGTTATTGATAATGATTTCGTAATTTTGCGCCTAATTTTTTAAACACACAATTAAATTTAAATATATTATGAAATTTTTTATTGATACAGCTAATTTAGCTCAAATTAAAGAAGCACAAGCATTAGGCGTTTTGGACGGAGTTACTACAAACCCGTCTTTGATGGCTAAAGAAGGAATTACAGGAAAAAACAACATTTTGAAACATTATGTTGATATCTGTAATTTGGTTGATGGAGATGTTAGTGCCGAAGTTAATGCTTTGGATTATGAAGGAATGGTTAAAGAGGGTGAAGAATTGGCCGATTTGCACGAGCAAATCGTTGTTAAACTTCCTATGACAAAAGAAGGAGTAATGGCTGCGAAATATTTCTCTGATAAAGGAATTAAAACCAATGTTACTTTAGTATTCTCAGCAGGTCAGGCGTTATTGGCTGCAAAAGCGGGTGCTACTTATGTTTCTCCATTCATTGGTCGTTTGGATGATATCTCTACAGATGGATTGGCCTTGATTGAAGAAATCAGAGAAATCTATGATAATTACGGTTACGAAACACAAATTTTGGCGGCTTCTGTGCGTCATACAATGCATATCGTAAACTGTGCCAAAATTGGTGCCGATGTTATGACAGGGCCATTATCAGCAATTACAGGATTATTAAAACACCCGTTGACAGATATTGGTTTGGCTCAATTTGTTGCTGATTTCGAAAAAGGAAACAAGTAATTAAGATTTCAGACTGCAGATTTCAAATTTCAGAATTAAGGATTCAAATTTGGACATATAAAAGTAAAGTCCCATTTCGTACGAAATGGGACTTTTTTATGGATTAGATTATTTTTTTGAATCAAAAAAAATCCCATTTTGTCACTATGAACAAAATGGGATTTTTTATAATCTGCAGTCTGAAATCTTAATTCTGCAATCTGCAGTCTAAAATCTGCAATCTACTAGTGTCCTCCTGCAATCTTTTTGTCAAAATCGATTCCGTGCGCTTTTAATATGGCACTTACTTTCCATGCATAAAATACAAGATAAGCGAAACAAATTACACCAACAATATAACTGGATTGAATTCCAATGAATTCGGCAACTTTACCCTGGAACACACTTACAAATCCACCTCCCATAATCATCATGATAAGGAAGCTACTTCCTTGGCTGGTATGTTTACCAAGTCCGCTTACCGCCAATGTAAAGATACAAGGCCAAAGTGTACTACAGAATAAACCAACACTAGTAAAGGCGTAAACACTCACTATTCCTGTAGTTGTCATACCTATGGTTGTTGCCAAAATACCACAAGCTGAGAAAATCAAAAGCATTCGCGCAGGATTTCCTTTACTCGCCATGTCGGCAGCAATCAACACCAAAATTACCAATCCATAAACGTAGAAAGGAGTTAAGTCGTGATTAGCAATTGCATTTACAGCCAAAAACACTCCAAAAGCTAGATAAGGTGCGATAAAACGTAATATTTTTAGCAAACTCATGTTTTCGGTAAAGGCTTCTACAGCTCCAGTCCAACGACCAATCATTAAACTCGCCCAGTATAAAGAGATATAAGGTGCCACGTCTTTGGTTAGGAAACCTAATTTACTTTCCATATAAGCAGGTAAGTTACTTGCTGTAGATACTTCAACACCAACATATAAGAAAATGGCAATCATCCCCATTACTAATTGTGGGTATTGTAAAGCTGATGTTTTTACAGCTATTTTGTCATGAGAATCATCTTCTTCAATCAATTCTGGTTTGTCTGGAAGTGATGAGAATTTTAATAAAATACCCACTACCAAAAATGCGAATCCAAGAATTAAATAAGGTATTTTAACGCTTTCGATACTTGCTGTGGTGTTTCCTTCTGCGCTTGAACCGAAAATAGCAAAACTTACAATCAATGGTCCAATTGTAGTCCCAAAATTGTTGATACCTCCAGCCAGTGTCAAACGTTGTGATCCCGTTTTAATTGGACCTAAGGCAATAGATAACGGATTTGCAACGGTTTGCTGTAATGAAAATCCAAGTCCTACTATAAAAAGTCCTGCCAACATTAAGGTGAATGAGCCTGTATTTGCCGCAGGATAAAATAAAAGCGTTCCAAGTGCCGAAATGAATAATCCTACCGATAATCCATTTTTGTAACCTATTCTGTTTACCAAATCTTCTTTTATTGCAACTGAGATTCCCATATAAATAAGTGAACCTACGGTGTAAGCGATGTAGAATGCAAAAGCCACCAATTGACTTTCTCCCTGTGTAAGATTAAATGCTGTCTTAAAAACAGGAATTAAGATGTCATTACTTGCAGCTACAAATCCCCAAAAGAAGAAAACGCTAGCTAAGGGGATGAACTGCCCCCAGTTGGTTTTTGAATTTTCTGTACTCATAATTTTCTAAAATTTAATTTTTTTTGTGGTTAATTAATTAATTTTTTGATGCTGCAAGACTGTAAATATATTTCTTACCGATTTTAAAAAAAAATTTTCCGATGTAAAGTTTTTTACTTTTATATGAACAACATTATTTTCTCAACAAATGACAGTTTGTTGTAAGTGAATACGTAAATAAAATAGGATGTTTAGTCCAAAATTTTACTTTTGACTTCTTTAATGTAGTTTCTGCCAATTGGAATATTATGGGTCAGAATCTGTATTCTGTTTCCTTCTATGGATTTTACTTTATTGAGCGCAATTGTGAAGGATTTATGCGTGCGCATGAATCTTTCGGCTGGCAATTCTTCGGTTAGTGAGCTTAATGATTTGTGGGTGATATACGTTTTTTCGGGTGTAACCACTTTTATGTATTCTTTCATTCCTTCTATAAAAAGAATTTCATCAATATTGATTTTTACCATTTTCTTATCCACCTTGATAAAAATGTGTGGTTCTACACGATGGTTTTCAATTTTAATATTGTTTTTCAAATTGTATTCGGCCTCGATTTTTTGAATACATTTTATGAATCGAGGAAGCGGAATAGGTTTTACCAAATAATCCAATACTTCCAAATCATAACTTTCGGCAGCAAACTCCCTAAAAGCAGTGGTAATAATAACCCGGGTTTTGGTTTCGAGCAAACGGATTAATTCAAATCCTGTCATCATCGGCATATTAATGTCCAAAAAAACAGCATCAACAGTATTTGAATTAATAAATTCCAGTCCCTCTAATGAATTATTGAAAGTAGCGACAACTTCAAACTCAGAAAAATTTTCAAAATAATTGAGCAATACTTTTATTGCCAGTGGTTCATCATCAATTAATACGCACTTAATTTTCATTATATAAAGGGATTTGTATTTTGATAATAAAAAAATTGAATTTAACCATTTGTTGTATGACGAAATTGTTTTTGAAAATTAGTTTTATCCTTTTTTTTGTGTTCGACAATCCGATTCCTTTTTTTGATTTTGGAGGGGGTGAAATTACAAAATTATTTATTATTTCAAATTCAAGCTTTGAATTTACTACTCTGAAATTAATTTTTATTTTAAGGTTTTTGTTGTTTGCACCTCCGTGTTTGAAAGCGTTTTCGATCAGAGAAATAAATAACAAAGGAGGAATTGTTATATTATCAAGATCCGATTCCAGATTTATGTTGACTTCTACATTTTCAAATCGGAGCTTTTCGATTTCGATATAATTTTGAATATAATCGATTTCTTTCATCAACGGCACAAACTTCGTTCCCTCAATATCGTACAATACATATTCCATTAAATTGGAAAGTTTAATGATAACATTGGGCACTTTGTTTGATGATTCCAGCGACAATGCATATAAGTTATTTAAGGTATTAAAAAAAAAGTGTGGCTGAATCTGGTTTTTTAAATACTTTAATTTGATTTTATTCTGATTCTCCAAAATAGCTTTATTACGATCTCTTTCCCGTATCCACGTTAGCATCAAGTAGAAAGAAGACGCAATTGCAAGTACATAAATTTCTCCAATAGTTACGGCTACAATATGATTTAGTTCAAACGGTCTGTAATCTCTATTGGCCTCGGGCCAGATGTTTTTTGTGATTATATAATAGGTTAGCCCAGTTTTTAGTAAATAAATGACGGCAAGAGTTGCAAATAGAGAAATAGTGTATTTAATGTATTTTGATTTTAATACATACATAGGTATAAGTACCAATATGTTGAAATAAACAAAAGGGATGTGGAGTGCGTATTCTAACAAATTTGATTTGAAGGAATACTTATAATCATTGAAATAAGCACCCCAACGTAAATAATTAAAAAGAAACCAGATTAGCCAGAACCAGACATGATTACTAAGTTTTATCTCGAAGTTTGTTTTTTTCATAATAGCATTTCAGGTGTATGGGAAATAAAGCCACCGTATTTATTTTGCAACAATAATCATTTTGTCATTAAAAAAAGCATTTTGATGAAAAAAATGTTGAAAAACATAAATATGGGTTTCAATAATATTACTGAAAACGTTTTCGAAAAACGGATTATTGATTAAAAAATGTCGTTGGTTTAAAAAACGATGTTGTTGGTTTAAATTTTTTTTTTCAGAAAAGCCTTTCTTATACTTTTATCCCATAACTAACAAAAAATATCAAAAAATGAAAAAAATTCTATTAATCGTTATGGTTGTTTTTGCCACGCAGGTTACGCTTGCGCAAGTAAAAACAATCAAGGGTTTGGTTACAGATTCAAAAGGCATGCCTTTGCCCGCAGCAAATGTTGTGGTAAAAGGGGAGTCCAATGGTACATCAACAAATTTTGATGGAGGTTTTAGCATTGAAGCCAAAACAGGTGCTACTTTGGTGATTTCCTATTTAGGATATGAAACCAAAAATATTACTGTAGGAGAATCTAATACTGTTAAAATTCAAATGACCGAATCGGGTTCTACATCATTATCCGAAGTAGTTGTAACTTCATTGGGTGTGAAAAAAACCAAAAAATCTTTGACCTATGCTGCTCAAGAACTAAAAGGTGAGGAGTTGACAAGGGTAAAAGACGCTAACTTAATAAACACTGTTGCCGGAAAAATTGCGGGTGTTGCCGTGACAAAATCGGCTGGTGGTGTTGGTGGTTCAACCAAGGTTGTAATACGTGGTAATTCGTCAGTATCAAATAATCAACCACTTTATGTTATTGATGGTATGCCTTTGTTTAACGGTTCTTCAACACAACCAACAGATATTTCTGGGGACAAAAATGGTGGTAATCGAGATGGTGGAGATGTCGTGTCCTTGATTAACCCAGATGATTATGAAGGAATGACCGTTCTTAAAGGAGCTGCAGCATCTGTTTTATATGGTAGCCAAGGTGCAAATGGTGTTATTTTATTGTCTTCGAAAAAAGCTAAAGAAGGAAAAGCCAATTTGACAGCATCTTCTACAACTCTTTTTGAAACAGCTGCATATTTGCCTAAGTTTCAAACAGAATATAATAGTTCTGGTGCAAAAGAAAATACTGAAGACCATGTTAAGGATTTCTTTGAAACAGGTATCACTCAAATCACTTCTCTTGGATTTTCTACAGGTTCATCTGTAGCTACTACAAGTTTGACGTATTCAAATACTTCTGCAAGCGGCATTTTGCCAGAGAATGATTTAAACAAAAACAATTTTGGAATTCGTCAGACAGGAAAGTTTTTTGATAATAAATTAACTATTTCTGCCGATGGAAAATATACTTCTCAAGTCATTAATAACAGACCTTTGAATGGTCTTAATTTTAACCCAATTGCGGGAACTTACTTGATGCCAAGAGGTAATGGAAATGTTTTTGAAAATTACAAAAACAATTATGAAGTTTTTGATCCAATAAGAAATATTTATGCTCAAAATTATCCTGCAATTGATGAAGTGGTGCAAAATCCATATTGGTTATTAAACAGAGCAAAATCTGTAGACACCAATCATTTCTTTACAGGAACATTGGCATTGGATTATAAAGTTAATAATTGGTTGAACCTTTCGGGAAGATACAGTTATAATCGTATTGAGAGTGGTTTTGATAAAAAAATACACGCAACGACTTCAACAGTTTTGGCCAATATAAATGGTACTTATATTAATTCAAATACAATAAGTACTCAAAATTATGCTGATTTTATGGCAAAAATCAATACTAATTTTGGTTCTGATTTCAGTTTCAATGCTATTATTGGGACAAGTTTGAATAATACCAATGCAAACCAAATGACTATGTTAAATTCAGGAACTTCAAATGGAGGTTTGGAATATACTAACTGGTTTACTTTAGGGAATTTTACAAATAATAAAGCAAATCAACAAACTGCAGGATCAAATAGAGAGGTTCAATCTATTTTTGCTTCTACAACACTTGGTTATAAAGAAATGTTGTTTTTAGATGTTGCAGCAAGAAATGACTGGTCATCTACATTGGTAAATACAAATAATTCATCATTCTTTTATCCATCAGTGGGTATGACAGGTATCATTAGCCAAATGACAACCCTGCCAGATTGGATTAGTTTTGGTAAAGTACGTGCCACTTACGCACAAGTAGGTAACGATATTCCTCCTGGAGTTACTTCGCCTACATCTACAATTATTGGTGGTATTGTCGTCAATCCTCCGGTAGGACCAAGACCGGGTGAATCATTAAAACCAGAATTAAAATCTGAATTTGAAATTGGTACAGAATGGAGAATGTTTAATAACAGACTTGGATTTGAGATTTCTTATTATAATTCAGAAACTAAGAACCAGTACATTCAGGTTCCTGCTCCTACAACGAATCCTTTTGGATATACTTTCTACGCTATCAATGCAGGAAAAATTGCCAATGAAGGTTTAGAAGTTGTTTTGACAGGAAAAGTTATGGCTACTGAAAAATTCTCTTGGGATGTAACTTTAAACTATTCTAAAAATAAAAATACAGTTAAAGAAATTCCAGCAGAACTTGGAGGACAAATCAATTTGACAAAAGGTGATAACCAAGGATATCAGTATTCATTAGTTGAAGGTGAGCCGTTTGGGGTTCTTCAGGCACACACGCTTGTAAAAGATGGTCAAGGAAGACTTCTTTTGGATACTAATGGAGATGTTCAAGTTACAAAAACCTACGAAAATGTTGGAAATGCAAATCCTGATTACATGTTAGGTTTGGCAAATACTTTCAAATTTGGATCATTCTTTGCCAATGTGCTTATTGACGGAAGATTTGGAGGAGATGTAATGAGTATGACACAATCAATGAATGATCAATATGGTGTTTCTAAAGCTTATGGTGATGCCAAAAATGCAGGTGGTGTTTCTGTAAATGCCGTTTCTAGTACAGGTACCCCGGTTTCAAGCATTGCAGCAGATAAATATTATGCAAAAGTGGGAGGAAAAAATGGAGCTCTGTCTGAGTATGTTTACGATGCTACCAATGTTAGTTTAAGAGAGTTGTCTGTAGGTTATAATTTTAATGTAAAATCATTACCATTTTTACAATCAGCGAGTTTATCATTAGTGGGTAGAAATTTATTCTTCTTCTACAAAGATGCTCCATTTGATCCGAATATTGCGTTAAGTACAGGAGAAGCTCTTCAAGGAGTTGATATTTTTGGACTTCCATCTACAAGAAGTTTAGGGCTTAATTTAAATGTAACTTTTTAAGAATTAGAATTATGAAATTAAATACTATAAAAAAGACAGTTTATTGTCTGTCTTTGTTAGCCGTTATTGCGAGTTGTACTAGTGATTTTGAATCAATTAACAAAAACCAGCAGGGAGCTACAGATGAATTATTAGCACAAGATTTTGGCAATATACGAGGACCTCTTAAAGTTGTTTTCAATGGTGTTTTCAAACAGGATCCTGTATGGATGTATCAAGTGCAACAAAACCTTCAGGGAGATATCTGGTCTGGTTATATGGCAACTCCTACAGGTTTTGCAGGAGGATCAAACAATACACAATACAATCTTATCAATGGTTGGAATGGATTTGCTTGGGATATTGCATACGTAGATATAATGGCTAATTTGTTAAAAGTAGAACATCAAACCAAAACTAAAGGTTTGTATCCTGAAATTTATGCAATGTCATTGGTTTTAAAAGTTGAAGCTATGCACAGAATAGCCGATATTTATGGACCAATAGTATATTCTCAATACAGTTCTGAAGCGGCTGTTAAAAAGTACGACTCTCAGGAAGATGTTTATAATCAAATGTTTGCTGAGCTGGATGAAGCAGTTACTCAATTATCCAAAAGTGCTGATGCGGGAGGGAAATCCATTATTGCTTCTTCAGATTTGTCTAATTACAAAGGAGATTATGCGAAATGGGCTCGATTTGCAAATTCATTACGTCTTAGATTGGCAATGCGTATCGTAAAGAAAAACCCAACTTTGGCTAAAACTCAGGCCGAAAAAGCGGTTTCTCAAAAATATGGAGTTATGCAAGGTCAAGGAGATACGTTTACATTCCTTAGCGGATTTAAAAATCCTGTAAATGAGGTTAGTAGTGTTTGGGCTGATATTTGTATGTCTGCCGATATGGAATCCAATTTGGTTGGTTATGGAGACCCAAGGATTGCGGTTTACTTTAATACTTCAACGCAATTTCCTGGAAAATATAAAGGAATTAGAACCGGTATCGAAATTGCCGATAAACCTGAAGCAAAAGCGTTACGTTCTGATTTTTCAAGAGTTGGAAAAGTGGTTAATACAACAGAAACAGTTTGGATGAGTACTGCCGAAGTGTATTTCCTTAGAGCAGAAGGTGCATTGAGAGGATGGAATATGGGAGACACAGCTGGTAATTTATACAATGCCGGTATCACAGCTTCATTCGTTCAGCAGAACCTTGCCGGAGAAGCCGCTGCATATATTGCAAACAATACAAAAATGCCTGTAGATTATGTTGATCCTGTAGATGCAGCCAATAATGGAGTTGCAGTAAATAAAGTGACAATAGCTTGGGATAATGCTGCTTCTAATGAAGTTAAATTGCAAAAGATTATTACTCAAAAATGGATTGCTGGTTTCCCAGACGGACAAGAAGCTTGGTCTGAATGGAGAAGAACAGGTTATCCTAAATTGTTCCCTGTGGTAGTGAACAAAAGTAACGGTGTCATAGGTACTGCGACTGGTGTAAGAAGAACTGGTTTTGCCCCATCTGAATTGGCAGGAAATCCAGAAGGACTTAAAACAGGGCAAGCGCTATTGGGAGGTCCAGACAATGGAGCAACCAGACTTTGGTGGGATACTACAGGACCAAATTTTTAGGAATAGTTATTCTTAGTTAGTTTTATTCCAGACAGGTGAAAGCCTGTCTGGACATAAAAAGAAATGAAGTTTTGAATGATGCTGCAAGATTTTATTTATTGATTTTTTCAAAAGCTTATATAGCCAATTGCTCTGATTTGAGAAGTGATTTTTACTTTGTTTTAAGAGCCTATTATCATTGAAATTTCTTTTTTTATTTTTTATAAAAAAAATAACATATAGACAGGACTTTAGGGGTTTTGTTTCAAATAATTAGAATTAAATTTGAAGAAAGACCAAAAGGCATGAATATTGTGATTGAGGATTTGATCTTACAGTTATTTTACTCTTTTGGATTTAAATATAAATTAAAAAAACATGAGGACTACATCTACGATTGCCAATGACATTAGCTTCAAAAAAGCAGGTCAGTTTGAAGATACTCGTTTTGAAAAAATTCATAACGTAATTTTCAAAAACTCAACTGATGCTTCAATTATTGTTGCCAGAGAAATTGCCGATTTAATTCGTACCAAACAAGAAAAAAATAAAAAGTGTGTATTGGGATTAGCAACTGGTTCTTCACCAATTAAAGTGTATCAGGAATTGGTTCGTATGCACAAAGAAGAAGGGTTGAGCTTTGATAACGTTGTGACCTTCAATCTGGATGAATATTACCCGATGCCGAAGGAAAGCAATCATAGCTATCATTATTTTATGCACCTGCATCTTTTTGACCATGTGGACATCAGACCAGAAAATATCCATATTCCAGACGGAACAGTTGCATTAGAAGGCTTGAATCAGTTTTGTGTTGATTATGAAATGAACATCAAAAATGCGGGTGGACTTGATTTTCAGTTACTTGGAATTGGGCGCACTGGGCACGTGGGATTCAATGAGCCAGGCTCGCATATTAATTCTGGAACCCGAATTATAACTTTGGATCATATCACCAAAGTTGATGCTTCTGGAGATTTTAACGGAATAGGGAATGTCCCCAAAAAAGCCGTAACAATGGGAGTTTCGACCATTCTTCGTTCCAAAAGAATTGTTCTGTTGGCTTGGGGACAAAACAAAGCTTCTATTGTAAAAAGAACAATTCAGGGGGAAATCAGCTCTGAAATTCCGGCTACTTTTTTGCAAAATCATAATAATACCACTTTTGTTTTAGACGAAGGTGCTGCTTCAGAATTGACTCGTTTGGAAACACCTTGGTTAGTAGGGGAGTGTATCTGGACTGAGCAACTGAAAAATAAAGCCATTGTTTGGCTTTGCCAGCAAACTAATCAGTCCATTCTTAAATTGACCGACAGAGATTATAATAACAACGGAATGTCCGATTTACTGGCTGCAGGGAGTTCTGCTTATGATTTGAATATAAATATGTTCAATGTCCTACAGCACACCATTACAGGATGGCCGGGCGGAAAACCAAATACAGATGATTCCAATAGACCCGAAAGAGCAAATCCTGCAAAGAAAAGGGTGATTCTTTTCAGTCCACATCCAGATGACGATGTTATTTCGATGGGTGGAACATTTGCCAAATTGATTAAACAAGGACATGAGGTACATGTTGTTTACCAAACTTCGGGAAATATTGCTGTAACCGATGATGAGGCGTTGAAGTTTGCCGAAGTCTGTAATGATTTTGTTGGCGGAGATAATTCGGGGATTAATTTCCAATCGGTAATTGATTCTATTAATTCTAAGTCAATAGATCAAACCGATACCGATGAGGTCAGAAAATTAAAAGGCTTAATCAGAAGACGTGAATCTTATGCCGCAACGAGATACATTGGGCTGAAAGACGAAAATACTCATTTTCTGGATATGCCATTTTATGAAACAGGTATGGTTCAAAAGAAGCCTTTGGGAAAAGAAGACATTGAAATTGTGAAGGAAATCATCGAGCGAATTCAACCGCATCAGATTTTCGCGGCTGGTGATTTGGCTGATCCTCACGGTACTCATGAAGTGTGTTTGAACGCAATTTTTGCCGCGCTGAAAGAATTAAAACCAAAAGATTTTATGAAAGATTGTTGGTTGTGGTTGTACAGAGGGGCTTGGCACGAGTGGGATATTCATGAAATCGATATGGCGGTTCCGTTGAGTCCAGATGAGGTTATGTTGAAAAGACAAGCCATTTTATACCATCAATCTCAAAAAGACAGGGTTATGTTCCAAGGAAATGATTCGAGAGAATTTTGGGTTAGAGCCGAGGACAGAAATAAAAATACCGCGCGCTTATATGACAAATTAGGTCTTGCCGAATATGAAGCAATTGAGGCTTTTAAACGATTTGAATATTAGTAATTGATTTCGTTTCATGTGTTTGTTTATCAAGGTGCTGGTCCCCAAGTTTTTTGAATAAACTACAAATTCTGGGGGTTAGCCCTTATTTTTTAAACAACATTTTTTAAATTTTTTCTATAAAATGAAATACATTGTAATTTTTTTATTCGCATCTATTGTTTCATCTGCTCAAATTACCAAAGAGCAATTGAATATCATGCCTTGGCCTCAAAATATAACACTTTCTGAAGGTAGTTTTCTTTTGACCAAAAATTTTAAAGTGAATATAACGGGAGCACCAAATGAAAGAATATTTCAGGGAGCAACTAATTTCTTGAGGAGATTGGACGGAAGAACAGGTCAGTTTATTCAGCAGGGATTTATTACGGCGCTCAATGAGGTTCCCAATGCTCAGTTGCAAATCAATTGTGTGCGAGCAGGTAAAATTGATTTATATGAAGATGAAAGTTATATGTTGGATATAACTGCCAATAAAATTACAATAAATGCCACAACCGATGTAGGAGCTTTACACGCATTGGAAACTTTGCTGCAATTGGTGCAAAACAATAATAATTCCTTTTATTTTCCGGTTTCCAAAATTTCTGATTTTCCAAGATTTACATGGAGAGGATTGATGATTGACGGAGCAAGACATTTTATGCCAATTGATGTGATAAAACGTAATCTGGACGGTATGGCAGCAGTCAAGATGAACGTTTTTCACTGGCATTTAGTAGATGATCAAGGTTGGAGAATTGAAATGAAAAAACATCCGAAACTGATTCAAATGGCATCTGATGGGAATTATTACACTCAGGAAGAAATAAAAAGTGTGGTAAAATACGCCTCAGACAGAGGTATTTTGGTAGTACCCGAATTGGATGTGCCGGGTCACGGATCTGCAATATTAACCGCTTATCCCGAAATAGGAAGTAAAGTGGTGAACTTAAACCTGAATACAGGTGAAAAAGGACAACAGTTTACACAAGTGCTGTCGTATAGCGTCGAAAGAAATGCAGGGATTTTTACTCCTACATTAGATCCTTCAAATCCAAAAACGTATCAATTATTAAATGAATTTTTGGATGAAATCTGTCCGCTTTTTCCAGGAAAATATTTTCACATAGGGGGTGATGAAAATGAAGGAAAAGATTGGGACTCCAATCCTAAAATTCAGGAATTCAAAAAGAAGCATCAATTGGCAAACAACCATGAATTGCAAACGTATTTTACCATGCAATTAATTCCGATGCTAAAAAAACACGGAAAAGTATTGATGGGTTGGGAAGAAATAATGACCAAGAATATGTCTAAAGACGCAATTATTCATTCATGGAAGGGAGCTAATGAAGGAAAACCTGCAGGCAAATCGCTGGTAGATGCCGCCAAAGGAGGTTACAAAACGGTGTTATCCAATGGATATTATATTGATTTGGTTTTAGGAGTTGAAGAACATTACACGGTAGACCCAATGCCGAAAAACAGTTCATTGACAGATGAAGAAAAAAGAAGAATTTTGGGAGGTGAAGCTACAATGTGGTCCGAGTTGGTTTCGCCAGAAACCATTGATTCTAGAATTTGGCCAAGAACAGCTGCAATTGCCGAACGTTTTTGGTCTAATGAAAATGTTACCGATATCAAAAGTATGCGAAAAAGGCTGAACGTAATTTCATTTCGATTGGAAGAGCTTGGCTTGACGCACTTAAAAAACAAAGAAAGATTGTTGAGAAATATCAGTAATAATCAAAAAAGTGATGCATTACTTGATTTGTCAAATGTTTGCGAACCACTTAAAGGATATACTCGAAATAAAGGCGGAACAGAATATCAAATGTATTCTCCTTTAACATTATTTGCCGATGTATGTACTCCAGACGCTTCTGATGCTGTAGGATTCAATGAAGCTGTAACCAATTATCTGAACAGTAAAACAAATGAAAATCAAATTGCTGTAGCCAATTATTTGAACAAATGGGTTCGCATGGACAAGGATTTATTGGTTCTGAGTAATAATGCGCCTTTGGTTCAGCCACTTTTGCCTTTGTCGAAAAGTTTGAGTGATTTATCCGAACAACTTTTACTCAAAATTAGCAACAAGCAAGGTTTGGATGATTCTTCTTTATACGGACTACTCGAAAAATGTAATTCTAAAGATTACGCCGATGTCGAACTAGCGGTGTATAATAGTTTAAGAAAGTTAGTTCAAGCTAAATTATAATTATGATTCAAAAATAAAAGTTATAATCGTTTAAAATTGATTTGGTTATTAGTGTTTTAAGTTGATTTTTTATTTTGAATTACAGATGCTTTCTACAGGGAGCATTCTATTGAACCTGGTGATTTTTTCACCAGGTTTTTTTTGTTATAACAGTGTGGTTTTCTGCATAGTGAGTTCTGCAATGTTAATTCTTTGCTCATTGCTGATAAAAATAAGTATTTTGTTATAAAAACAAATGAAAGACTATTGGAATATGTAAATGTTTTTCTTTAGTGTAAGTTTTTTTCTACTGACGAATACTTATGAAATTATGATTTGTAGTAGATTACTAATCATGATTAATAAGGAGATTTTCTGAATTAGTCAAATAATAATATTGTCCATCATAATAATAAAATTATCTATTTTATTTCAGTAATTGATGAGATACGTTTGTTTAAAAATTAAGATTTTATTAACAACAAAATTGTCAATGAAATTTTTTTAAAAGCTCTACTAAAACGATATAGCTGATATACAGTTCTTTGAATGTTTTTTTTATTAAAAGCTTTACTAACTAAATTGATTTAAAAAAAGGGTAAAGATTATAAATCTTACTATAACGATATAGCTTAATACATCTTTTTTCTTGTATTAAATGAATTATTAACTAACAAAATTGATTAAAATAGTTGCCTATGATTAAAAATTGAAATTGGGATAATGATTTATCCTCCAAAAATTAAAGATTTTTAAAATTTTATTTCCAAAAAACAAGAACTAATTATTATTTGTATGAAAAAAAATTACACTAACCATTGTTGCACAATTCAGGATTCATCAGTCGTGATGGGTGGATTTGCAAATCTGGGGAAAAGAATGTTTTTGACAGCAATAATGTTTTTATTTACATTGTTGTCTTTTGCTCAAAACAAAATTGTAGTGTCCGGAAAAGTTTCGGATGCTAAGGGGTTGCCCATTCCCGGCGTTACTGTACGTGTTCAGGGAACCAAAGGGGGAACCACAACCGACTTTGATGGTAAATACTCTTTGAAGGATGTAGATTCAAATTCAACTTTAGAATTTGTTTACTTAGGAATGGAAACTTCTTCTGCCAAAATTGATGGCAGAAAAGTTATAAATTCTACAATGAAAGAAACTACATCAAACCTTAATGAGGTGGTTGTAGTGGGATTTGGTACCCAAAAGAAAGCCAACTTAACAGGTTCTGTAAGTCAAGTTAAAATGAGTGAAGTTTTAGGAGATCGTCCTATTACTACTGTAGGAGCAGCACTTCAAGGTGCGGTACCGGGGCTTACTGTTACTAACCCTTCTACGCCGGGTGCTGCAGCAACCTTTAATATACGTGGTGTTACCTCAATTAGTGGTACAATTAACAGTGACGGTAGTGTTACACCACCATCAGCACTTGTTTTGATTGACAATGCTGAGGGGGATATTAATATGTTGAATCCAGAGGATGTTGAGTCGGTTTCGGTACTTAAAGATGCCGCTTCTACTGCTATTTATGGTGCGCGAGCGGCTTTTGGAGTAGTACTAGTTACTACTAAGAGAGCTAAGAAAAACTCCAAAACAGTTTTTAACTATAATAATAACTTTGCTTTCACTTCACCAATCAATCAAGTGGAGCAGGCTCCAATTGCAGACATAGTGCATACTCTTGCAAATTGGAGTAATACTCCTCTAGTAGGAGGACCTACTAGACAGAATTATGTAGTGTGGGAAAAATACATCAGAGATTATAATGCTGATCCAGCTAATTTCTTAACCAATAATCCTGGTAAATTTCAGGCTGAAGGCAGATTTATGCCAGCGAGTGATTCTAATAATTACTATTATTTGAAAGATACAAATATTCAAAATGGAATATTTGATAATCATGGATTTCAACAAACTCATGATTTTTCTGCTTCTGGAGGATCGGAAACAATTACGTATCGCATGTCTTTAGGTACTGTTAATAATGACGGTCCGCTGATTACAAACAAGGATATGTATAAAAGATACAATTTAGGTTCTTATGTAAGTGCAGATTTAGCCAAATGGTTGAACACCTCTTTGGATTTCAAATACAACACTTCAGAGAGATCATTGGTAACTTTGGGACCAATCTACCGTCAGTTGCCTAATTTCACGCCAGTTGACACAGATGTTCCAAAATCAACTGATTTGAATGGTCCTACATTTATTTTCTCGGCTCCTCAAAATTATATTAAATATGGATATCCTGATCAAAACATTAGAAAGGAAACCAGAATTTTTTCCCGTACCGTTTTAACACCTTTCAAGGGATTTGAAGGTGTGGCAGAGTACACTATGGATGATTTTTTCACCGATGCCAAAACATTTACGAAGAGTACAGACTATATAGAGACCAATATGGTTGTAACTCCATCAACTGCATTTACTAATCCTCCGGTGCAGTCCTATAGCAATAACAAGGGGAATAATGAGTACCGCTCTTTAAATGCTTATGCTTCGTATAGCTTTAACAGCCCTAGTGGTGACCACAGATTTAAAATAATGCAAGGTTTTTCTCAGGAAAGAAGTTATAGTGAAATTTTGAATGTTAATCGTAAAGAAATAATCAATTCAGACTTGCCATCTATTAGTACTGCTGTAGGTGAGACGATCGCAAGTGATGGATTTATTGATACCAGTATTAGAAGTAGTTTTTACAGAGTAAATTACAATTATAAGGACAAATATCTTTTGGAAACCAATGGTCGTTATGATGGTTCTTCGAAGTTTCCAAAAGAAACAAGATTTGGTTTCTTCCCTTCAGTATCTGCTGGTTGGCAAGTAGCTAAAGAAAGTTTTATGGATTGGAGTGATAAATGGTTGGATGAATTTAAAATACGTGGATCTTGGGGACAAATTGGGAACCAAAATATTCCAGCTTATGGGTACTCTCCAAAAATGGATCCGAGCAGAGCGCCTTGGATTGTAGGGACTACGCAACCAGCTACACTCGGGATGCCTCCTTTAGTACGTCAGGATTATACTTGGGAAATGGTTGCAACTTCTGAAGTAGGTCTTGATATCGCTTTGTTCAATAGACGTTTGAATGGATCAGGAGCTTATTATATTCGTCAAACAACAGGGATGTTGGCTCCAGGTATGGAATTGCCTGCTGTAGTGGGGGCAACGGCTCCACTTCAAAATGCAGCCGATTTGGAAACCAAAGGATGGGAAGCTTCTTTGAGCTGGAGAGACAAAATAGGCCAAGTAGGGTATTATGTAGGGGTGAATCTATATGATTCGCAAACTGAAATTACCAAATATGATAATGCATCTCGTCTGTTATCAGCAGAATATACAAATACTTCTACTTATTATGTGGGTCAGAAATTAGGTGAAATCTGGGGGTACAAAAATGACGGGTATTATACTATAGAAGATTTTAAAGACGGGTGGCAAACAAATAATTGGGTACTTAAAGATGGAGTAACTTCAATCAAAGGAACAGCTGTACGTCCAGGAGATGTAAAATATAAAAACTTATCTGACAAAGGAACTTCAAAAGCGAATGAAATTGACGCTGGTATGAACACAGTAGATGATCCAGGAGATAGACAAGTTATTGGGAATACTACTGCCCGCTATTCTTATGGTATAAATGGAGGGGTGAATTATGCTGGCTTTGATTTGTCTTTTGCAATGAACGGAGTAGGAAAACGTGATGCTTGGGTTTCAGATATGTTGCATTTCCCTCTTCTTGATAGAAACTTTGCAACTGTGTATTCACACCAGTTAGATTACTGGCAACCGATTGATCCTGCTAATGGTAATTGGCAACCAATTAATCCTAATCCGGCCTATCCGCGTCTTTATAACGAAAATGCGAACGTTGGTAGTAATACCAAAATTCAAGATCGTTATTTAGTGAATGCTTCATACTTGCGTTTGAAAAACGTAACGTTTGGATACAATGTACCGTCAAAATTTGTAAAAAAGGCAGGTCTGAATTCCTTTAAAGTATTCTGCTCTGTTGAAAATCCATACACTTGGTCGCATCTTGAAAAAGGAAGAGATCCAGAGAGCTTAAGTTGGGGGTATCCTTTTTATAAGACTACATCATTTGGTCTAAATATGACATTTTAATACTGAAAAAAATTATGAAAATGAAAAAATATATATTAGGAATCACTGCAATGCTTGCTTTGGCGAGTTGCAATGATGATTTTTTGGAGAAATATCCAAAAGATGCCCTTTCGGAAAAAACGGCTTTTGTAACAGCAGAGAATTTCAAGACTTTTGCTTGGGGTTATTATGGAGTATTTACTGACACGAACAATTTTTACCGAGGTATGGATGCTAACCAAAGTAATTATAATGGAGATATGCTTGGGGGGTGGCTTACTTCGAAAAATAAAACGGTTGATGGTAATCAGATGCGTACACAATTAAAAGTGACTGGAGCAACTGGAAACGGTTGGACTTTTAGCGCTATTAAGCGTGCTAATCTAATGCTTCAAAATATTGATGGGAGTAAAATGTCCCAAGCCGACAAAGATCATTACCGTTCAGTAGGGTTGTTTTGGAGAGCTTATTCGTATTATGAGTTGATTTCTCGTTTTGGGGATGTGCCTTGGATTGATCAAGTTGTTCAAGAAGATGATACAGATATTATTTACGGTCCTCGTACTCCTCGTAAAGAAGTCGCAGATCATGTATTAGCCGATTTACAATGGGCCGAAACGCATATTAGACCTGCTGGAGATGGTGTAAACACAATCAATACCGCTTGTGTACAAGCTTTGATGTCTCGTTTCTTCCTGTTCGAAGGAACATGGAGAAAATACCATGGACTAGGGGATTCTGATAAATATTTGGATGAGTGTATTCGTGTGTCTAAATTATTAGCTGCCAAATATCCTAGTGTTGCCGCTAGTTATGATCAGTTGTTAAACTCTAATGATTTATCAACTTATCCAGGGATTATCTTGTACAAGCAATTTGAGCCAGGTGTTTTCACACATTTCAGTAGCCGTTATGAAAAAACTACTGCTTTGGCTTATGATATGCCAAAATGTACTGTTGAGAATTATCTTTGTAAAGATGGTAGACCAATTTCGACTTCGCCTCTTTATCAAGGAGATAGAACAATGTTTAAGGAATTTCGTAACCGTGATTTGCGTTTGATAGGAACAGTTGTTCCTCCTTATAGTAGAAAGCTTAGTATTGTTGGAGGGTCACCAAATCCAAGTTATAGCGATGGTTCAACTTACAATTCTGTAGGGTATTATGCGGGAGATCCTGATGTTACTGATAATATGGAATTTATTAATGTTGTGAAAACTGCTTTCCCTGGTACATCTAAGAATCTTCCTGTGCTTTGGTTTGGTGGAGCATCGACTAGTTTTAACTCTCCGAATATTGCCGATGTTGGGGCTCCTCAATTTGGTTCATGGACTGGTTATACTTTATGGAGAAATTACCATACATGGGATGATGATGTTAACGGAAACGTTGCTGATAAACCTGTTTTTTGGATTGAAGAAACATTGTTGAACTTGGCTGAAGCCAGTTATGAAAGAGGGCAGTTTACTCAGTCAATTGCTGATATAACTATTAATAAATTGCGTCCAAGAGTGGGTGTTGCCAATATGATAGTTGCCAATATTGATGCCGGATGGGATACAGCACGTGACCAAACGGTTGCTCCAGTATTGTGGGAAATCCGTCGTGAACGTATGTCTGAGTTGATGGGTATGGGATTTGGATTCCAAGATGTACGTCGTTGGAAAAAAGCTCCATATTATGTAAATCAGCCTAATTTGGGGGTTTATGTTATAAGAGCTAATTGGAGAAATCTTGATGCCAATGGTAACGTTCTTGCAACTCCAAGTGCTAAATGGAATGCTTCAATCCTTCCGTTGGTAAACAGAGACTTCACTGCCAATGCGAATGAGGGTTACGTAAAACGTTTTGACGATCCTACCAAAATTGGTAAAGGATGGTTGGATAAATACTATTTGGAATGGATTCCAACCAATCAAATTGTACTTAATCCAAACATAAAACAAAATCCAGGATGGTAATCTGATTATTTGATTACAATCAAAAAAATAATCTCCTGTTTGAGTCATTCATAGTAATGTCTCGGACAGGAGATTTTTTATTTGTTTAAAGAAAGTTAAAAAAAAACTACAATCTCTTACGACGATTTTGAAGCAGGCGAAAAACGATATTGTAATGGGGACATATTCATGTATTTTTTGAATAGTCTCGAAAAATAATAAGGGTCATCATATCCCAAATCAGAAGCAATTTTTTTTACCTTAATCTCAGATGTCAGTAATTGCAAACAGGCCTGTTGTAATTTCAAATGGATAAAATAATCCAACGGAGCCATTCCAGTGCTTTTTTTGAATAGTAATGAAAAGTGCGAAGGTGAGAGGTCGTTCATGAGAGCTAGATCTTCCAATGTGAGTTTTTCGGCCAATTTAGTTCTCATATATGCAATCGTGTTGCTGATGGAGTCTTTTTCGTCCTGTTTCTTTTCATTAATATTTACATCAGGAAACAGAAACGACGCGATAAAATGATATAAGCATAAATTAGCTTTGGTAATGTTCTCTTTACCATAACCTTTTTCTAGATTTTGGTACATTGATTCCCATAAATTTATTCCTTTTTCGTTGTAGGCAATTTGGTGAGGGCCATCCAATAAGCCTATGTTGAAACTTGAATTGAATGTATCCATGTCGTAACCGCTGAAGTGAATCCAGTAGATAGTCCACGGATCATTTTCATCGGCTCCGTAACTTAGAGGTTCATTGGTTGCCGGAATTATAAAAAATTGATTAGGGTTGACATCAAAACGTCTGTCATTAATCGTGTACCAACCTTTGCCTCGCAAACAATAAATAAAAATGTTATCAGTGCATCCGCTTTTTCGTTTTCTAAAATGATAAGCTGCCTTTGGGAAATAACCAATATGAGTTATGTATAAGTGACTTAGCACTGGATTTTCTTTTATGGCTTTTTGCCAAATAGTATCGGGTAACGATATTAATTTTTCACCTTGAAATCCATCTCGCTGTTTAAAAATTTTCATATTCTTTGGAATGTTGTAAAAAAGCAATTTGTGCTAAAATACAATTTTATTTTGTTTGATTAATTATTTTAATGAGCATTTATAAATCATTTTCCAAATGGTTTTTTTCAGGTTTTGTCTTTAGTAAGATAATAATTTATAAGGATAATAATCAAAACGTCTTTCTATGTATAATTGATGTTGAAACGGAATTATAATTGTTAAATAGTTAGTGGTATTTGATAAAATAAAGAATTACAGGTTCTGTTTTTTTATTAAAAAAGTTATAAATATGAGTTTTAGATACTCTGAGTCGTTTTTTTAACAAATAATAATAAGATTGTCCATTATAATAATTGAATACACTATTTAATTTGAAATAAGTTACCGATAAATTTGCTTACAATAGCTCATTAAAAAAAAAAATTAAGTGAAAAAGATTTTGATATATATAAAGAGACAGCAATTGTATGTGTTGAATTGCATGAATGCAAGAAGATACTGGTTGGACAAATTGGTTTTTTATGTTTTTTTTGTTTTGATAGGTTGTATGTCTGCAAATGCTCAACTGCCAAGTACGACAAGTACTCAGCAGTTGGGTGCAGATATTAAAACTTCAAAAGCGGTGATGGATGATTTTATGGATAAGCGTTTTGGAATGTTTATTCATTGGGGACCAGTTACTCTTCGTGGTACCGAAATTGGCTGGAGCCGAGGAAATGAAGTCAAAACGGAAGATTATGATAATCTATACAAAGAATTTAATCCCATATTGTTTGATGCCGATGCTTGGGTAAAAACGGCGAAAGATGCGGGTATGAAGTATATAACAATTACGGCAAAACATCATGATGGTTTTTGCCTTTGGCCAACTGCTTTTTCGGATTATAATATTATGAATTCGCCATTTAAAAAGGATATCGTTGGGGAATTAGCCAAAGCTTGTAAAAAGTACGACATTAAATTTTGTATCTACTTCACGGTTTTAGATTGGCATGACAAGAATTATCCCCTGCATGATAGAGCAAAAAAAATTGATCCAAATGCAAATATGGATAAATTTAGACAGACGATGAAAAATGAGTTGAAAGAGTTGGTTGTCAATTACGATCCTTATATGCTTTGGTTTGATGGTATGTGGGAAGACGCATGGACTAATGAAATGGGAGTTGATATATATCAATATCTGAAAAGTATTAAGAAAGATTTAATTATTAATAATCGCTTGGGTAAAGAAATATCTGGAATTGGTGATAATACAGTAGATCACAGTAAGATGGTGGGTGATTTTGATACACCAGAACAAAGGATTGGAAATATTGAAATGAACTTCCCATGGGAAAGTTGTATCACGATTTGCAATCAATGGGCTTGGAAATCCAACGACAAGATGAAAACCTTAAAGGAATGTATTCAAACTTTGGCAAAAACGGCGGGTGGTAACGGAAATTTACTGTTCAATGTCGGCCCAATGGCAGATGGTCGAATAGAAGCCAGACAAATCGAGCGATTGAAAGAAATGGGAGTTTGGCTTGGTAAATATGGAACTTCTATTTATGGAACCAAAGGAGGACCTTATAAACCGAACAGTACTTATGCTACAACTCGAAAAGGAAATGTTATTTACTTGCATATTTTTGAAAGAAATGCAGATAAACTTATTCTGCCGGTTTTGGCTGATGCCAAAATAAAATCGGCGAAGTTCATGAATGGTGATGTTGTTTCATTTGCCCAAAATAAAGATTTTGGAGTATTGATCAATTTACCAAAAGTTTTGCCAGATGCTATAAATTCAGTGATTGTTTTGGAACTGGATAAAAATGCCGAAAAATTACCTATTATAAATAATTAATTTACTATCAAATGATTTTCAAGATATCAACAGCTGATGCTCGCTATCCTTTGGGGAGCGGAGCGGGAAGTGATGCCATTCACAGAAACCCAATCTATTCGTATGCCGTTACAAATTTGCATGACGACAGCGGACATACAGGAACCGGATTTGCCTTTACCTTGGGAGAAGGAAATGATTTGGTTTGTAAGGCGGCACAATTTTTTGCCGATCAATTAAAAGGAAGAGACATAGAAGAATTAATGGCTGATTTTGGAAAAGTTTTCAATGAGCTTTCCAATGAGCAACAGTTTCGCTGGTTGGGTCCCCATAAAGGTGTGGCGCATCTGGGATTGGCTTCGGTGACCAATGCCTGTTATGATTTATGGGCAAAGAAAAGGGGAGTGCCTCTCTGGAAATTATTGATTGATTTGAAACCAGAGGAAATTGTAAATACTTTGGATTTTTCTTATTTGGAAGATGAAATGACCAAGGAGCAGGCAATCGAATTGTTGCAATCGAATATAGGAGGGAAAGAAGAGCGTTCTAAAATTATAGAAAAAGGATATCCGGGATATGATACTTCTATTGGCTGGTTTAATTACAGCGATGAAAAAGTAAGGGAAAATGTCCACAAAGCAATGGCCGAGGGATTTACCGCCATGAAATTGAAAGTAGGTTCCAAAGAATTTGAACGCGATATTCGTCGTTCGCACCTTGTAAGAGAGGCCGCAGGTGATAGTGCCACAATTATGTTGGATGCCAACCAACAATGGACATTGCCGCAGGCATTGGAGATTTGTCCTCAATTCCTATCGATGAACCCGTATTGGATTGAAGAACCAACGCATCCAGACGATGTATTAGCGCATAAAGTTTTGGCAGAAGCCATAGCTCCAACAAAATTAGCATTGGGTGAACACGTTCCGAACCGTATTATTTTTAAGAATTACCTTCAAACAAAAAGTGCTGGATTTATGCAGGTAGACGCAGTGAGAGTTGGTGGGGTGAGTGAATTTATTTCGGTGAGTTTATTGTGCAAAAAATATGGAATTCCAGTAGTTCCTCACGTAGGTGATATGGGACAATTGCACCAGCATTTGGTGTTATTCAATCATATTTCGATGGGACACGAAGCTTTGTTTTTGGAACATATTCCACATCTTCAAAAACATTTCGTGCATCCGGTGAATATTAAAGGCGGAGTGTATAAAACGCCTATGGAACCCGGTAGTAGTTGTGATTTGAAAGAATTTTAAATTAGCAATTAGTTAATTAGTCAATGTGATAATTAGTCAATTTACTAATTGTCACATTATCAAATTATCACATTATCTAAATTATTAAATTAACTAACCAATGATAGAAACCACAGATCTTATAATCAGTATTTGTTACGTTATAGGAATCCTAATAATAGGGTTGTCCTACGGAATTCACCATAAAAGGAAGAACAGGGAGAATGCCGCCAGAGAATATTTTTTGGCAGGCAAATCGCTAAAATGGCCTTCGATTGGGTTGGCTCTTTTTGCCACCAATATTTCTACGGTGCATTTGGTGAGTTTGGCTCAAAGCGGTTTTGATTCCGGTTTGCTTAATGGAAATTTTGAATGGATGGCGGCTTTTACACTGATATTGCTGGCGTTGTTTTTCACACCTTTTTATATAAAATCAGGAGTTGCTACATTGCCCGATTTTTTGGAACGTAGATATGACCGTTCCAGCCGTGACTGGTTGGTGGTTATTTCGATAGTGTCTGCCATTATTATTCATATCGCTTTTTCGATGCTGGCTGGAGGTATTGTTTTAAAAACATTATTCAATGTGGATTTGTATACCAGTGTCATTGTGATTTCTGTAATAACGGCTATTTATACGATCGTTGGCGGACTAAAAGCGGTTGTAATTACTGAGTCCATTCAGACTGTGGTACTAATAACTGGTGCTGCCATTATAAGTTTTGCCGCTTATTTCAAAATGGGAGGTTGGCAGCCTATGGTCGATGTATTGCAATCTACAGGCGAAATGAACAAACTCTCAATGCTTCGGCCTCATGGTGACCCTAGCGGAATGCCTTGGTATGCCGTTATGTTGGGTTATCCTGTACTCGGAATTTGGTATTGGTGCGCCGATCAGACAATTGTTCAGCGTGTTTTGGGAGCAAAGGATGAAAATCACGCGAGAGTTGGGCCTTTGTTTTGCGGATTTATCAAAATATTACCTGTCTTTATTTTTATCCTTCCGGGTTTGTTCGCATATACCTTGGCACAATCAGGAAAATTGGATATCAGTGCCTTGCAATCTATTGATGAAACAGGAAAAACAATCGTGAACAGTAAAGGAATTTATACTTTGATGATAACACAATTGTTGCCAACAGGCTTGGTTGGTATTTTGGTAGCGGCATTATTATCGGGATTAATGAGTCAGGTTTCAGGAGCTTTAAATTCGATTTCTACAATGTTTGGGTATGATATATATAAACGTTATCGCCCTAATACAAGTGATGTAAAATTGGTGCGCGTGGGCAAAATAGCTGCCGGAGTAGCATTGGTTTTTTCGTTGATGTTATTGCCTTTGCTTAACAGATACGAAAGTATTTTTAACGGATTGAATGACATTATCGCTCACATAGCGCCTCCAATTACTTGTGTATTTCTTCTTGGTGTATTTTGGAAAAAAGCATCAGCCCAGTCGGCAAAATTAACATTGTGGATTGGCTCGGCATTGGGAGCAATTGTTTTTACGGTAAATAAATTATATGTAGATACATCATTAGCCCAGATTCCTTTTATGATGATGGCTTTCTATCTTTTTATGGCTTGTTTCGTGATGCAGGTTGTTTTCTCCTATGTGTATCCAGTTCAACATACAGAACAAAGCGAAAAATTATATTGGAAATCTTTTCTTGAACCCTTGCAAAGCAAAGGTTGGAGCGGAATTGGAAATTATAAAACACTGTCGGCCTTATTATTGCTTTTGATGGCAGGATTATTTTGGATTTTTAGATAAAAAAAAGAATAAGTATGAAAAAAATAAATTTTATAATACTGATTGCCTTTCTGACTTTGATTAGCTGTAATGATGTAAAAAAGACAGAACCGATCAAAGTAGGCAAACGAGTTGGAATGGTAACTGGAATTAAGCCGGATAAAATAGAATATTATAAAAAATTGCATGCCAAAGTTTGGCCTGGTGTTTTGAATAAATTGAAGGATTGTAATATTCATAATTATTCGATATACATTCAAAAAATAGGTGACCAATATTTTTTGTTCAGTTATTTTGATTATACAGGCAATGATTTTGATAAGGATATGAAAAAAATGGCTGCCGACAGTATTACACAACGTTGGTGGAAAGAAACAGATCCAACACAAATTCCGTTACCAGAAGCAGCAAGCAAAAAACAAGTATGGACCAATATGGAAGAAGTTTTCCACACTAATTAAAAACACGAAATAGTTATGCAGCTATTAGATAATAAGATTATATTTCTTACAGGAGGATCAATGGGCATTGGTTTGGAATGTGCAAAAAAATATGCCGAAGCAGGAGCCAAAGTTATGATTATGGCCAATGACGAAGCTTCATTGATTGAATCCATGAAAATATTAGGAGAAGGACATAGTACTTTTTTTGGTGATATTTCTATTTCATCCAATGTGGAAAATGCAATCAAGTTTACTTTAAAGCAATATGGCAAAATTGATGTGATTCACAACAACGCCGGTATTGCAAGCCCTTCAAAATCATTAGATCAAACCGATGAATATGAGTGGGATAAACTATTTAATATTAATCTAAAAGGAGTTTTCTACACTACTCGTTATGGTTTAGAAGCTTTAAAACAAACGAAAGGTTGTATTTTAAACACCAGTAGTGTTGTTGCGGAAATAGGTCAAGAAAATCACGCCGCTTATTCGGCGACAAAAGGAGCTTTAAATGCACTGACGAAATCTATGGCTCTGGATTATGCCAAATATAAAATAAGGGTTAATGCTGTGGCACCTGCCGGAGTATGGACTCCCATGTTGCGGGAATGGGCAAAACAACAAAAAGATCCTAGCAAAATTGAAAAATATCTGGACGACATTCATGTTTTGGGACATTGTCCAGATGGTGATGTTATTGCAGATGCCTGTGTTTTTCTTGTTTCGGATAAAGCACGGTTTATAACCGGGAATATAATGCCGGTAAGTGGAGGTGCGGAGTTAGGCTATAGACGATTTGAATAAATCGTTTAAATTTTTTAATCAAAAAAACTTAATTTATTCATGTTTTTAAAATACAATTGGGTAAATTTGACTTTTTCACTAAATCGATTTAACAATTTGATTAAAAAAAATAGAATAGTTTAAAATTTAAGTTGTTTTATAAAGGATAAATTAATTATGCAAAAGCTAAAATTGGTCGCAATATTCTGTTTGATTCATTTCATTGCATCAGCCCAAGATAATTTGGATTTTCAAAAAATAATTGGACAGGTTGATACTTCAGAATTCTTTTCTTCACCAGATTATTATACTTGGTGTAGCAGTGTAATTAAAGGAGAAGACGGTAAATATTATATGTTTTATTCTCGATGGTCGCACGGAAATAGAACCGATACCGATGATCCTATGAATTATATTTTTAATGGATTTAGCGGATGGAACAAATATTCAGAAATTGCCTGCGCAGTAGCCGATAAGATTGATGGTCCTTATAAATATGTGGCCACAATTTTGAAATCCAAAGGAAACAATGATTGGGATAAATTTACATTCCATAATCCGCAAATAAGAAAATTCAAGAAGACGTATTACTTGTATTACATTTCCAATTCGTACGATCCAACTTTGTTTGAAAATGACACCAAAAAAACAAAAGACTGGAAACATTGGTTGCAATACAATTGTACCCAAAAAATAGGTGTTGTCAAGGCTAATCATATAGCCGATTTTATTAACGGAAAATACATAAAGCCAAAAGAACCTTTAATGCAGCCTGATAACGTAAAAACTTTTGAAGTAACAACCAATCCAACAGTTACTCAGGGACATGACGGGAGATATTACATGATGTTTAAATCGCGTAAACCCAATGTTGGAAACATGACTTTTTGGATGGCGGTCAGTGATACTCCAGATGGGAAATTTACCATTGTAAGCGATGTGTTTACCAATGCCGATATGGCTTGCGAAGATCCGTGTATGTGGTACGACAAAAAACGAAAAAGATATTACGCCGCAGTAAAATATTATTCCAATAGCAAAAAATTAGTCCCTCAGTTTGGTGCATTGGCGCTTATCACTTCCGAAGATGGGGTAAACTGGAAAGGTGCCCAAAATCCTTTGATTTCGCTACGTGAGTTAAAAACCAAAGACGGAATTATTCAATTGGCTCATCTTGAACGCCCTTTTGTTTATATAGACGAAAAAGGACAACCAGCAGCATTATTTGCAGCAGCGTCAATCAAAGAACCATCACAAGGAGGGGAGCACCCAACAGCAGACTATAATTCGTTTGTGGTTTGTTTTAAATTAAATGAAAATAAAAAATAGAATGAAAAAAAGAATTCTTTTTATCGGGTTGTTGTTTACTACTCTTATTCAGGCACAACAATCAGTGAATATTATACCGCAGCCGCTAAGTTTAAATGTGAAAAAAGGGAGTTTTGTAGTTGATGACAAAACAGCTATTGAATCTTCAAAATCAGATAAAGAGGTTCAGAAAGTAGCTTTGTTTTTTGAAAATTATCTCAATAAAGTTTCTAAGGTTAAAATAAAAAATAGTGCTGCCAAAGGTTCTAAAAAGATTTGTTTCCTTATTGAAAAAAACAATGAATTGGGTGAAGAAGGTTATACAATAAATGTTTCTCCTGCAAATATTACTGTAAAAGCCAATACATCAAAAGGGTTGTTTTACGGAATGCAGACATTGGTACAAACATTGCCTTTGGAACAAGGAAAAAATTGGGTACAGATTCCTGCTATGGAAATAAAAGATTATCCCCGTTTTCAATGGAGAGGGGTTATGCTTGATGTATGCCGTTATTTTTTTACTGTCGACATGATGAAGCAATACATCGATTTGATGGCTTCTTACAAAATGAATGTACTTCATTGGCATTTGACCGAAGACCAAGGCTGGAGAATCGAAATCAAGAAATACCCTCGATTGACAGAGATTGGTTCGGTTCGTAATGGAACAATCATTAGCAGGTATCCCGGAAAAGGAAATACGAATGTTCCTGTTGCCGGTTTTTATACTCAAGAACAGGTAAAGGAATTGGTTAAATATGCTTCAGACAGGGCAATTACCATTATCCCCGAAATTGAGATGCCCGGACACTCTAGTGCTGCCATTGCGGCTTATCCCGAGTTGAGTTGTTTTCCGAAGGAGAGAACTAAATTCAGAGATACTGTTTTTTCGTTAAAATCAAGAAAAGAATTGGCTGAGGGAAGAGTAAAATTTGTTCAGGAAACTTGGGGTGTTTTTGAAGATGTTTATGCTCCTACAGAGTATACTTTTAAGTTTTTGGAAGATGTATTAGACGAAGTTATGCCTTTATTTCCATCAAAATATATTCACATAGGAGGTGATGAATGTCCGAAAGAAGCTTGGAAAAGAAGTGAATTTTGTCAAAATTTGATAAAAGAAAAAGGATTGAAGGATGAACACGGGCTGCAAAGTTATTTCATCTCCAGAATGGAGAAATACATCAATTCTAAAGGGAAATCTATAATTGGGTGGGATGAAATTTTAGAAGGTGGCTTGGCGCCAAATGCAACCGTAATGAGTTGGAGAGGCGAAAAAGGAGGAATTGACGCAGCAAAATTAAATCATGATGTAATCATGACGCCTGGTGATCCTTGTTACCTTAATCGTCCTCAGGGTGATCCAGAAGTGGAACCAGTAGGAGGATGGGGTGTTAGTACATTGAAGAATGTGTATGCCTATGAACCTATTCCGTCTGAGTTGAATGCCGAAGAAGCCAAACATGTTTTGGGATCACAAGCCAATTTTTGGACAGAATATATACCTACATTCGAGCATTTGCAATACATGACATTGCCTCGTTTATTGGCTATTTCCGAAGTAATGTGGTCTCCAAAAGAAAAACGGGATTGGAAAGAATTTAGACAGCGCTTAAATCCCTATTTCAAAAGTTTTGAGGTTAAAGGACTGAAATATTCGAAGGGAGATTTTAGAACTCTGATTTCGACTGCCACAAAAAACAATGTTTTATCGATAGTGCTTGATACTGAAAATCCAGATGCTGTAATTTATTATACAACCGATGGTAGTATTCCCACAACTTCAAGTCTTAAATATGAAAAACCGATTAGCATTGATAAGTCAATGACAATTAAAGCAATTACGGTTTTGGATAATAAAGTGATGACTCCAAAACCAGCCGAACAGTCTTTTGTTTACAATAAGGCATTTGGAAAAAAATTAACTTATGAAAAAAAATACAGCAGTTCTTACAAGGCCAGCGGAGATAATGCCTTGATTGATGGTATAAAAGGAACAAAGGAAATTACCAAAAACTGGCATGGATTTCAGGAAAACGACATCGTTGCGACAATCGATTTTGGTGACGGAATTGTTGGAAATAGTATTTCGTTAGGTTGTTTGCAAAATTGGGCAAAGTGGATTTTTTTACCAAAATGGGTTAAATTTGAGATTTCAGAAGATGGTGTTAATTTTAAAGAAATCAAAACATTAACAAATACAGTGTTACCTACAGAAAAAGGAGATATTTTCAAGGAATTTAAAGTTGAAATGCCACAGCAAAAAATGATGAAATTGCGTATAACGGCCAAAAATTTAGGAGATACTCCAACAGGGCATAACGAGGAAAAACAAAAACCTTGGTTATTTGCCGATGAAATATTGATAAATTAGAATTAAAATACCACAAGATGAGAATTATTAAGTTTAGAAAAAATGTTTTCTTTTTAATTGCTTTATTAGGGATTATTACAGTTAATGCTCAAAAAAAGCAGACCAATCAAGGAAAACCCAATGTCATAGTTATTTTGATGGATGATATGGGTTATGCAGATACAAAGCCATATGGGAGTGTTGGTTACGAAACGCCTAATTTTGATAAATTAGCCAATGAGGGAATGCGTTTTACCCATTTTTATGCGGCTCAGGCTGTGTGTACTGCTTCTAGGGCTGCTTTGCTAACGGGTTGTTATCCCACCAGACTTGGAGTAGGATTTGCTCTTGCACCTTGGGATACGACGGCATTGAATCCCAAAGAGGAAACGATTGCTACTTTGCTGAAAAATAAAGGGTATGTAACCGGAATGTTGGGAAAATGGCATTTGGGATCAAAAGCGCCATTTCTTCCTATTCATTATGGTTTTGATACTTTTTACGGAATTCCGTATTCACATGATTATTGGCCTGTGGATTATAAAGGAAATCCAGTTCCGCCAGATACTCCAAATGATTGGAGAGGTAAATGCCCGCAGCTTCCTATTTATGAAGGAGATACGCAAGTGGGAACTATACCAAATTTGGAAGAAGCTTCAAAACTTACAACCACACTCACAGAAAAAGCCGAAGCATTTATTGAAAAAAATAAAAATAAACCTTTCTTTCTGTATTTAGCGCATCCCTTACCACATGTGCCTTTGGCAGTTTCATCCAAGTTTAAAGGCAAATCGGGAGGAGGTTTGTATGGCGATGTAGTCAGTGAAATTGACTGGTCAGTCGGAAAAATAATGGAAACTCTTAAGAAAAATGGTCTTGACAAAAATACATTGCTAATCGTAACAAGTGACAATGGTCCTTGGCTTTCTTATGGGAATCATGGCGGATCTACCGGTGGTTTGCGTGAAGGCAAAGGAACCGCTTGGGACGGAGGAACCAGAGTGCCTTGCTACATTAGTTGGCCGGGAAAAATTGCATCGGGAACGGTATCCAATCAATTGATGACCAATATGGATATTTTGCCAACCATTGTCGCTGCAACGAATGCCAATTTACCCAAAGAAAAAATAGATGGACTTAACTTTTTACCCTTATTAACAGGTAAAACTAACAAGTCTCCTCGTGATTTATTTTATGTGTATTATGATCTTAATAGTTTGAAGGTTATTCGTTATAAAACTTGGGAATTGGTTTTGCCACACAGTTCACAGGCTTATAGTCAGGCAATACCTGGAAAAGATGGAACTCCCGGAAAAGTACCTTATGTAAAAGTTCCATTGGCATTATACGATCTTATTCATGATCCCGGAACAATACAAGATGTGCAAAGTCAGTATCCCGAAGTGGTTGAAGAAATTTTGAAATACGCTGAATTGGCAAGAGAAGATATGGGTGATGCCATTACTAAGCGTGAAGGGAAAAATAACAGAACACCAGCCAAAATGCAATAAATATTTTTGAAAATTTAAAAAATAACATTCGTAGGCTCCTATTAAATAATCTTAAAATTTATGAAAACAATTTTTTTTGATTCGATTTTGAAGAAAAATAAATGGTTGTTTTTTATTTTTCCAATGATGCTGCAAGCGCAATTTAAACCAGCTACCTATTGTAATCCGATGAATATTTCCTATCGGTTTTCAATAGACCCTTTGGCGTATAAAGATTATAGTTGGGGTGCCAAAATGCCTGGTAGGGATATGAAAAAAGGAGAATATGATTCTTTTAGAGAAGCTGCCGATCCGACTATGGTTGTTTTTAAAAACGAATATTATTTGTTCGCCTCAAAGTCAGGAGGGTATTGGGTTTCAAAAGATTTGTTGAAATGGGATTTTATAACAACAAATGATTTGCCATTAGAAGCCTATGCGCCAACTGCGGTTGTGATCGGAGATAGTTTGTATTTTGCGACTACGGATTGTAAATGGATTTACAAAACAGATGATCCAAAAAAAGGAAAATGGACAATTGCTAATGAATCGAATCCTTTTCCTCTTGATATTTGGCCCAAAGGATTTCAGGATTTATGCTTGTTTCTAGATGATGATCAGCGATTGTATTTGTATTATGGGTGTGTTCGTCCAACAATGGGAGTAGAATTGGATGTTAAAAACGGTTTCAAAACAATTGGTGAGCTTAAAGAAATACATGCCCCAAGTACAAAATATGCTTGGAATAATATTGGATTGAAGAGTACAAATATGTTGGTTGAAGGACCTTGGATGACAAAACATAATGGAAAGTATTATTTGCAATATGCAACATTTGCTGATAGTTATGTAGATGGGGTTTGCGTTTCAGACAATCCGCTATCTGGTTTTGAAGTAGCTCAAAGTAATCCTTTTTCGGAAAAAGCGAAGGGATTTGTAACTGGAATTGGACATGGCAGCACTTTTTCGGATAATTTTTCAAATTATTGGCATGTTACCTGTGTTCATTCACCAATCATCAAACATAATTTTGAGCGCCGTTTAGGGATGTTTCCTGCGGGTTTTGATAAAGATGGAGTACTGTTTTGTGATTCTTATTTTGGAGATTATCCGCACATCATTCCGAAAAAAGAAGTTAAAAATTCAAAATCACTTTTCACAGGTTGGGTATTATTATCGTATAAAAAACCAACAGAAACTTCGTCCTCGATGGGGGATTTTAAATCAGAAAAAGCCGTCGATGAAAATTTAAGAACGTATTGGAGTGCCGAAACCGCCAATAAAGGGGAATGGTTTAGTGTTGATTTGCTTCAGCCTTTGACAATAAGAGCAGTACAAATTAATTTTGCCGAACATTTGGGCAAAGCCAAAGGGAGGGCTGATTTGGGAGGTTTTCAATATGTTGTTGAATATTCCAATGATAAATTAAAATGGGATACTTTGATTGATAAATCAAATAATAAAGAAGATTTATCACATGATTATGTTGAAATCGAAAAAGCCGTAAAAGCCCGTTACGTTCGAATAACCAATATCCATGTTCCTGATGGAATGTTTGCATTGTATGATTTTAGGGTCTTTGGTAACGGTGGCAAAAAGCTGAATCAGCAAGCGAAAGATTTTTCCATAGTAAGAGATGCTGCAAATGGAAATAAAGTGAAATTGAATTGGTCAAAAATTCCAACTGCGATTGGTTATAATATCCGTTATGGAGTTGCAAAAGATAAAATGTATATGAATCGAATGGTTTATTCGAATACGTCATTGGATATTAATGATTTGAATAGCAAGTCAAAATACTACTTTTCGATTGATGTTTTTAATGAAGCAGGTGTGGAAAGAGGAAAAGAAATTTATGAGTTGAAATAACAATGCGTTTTGATTGACAGCTTTTCTTATAATTCATTCAAAATCTACTAAATAAAAAACGGAATGGTTTAATTTATCAACGAATTAAATATAAAATAATTACAAATTACTATGAAAAAAGTAACCTATTTTCTTTATATAATTTTCCCAATGTTCATTTCGTTTGTAAGTTATGGACAAGGGGCAAAAAAACAACCAAACATAATCGTAATCATTTCAGATGATCATGCATATCAATCGATTGGAGCCTACGGAGCCCCTTATAAGGTCACTCCAAACATCGATAAGTTGGCCAGTCAGGGAATGCTTTTTACTAATGCCTGCGTGACCAATTCGATTTGTGGTCCCAGCCGCGCAACATTTCTTACGGGGAAATTCAGTCATGTAAACGGTTTCAAGGACAATACGAGTACATTTGATTCTTCTCAGGATTCTTTTGTAAAACAGCTAAAAGCAAATGGTTATGAGACGGCGTGGATTGGAAAATGGCATTTGGAAAGCGAGCCTCAAGGGTTTGATTTTTGGCAAATTTTAGAAGGACAGGGGTATTATTACAATCCCGATTTCTTTGTAAAAGGACAAGGCAAAAAACGTGTTCAGGGATATGTAACCGATATCATTACTCAGGTTTCTGAAGATTGGCTTAACAAAAGAGACAAGTCAAAACCTTTTTGTTTGGTGGTAGGACATAAAGCTACACATCGTATTTGGTTGCCGGATACTCATGTTTTGGACGATTATAAATTTCCATTACCAAAGAATTTTTATGATAATTATGAAAACAGGTATGCTGCTGCACATCAGGATATGAATATTGCCAATACAATGCGATTGGGATATGACTTGAAAGTTCAGCCTGATAAGGATATGGGAAGCGAAAATTTTTCTCGTATGACACCAGAGCAAAGGGCCAAAGTAGATGCTTATTACAAACCAATTGAAGAGGATTTTTTTAAAAGAAATCTTAGCGGAAAGGAGCTTATAGAGTGGAAATACCAACGCTATATGCATGATTATATGAGTACAGCTGTTTCATTGGATAGAAATATTGGCGAATTAATGGATTACCTAAAAGCAAATGGTCTGGAAGAAAACACGCTTGTTGTTTATACATCAGATCAAGGATTTTATTTGGGTGAACACGGTTTTTTTGATAAGCGTTTCATGTACGAGGAATCGTTTAAAACGCCGTTGATAATCAAATATCCGCCTATGATTAAGCCGAATTCTAAAAACAATGATATTGTTCAAAATGTTGATTTTGCGCCAACTCTTTTGGATTTTGCTAATGTTACCATTCCTTCAGATGTTCAGGGAGATTCTTTTTTGTCATTATTAAAAAAAGATGTAACAAAAAAATGGAGGGATTATTCCTATTACCATTATTACGAATGGGGGGAACATTCGGTAGTGCCGCACTTTGGAGTCAAAACAAAGCAGTATAAACTCATTCGTTTTTACAAAATTCATGATGCATGGGAATTATATGATTTGTCAAAAGATCCAAGCGAAATGAATAATATTTATGGTAAAAAAGGCTTAGAGAAAACTACGGTAATGTTGAAACAAAAACTTATCGATGCAATTAAAAAGTATGGTGACAAAGAAGCCGAAAAAATAGTTTTGGAAAATAAATAGCCTGTATAAACCCAGATTAAGCAATAAGAATAATTTTCACGAAGATACTCAGAGGTAACACAAAGATTCGCAAAGAAAAAGTGTCTTCTTGAAAATGGCTTTAGAAATTTCGCGAAACTTTGCGAATTCTTTGTGTTTCTTTGCGAAATATAATCTAATGCAGATTTTGAGATAAAAATACTTTTGGTTGAATTGTTCAATTTTAACTAAAAGACAATTGATGATTAAATAAAGATAATATAGAGCTAATAAATTCGGTTGAACAATTTTAACTTTATGATTTTAAAATATTAGCTAAGTAAGAATACCATGTGGTAATCGTAATTGTGTTGAATTCAAGTTTCTTATGTTGCTAAAAATTCATTAATTTAACTCCAAAAAAATGAAGATTGCCTTATTCATTCCCTGTTATATAGACCAGTTTTATCCAAATGTGGGAATTGCCACATTGCAGTTATTGGAAAAATTGGGATGCGACGTTACTTTTCCTTTAGAACAAACTTGTTGCGGACAGCCAATGGCAAACAGTGGCTTTGCAAGTTTGGGTAAAGGTTGCGATACTAATTTTGTCAAAAATTTTGCTGGATTTGATTATATCGTTGCTCCTTCAGGAAGTTGCGTTTTACACGTAAAAGAACATTTGCACGATGACAAAAATCCAGATGAGGCAACAAAAATTAGAAATACAGTTTATGAACTAACAGAGTTTCTTACTGATATTTTGAAAGTAGAAAATCTTAACGCCAGTTTTCCTTATAAAGTAGGATTGCACAACAGTTGCCACGGACAGCGAGGGCTAAATCTTTCCTCTATGACCGAAAGAATGTTACCCGAATTTTCCAAAGCCGAAACATTGTTGAAAATGGTCAAAGGAATTGAACTCAAAAGACCAAAACGCAATGACGAATGTTGTGGTTTTGGAGGAACATTTTGCGTTTTTGAAGAAGCCGTAAGCGTAAAAATGGGTAAAGACAGAATAAGTCAGCATGAAGCCAATGACGTTGATTATATCACAGGTGGAGACACAAGTTGCCTGATGCATTTGGAAGGAATTCTAAAACGTGATGGAAGCAAAGTGAAAACCATTCATATCGCCGAGATATTGAATAGTGTGCTATAAATCAATTATAATTTTAGGTATCAAAAGAAATTTTCAGACAAAATGACAAGCGAATTGATTTGAGGTGCTAATTATGGATTGTCATTTTTATTAATATATTCATTCAAAATAATGAAAAAAATAAAGAGTTTTTTACTTTTAATAGTAATGTTATTTGTTGGTCATATTTCTTTGGCTCAAAAGAATGAACCTGTAAAAATATGGTATCAAAAACCAGCAGTAAAATGGTTTGCTGAAGCTTTGCCTATTGGTAACGGTCGGTTGGGTGCGATGTTTTTTGGTGGTGTAGAACACGAAGTTATTCAGTTTAATGAGCAAAGTCTTTGGTCAGGAGACAACAATTGGGACGGCAAGTACGAAACTGGAGATCATGGCTTTGGTTCGTATCGCAACTTTGGTGAGATAACGATTGATTTTACTAATAAAGGTAATTTTTCAGATTATTCCCGTTCACTTGATATTTCATCTGGGATTCATCAAACCAACTTTACCATGAATGGGGCTATAATTAGCCGTGAAGGTTTTGCTAGTTATCCGGATCAAGTAATGGTTTTTGAGTATAAAGCTAATAAGAAAAGTGTTTTTTCGGGAAGTATTGCATTGGGTTCTGCTCAAGGCGCCTCAAGTAAAGCATCAGGAAACAGCATTAGTTTCGAAGGAGAAATGCCTAATAATTTGAAGTATGCCGCTAAACTTTCGGTACAAAACAAAGGCGGAAAAGTGTGGGTGGAGGGAACAAAATTGATTTTTGAAAAATGTAATTCTTTGGTGTTGATTTTGGATGCTCGTACCAACTATAAACCCGATTATAAATCCAATTGGAGAGGATCAGATCCGATGCCGCTAATTGAAAAAGAATTATTGGCAGCGGAAGCAAAAGGATACAAAAAGTTGCGAGAAGCACACGTCAAGGATTTGAATGGATTGCTGTCGCGTGTCAATATTAATATAGGAAGTTCTGATGCTGCAACTTCTATTTTGCCAACTAACGAACGATTAAAAAAATATGCAGCTGGTGGAGTTGACCCCGATTTGGAAGAAACGATGTTTCAATATGGTCGTTATTTATTAGCAAGCAGTTCTCGTCCGGGTGGTTTGCCTGCTAATTTACAAGGTTTGTGGAATGATAGCAATAAACCGGCTTGGGCAAGTGATTATCATAATAATATTAATATACAAATGAATTACTGGGCGGCTGAATCGACTAATTTATCAGAATGTCAATTGCCCTTGATTGATTTTATTGTTGCAGCTCAAGAACCTTGTCGCATTGCAACCCGCAAAGCTTTTGGAGAAAAAACACGCGGTTGGACGGCTCGTACCAGCCAAAACATATTTGGCGGAAATGGATGGGAATGGAATATACCTGCTAGTGCTTGGTATGCTCAACATGTGTATGAACATTGGGCATTTATTAAAGATAATAATTACTTGAGACAAACGGCTTATCCCATTATCAAAGAGATTTGTGAATATTGGGAAGATAATTTAAAAACAATGCCCGATGGTCAATTGATGGTCCCTAATGGTTGGTCGCCAGAACATGGACCAAGAGAAGATGGTGTTATGATGGATCAGCAGTTGGTTTGGGATTTGTTCCAAAACTATCTCGATGCATCCAAAGCATTGGGTATTGATGTTGATTATCAAAAGAAAGTGGCAGATATGCAAGCCCGTTTAGCTTCGAATAAAATTGGAAAATGGGGACAATTGCAGGAATGGCAAACAGATCGAGACGATCCAAACGATGAACACCGTCATACATCACATCTTTTTGCAGTATATCCAGGTCGCCAAATTAGTATTTCCACTACGCCAGAATTTGCCAAAGCAGCTATTATTTCATTGCGTAGCCGAAGTGGAAATTTTGGAAAAAATGAAAACACCCCTTTTACCGTTGAATCTACTGTTGGTGATAGTCGTCGTTCATGGACTTGGCCTTGGCGTTGTGCCCTTTGGGCTCGCTTGGGCGAAGGTGATCGTGCCGAAATCATGTTGCGTGGATTGCTAAAGTATAATACACTGCCCAATTTATTTTGTAATCATCCTCCATTTCAGTTAGATGGTAATTTTGGAATTAGTGCTGCTATGACAGAGATGCTTATTCAAAGTCAAACAGATAAAATTCAGTTACTTCCTGCTCTTCCAAAGGCATGGAAAAATGGTGAAGCAAATGGTTTGTGTGCCAGAGGAGGCTTTGAGGTGGATATGAAATGGAAAGATGGAAAATTGGAAAGTGTAAAATTATTTTCAAAAGTTGGAGGTGTTTGTAAGTTGCAAAACGGAAATAATGTTATTGAAATCAAGACTCAGCCGGGAGGAAGATATTTGTTAAATGCTGAATTAAAAGAAACTTTTAAGAAGTAAAATGAAAACAACACATTCTGATTTAGCGGAAAAATTTATAGCAGACGAGCCAAGAACAAATTGGCACGACGAAACTTTATGGTTTGTTCGTGAGAAACGAGACAAAGCAGCTCATGGTATACCAGAGTGGGAACAGTTAAGAGAATGGGGTTCTCAAATAAAGAATCATACACTCTCCAATCTTTCCAATTATCTAAAAGAGTTTGAAGAAAAAGCCATCGCCAATGGAGTAAAAATACATTGGGCAGCCGATGGTGACGAGCATAATAAAATCATTCACGAAATCATTCGAAAACACAATATTAAAAAGATTGTGAAAAGCAAAAGTATGCTTACCGAAGAATGTCATTTGAATGAATATTTGCAACATAATGGGATTGAGGTTGTTGATACGGATTTGGGCGAACGAATTGTTCAATTCCGAAATGAACCTCCAAGTCATATCGTATTGCCTGCAATTCACTTAAAAAAAGAAGATGTAAGTGCTACTTTTCATGAGCATTTGCAAACCGAAAAAGGAAATAACGATCCGCAATATCTTACCGAAGCAGCAAGACAACACTTACGTAATAAGTTTGTAGAATCGGATTTGGCAATTACAGGAGTTAATTTTGCCATTGCCGAAACAGGCGGATTTGTGGTTTGTACCAATGAAGGAAACGCCGATATGGGTGCACATACTGCACCGGTACATATTGCCTGTATGGGATTTGAAAAATTAATTCCAAAAGCAGAACATCTGTCAGTTTTCTTACGATTATTAGCCAGAAGTGCCACGGGACAACCCATAACTACTTATTCGAGTCATTTCCATAGACCTAGACCGGGACAGGAAATGCATATTGTAATCGTTGATAATGGACGTAGTAGACAACTTGGGCGCGAGGATTTTCGGAATTCTTTAAAATGTATTCGTTGTGCGGCTTGTTTCAATACCTGTCCGGTGTACCGCCGTAGTGGTGGACATAGTTATCATACCGCGGTAGCAGGGCCTATTGGCTCAATTTTGAACCCAAATTTGGATATGAAAGCCAATGCCGATTTGCCATTTGCATCGACTTTATGCGGTAGTTGTACCAATGTTTGTCCGGTGAAAATTAATATTCACGAACAGTTGTGGAAATGGAGACAGGTAATAGCGGCTGAAGGCTATGTCGCCGCCAGTAAAAAAATAAGTATGGAAGGGATGAATATTGTACTTTCTAATCCCAAATTGTATCGTTTTTCGGGTAAAATGGGAAGATGGATTATGAAGTTGTTCCCTTTTATGGTTAACAATGAATTGAATGTTTGGTTTAAGCAAAGAGAAATGCCTGAACCTCCAAAAGAGTCGTTCCGTGATTGGTATTTGAAAAATGGGAAAACCAAAAAATAAAAAGAACTCCTTAGAAGATAAGAGATGAGTGCAAAAGAAAATATATTGAATACCATAGCGAAGAATCAACCAAAATTGGTTCCGCTTCCTGAGATAGATTTGAATTCTGTTATTGATTATGAGGATTTATATACTCAGTTTAAAACGGTGCTGGAAGGTATTGGTGGAAAAGTAGAAATGATTTCGGATGTTTCATTTTTGAAAGAGGAATTGAAAACCGATAAAGAAAGTGGAAATTTCGTTGTAAATACGATTGCCGCACTTGGAGAAGTAGATAGTCATGTTGTTTCTTTATCGGCTTCCGAATTGGAAAAACTTGAAAAAGCCTATGTAGAAGGAACGGTTGGAGTTGCCGAAAATGGAGCTGTATGGATTTATGAAAGTCAAATGATAAACAGACTTGTACCGTTTATTTGCCAACATTTGGTTCTGGTAATAGAAAAAAAGAACCTTGTGGCAACGTTGCATCATGCATATAAAAAAATCGAAGCAGCTCGTGAAGGTTTTGGAGCTTTCATAGCTGGACCTTCAAAAACTGCAGATATTGAACAGTCTTTGGTGATAGGCGCACACGGAGCAAGAAGTGCCAGGATTTATGTCATTGGATAAGTGAACATTAAATTGAAGACAAATAATTGTTAGAAAAAGGTAATATTGGATTAAAAAAAGTTTTTTTGACATTATATCTTTCGTCATCCAAATCATTATGCCTATTTTTAGAAAAATTTGGACAGACTAGTAAATCGTTTTAATAAAAATAACGATTTAGATTGAAATTGTTGAAAAAATGGAGAATTAATTAAATAACAAAAAAGATTTAAAAAATGAAATTAATACGTTTTGGAGAAGTTGGAAAAGAGAAACCAGGGGTTTTAATTGGAGAGAAAAGATTTGATGTTTCGTCATTGGTGAATGATTATAATGAAGCATTTTTTGAAAATGATGGATTGGAAAAATTAAAAAAGGCATTAGAAAACAACCCTGTTTTACCAGAGGTTGATGCTTCTGTTCGTTTGGGATCTCCTGTTGCAAGACCTTCAAAAATCATTTGCATAGGATTAAATTATGTGGATCATTGCCATGAAACCAATGCGCCAATTCCAACCGAACCGATTATCTTTTTTAAATCGACTACAGCTTTGTGTGGACCTAACGATGATGTTGTTATACCAAAAAACAGTCAAAAAACAGATTGGGAAATCGAGTTGGCATTTGTGGTAGGCAAAAAAGCAAGCTATGTGGAAGAAGCCGATGCTTTGGATTACGTAGCAGGATATTGCCTACACAACGATTATAGCGAAAGAGCTTTTCAGATTGAAATGGGAGGACAATGGGCCAAAGGAAAAGGGTGCGACACATTTGCGCCACTTGGACCATTCTTGGCGACTCAGGATGAAATCGCCGATGTCAACAATTTATCAATGTGGTTGACTGTAAACGGGAAAACATTCCAAAATAGTAATACTTCAAATTTGGTTTTCAAAATACCATTTTTGGTTCACTATCTGAGCCAGTTTATGACTTTGCTCCCAGGTGATGTAATCAGTACAGGAACACCTCCGGGAGTTGGATTGGGGATTAAACCAGAACCTATTTACATCAAAGCAGGAGATGTTGTAGAATTAGGAATGGAAGGTTTAGGAAGCAGCAAACAATTGGCAGTAGCCTACACAAAATAAAAAAATTAAAAATTAATCAATTTTGAATTAGACTTGATAGATGGCTCAATTCTCAAAATGATAACCAAGTAGGGGGGTATGTTATAGAGAGGTTGAGTCAGAAATCAAGAAAGACTTTGAAGAATTTAATAATAATAAATTTTTTTGAATGTTTTTCAGTAGTATGGTCTGATTTATGGTACATTAAAAAATTGCCACTTATGAAAATAGATAGTCATCAGCATTTTTGGAATTATCATCCGGTAAAAGATTCTTGGATAAATGAAGACATGAAGATTTTGCAACGGGATTTTCTTCCTGCAGATTTGTTTCCATTGCTCCAAAAAAATGAAATTGATGGTTGTGTGGCGGTTCAAGCAGACCAAAGTGAAGCAGAAACTCATTTTCTATTGGAATTGGCTGAAGCCAATGACTGGATTAAAGGAGTTGTAGGTTGGGTTGATTTAAGGGCAGAAAATTTAGAAGAACGTTTACAGTATTTTTTTAAATTTAAATCACTAAAAGGATTTAGGCATATTGTTCAGGCTGAACCAGAAGACGATTTTTTGTTAAGAGATGATTTTTGTGCTGGAATAGCAAAATTAGCAAAGTATAATTTTACTTATGATTTGTTGGTTTTTCCAAAGCATTTGCAGTATGCTGCAGAAATTGTGAAACGTTTCCCCGAGCAGCCTTTTGTGATTGACCACATAGCAAAACCAGATTTTAAGGAAGCTGATTTTGCTCTTTGGGAAAAAGGAATTCGTGAGATTGCAAAATACCCGAATGTGTATTGTAAAATTTCTGGTTTGGTTACCGAAGCTGATTGGGCCAATTGGAAAGAGTCAGATTTTAGTTATTGCCTCGATGTCGTTACAGATGCTTTTGGGGTAAATCGTTTAATGTTTGGGAGTGACTGGCCTGTAAGTTTACTTGCAGCATCCTATGATCAATGTTGTGGGATTGTGGCAAATTATTTTTCAAAATTCAAAAAAGAAGAATTAGATAGATTTTGGGGAGGTAATGCCGTTGAATTTTATGGTTTGTAAAAAATTAATTGTATCTGGTAAAATGTTTTTTTAATTTGTAAAAAACACAATTATTAACCAGTTGCGAATAGAATTGATAAATGTTTAAAAATAAAAATAATGGAATCAAAAATGTTAAAGAGCAGTATTGACAAATCCACCGGATTTGAGAAACGATTTGAGAACATTAACACCGTAGTTTTTGAGAACTCGACAGTAGCTTCGGCTGCCGTTGCTCAGGAAATAGCGTCACTTATAAAATCAAAGCAGGAAAATAACGAAGCTTGTATTTTGGGACTGGCAACAGGATCTTCGCCAAAAGGTTTGTATGCCGAATTGGTTCGTTTGCACAAAGAAGAAGGATTGAGTTTTAAAAACGTGATTTCTTTCAATTTGGACGAATATTACCCGATGGAACCGGATTCAATTAACAGTTATGTTCGATTCATGAAGGAATTGCTGTTTGACCAAGTGGATATCCTTCCAGAAAATGTGCATATTCCCGATGGAACTTTATCCAAAGAAGAGATTGCGGAATTTTGTGCCAATTATGAAGCAAAGATTGAGGCTTTGGGCGGAATCGATTTGCAGATTCTCGGAATTGGAGGAAACGGGCATATCGGATTCAACGAATCGGGGTCTTTGCAGAATTCCAAAACAAGATTGGTGGCTTTGGACCACATCACAAGAGTGGCTGCCAGCGGAGATTTCCTTGGACTAAACAATACTCCAAGAACGGCCATCACGCTGGGAGTTAAAAAAATTATGGAAGCCAAACAAGTCATTTTGATGGCTTGGGGAGTTGGAAAATCCAATATTATTAAGGCTTCCGCCGAAGGGCAGGTAACCAATTTAGTTCCGGCTTCGTTTTTGCAAGAACATAAAAATGCGGTTTTTGTTTTAGACAAAGAAGCTTCTTCCAAATTAACGAGAATCAACACGCCTTGGTTAGTGGAAAAAGTGGTTTGGACCGACAAATTAATCCGAAAAGCGGTTTTGGGATTGGCACTTCATTTGAAAAAACCAATCTTGATGCTTACCGATGCCGATTATATCGAAAACGGAATGAGCGATTTATTGGCTGATTCGGGTCCAGCTTATGATATCAACATTAAAATATTCAACAAACTGCAAAATACCATCACCGGATGGCCGGGAGGAAAACCCAACGCCGATGATGCCAACAGACCCGAAAGAGCCGAACCTGCGAAAAAAAGAGTGCTCCTTTTCAGTCCACATCCCGATGACGATATCATCAGTATGGGAGGAACTTTCATGAGATTACAGGAACAGGGACATGAAGTGCATGTGGCGTATCAAACCTCTGGAAACATAGCAGTGGCCGATGATGAAGCGCTTCGTTTTGCGAATTTTGTGATTGATTATAATGAAAAATTCGGTATCAAAAGTGCCGAGGCAGACACTATTTACAAAAAAGCGGAAACTTTCCTTAGAAACAAAAAAACCAGTGAAATTGATATTCCTGAAGTAAGATATATTAAAGGTTTAATCCGAAAAGGAGAAGCCCGTGCCACGAGCCATTTCGTAGGTTTGCCAGACAGTCAGATTCACTTTATGGAACTTCCTTTCTACGAAACAGGGGCGATTGAGAAAAATCCTATTGGCGAGGAAGATATTCTCATTACGATGGATTTGATTGAAAAGATTAAACCGCACCAGATTTATGCCGCAGGAGATTTGGCCGATCCACACGGAACTCACAAAGTGTGTCTGGACGCCATTTTTGAGGCAACCAAACGACTTAAACCAAAAGATTTTATGAAAGACTGCTGGTTGTGGCTCTACCGAGGTGCTTGGCAGGAATGGGGAATTGACGAGATTGAAATGGCCGTTCCGATGAGTCCGGATCAAGTGCTGGCAAAACGTCACGGAATCTTCAAACACCAATCCCAAAAAGACGGTGTAGTATTCCAAGGAACTGATTCAAGGGAATTCTGGCAAAGAGCCGAAGACAGAAACAAGGAAACTGCCCAGTTCTACAAACAGCTCGGCCTTGCGACTTATGCCGCAATGGAAGCTTTTGTGAGATGGGAATATTAAAAGAAAAAAATAATTAATTAAAAATATTAAATTATGGTTAGATCATTTTTCTTTGCGCTGCTTTTGTGTAGCACATTATCTTTCGCTCAGGAAGTAAACATTATTCCTCAGCCGGTACAGCTTACAAGAAATGAAGGTAGCTTTGTGATTAACTCACAAACGAGTTTGGTTGTTTCAAGTGATAAGGACAAACAAACAGCCGACTATCTGAATAAATATTTATCCGATCATTACGGTTTTAAATTACCGATTGTAAAAAAAGCAAATAAAAATTTTGTCACGTTAAAAAGCGGTAAAAGTACTGATGGTATAAAAGCAGAAGCATATACATTAAAATCAAACGGAAAAGGAGTTGAAATTAATGGTAATTCTGAAATTGGAACTTTCTACGGAATGCAAACATTGATTCAGTTGTTACCTGTTGAAAAAAGTACTAGTCTGAAAATAGCATCGGTAGATATTAAAGACGAACCTCGTTTTGCTTACAGAGGAGCTATGCTTGATGTAGGGCGTCATTTTTTTCCAGTTGCTTTCGTTAAGAAATACATCGATTATTTGGCTTTGCATAAAATGAATTATTTCCATTGGCACTTAACCGAAGATCAAGGGTGGAGAATCGAAATTAAAAAATATCCTAAATTGACTGAGATTGGTTCTAAGAGAAACGGAACCATTATAGGCCATGCACCAGGTACAGGAAGTGATAATACTCCCGAAGGTGGTTTTTATACACAGGAAGAAGTCAAAGATATTGTTAAGTATGCCTCGGATCGTTTTATAACGGTAATCCCCGAAATCGAAATGCCTGGACATAGTAGTGCTGCAATTGCGGCTTATCCGGAGTTGAGTTGTTTCCCTCAGGAGAAAACACAACTTTCTGATAAAATAATTTCAGACAAAAGTAAAGAAGAATTAGCAAACGGGAGAACCAAATTAGTTCAGGAAACTTGGGGTGTTTTTACGGATGTATATGCTCCAACCGAATATACATTCAAATTTTTGCAGGACGTTATCGACGAAGTGGTAACTTTGTTTCCTTCAAAATACATTCATGTAGGTGGCGATGAATCTCCAAAAGACGCTTGGAAAAGAAGTGAATTTTGTCAAAATATGATAAAAGAAAAAGGCTTGAAAGATGAACATGAATTGCAAAGTTATTTTATCCAGCGTATGGAGAAATACATCAATTCAAAAGGAAAAACATTGATAGGATGGGATGAAATTCTCGAAGGAGGTTTGGCACCAAATGCGATTGTAATGAGTTGGAGGGGAGAAAAGGGAGGAATTACTGCAGCCAAAGACAAACACCAGGTGATTATGACACCAGGAAGTCATGTTTATTTGGATCACTCTCAAACTAAAAATGACAAAGAACTTACCATTGGGGGCTTTACAAACTTGGAAAAAATTTACAGTTATGAACCAGTTCCAAAAGAATTAACTGCCGATGAAGCCAAATATGTTATGGGAGCTCAAGGAAACGTTTGGACAGAATACATGCAAACTCCTGCGAAAGTAGAATACATGATTTTCCCACGTTTAAGCGCTTTAAGCGAAGTATTATGGTCTCCAAAAGAAAATAGAGACTGGTCACAATTCCAAACAAAAATTGAGACACAGAAAAAAAGATATACTTTGTGGGGAGCTAACTTCTTTATCGAATATCAAACTGTTTTGACAAAACCTATGAATAATTAATGATTTTTCGATTTTAATTTACCTTGATGCTTTTCAAAAAAGCGATTAAGTTTGAAAATAAGGGTAGACTTTTTAATTAAGTTAACCCTTATTTTTTTATCATTATATCATTTGAAATTTTACCTAGATTAAACGAAAAGAGACTATCAGATGGTAGTCTCTTTGGTTTTTAGTAAACGAATTAATTATTATTGCTGTAGGATCAACAATAGTTATTAAGTATTAATATCAAATTTTATATGATATTTTTGCATGATAATATTTAGGAAGAAAAGATGATAGAAATAAATAAAGAACAGTCATTTAAAATAGAAGATGTATTATTTTCTTTTGCTCTGGAATCTGAAGCTGCGAATGTTTTTGAAAACTGTAGTACACTTATAACAGGAATCGGAAAGGTGAATGCAGCCTATGAATTGACAAAAAAAATACAACAAAAGAGACCTTCATTGATTGTTAATCTGGGGTCGGCAGGAAGTAACTTTTTTCAAAAAGGCGATGTGATTTGCTGTACTAAATTCATACAAAGAGATATGGATGTGCGTGGTTTAGGTTTTCAGCAATATGAAACACCACTTTCCGGACTGCCTACGGTTTTGGAACATGGCTTAAAAATGGATGTACTTAAAGAAGGAATCTGTGGAACTGGTGACAGTTTTGAAATGGCGCATTCAGAAGTCTTGTACAATGTTGTAGATATGGAAGCTTATGCATTGGCAATGATTGCAATGAAAGAGAATATTCCGTTTTTATGCTTAAAATATATTTCAGATGGTGCCGATGATAATGCTGCCGAAGATTGGGCGGTTCAAGTTCATAAAGCCGCCGAAGCCTACGGAAAAATTTTAAAAATAAATCAGAAAGAATGATTTCTGAACTACCCATTTATCTGAAAACTGCGTAAATGTACCTGACTTTGCGCAGTTTTTTTTTTTTTCTAAGGTTTAATAGTCAAAAATAGTTGGTAAAATACTGTAAAGCGTTATAAAATATAACACTCCTAAGGAGCTTAGTGAACGTGACTGTAATTGCTATAATAAAGGCTAAATATTACTGCTTAATAAGAATTCGTTTTTAGGTTAGTAAATCAATAATCGTTTTCTGGAAATCAGAATTTTATGTTTTAAATAAAGCTCGACTCCAATGTTTAATTTTTTTCTTCAGTAAAAAAAAGCATTAATTTTTTTTAAAGTTTAATCCTCTAAAAAATTGTAATTTTTGTTTAAGTGTAATGATTATTTAATTGTAAATTAAACACTTATTTTAAATTTTCAAGTAATTCATCTTACTGTCTGATTTTGAATTAAGATAAATTTACTACAAAAAATATTTTTTTTAAATTTTTTTGTGCTCGAGAACATTTTTTTACTGTGTTCGAACACAATTTTTACTTTTTTTCTTGTTTAATAAAAATATTATATATAGTTTAGCTATGTAATCATAAAATTAATTTAAAGAAATCAAAAATTAGGGTTAAAAAAAGCTACATTTCATTATTTGTATTTCAGTAATAAATCATTGTTTATTTTATTAATACTGGAATTTTCTCTATAGAATTGTGAAGATGAAAAAATTTTTTGAATGATTTTTGATGTGTTTTTTTTCTTAAAAAACTAAAACGATTTAATAAAAACTAAAACGATTGAATATTTAAAAATGAAAAAAAATTAGGAGAGTTGTTTTCATTTCATTCTTTTGATTTTTTATATGCTTAATTAGGTTGTCGACAAAGAATTACATAAATAGAAATAAATAAATAAAATTTGAACAAACAATTAACATGGTAATAAGTGGGTGATAACCTAAGTCCGCTCTAAAATAAATTTCAAAAACTATAATACTAACCAAAAATCTAAATAAAGATGAGAAAACAAAGCGATTAACCTGATGATGTATATTTGGATTATACAAAAAAATCGAGAGATGTAGGATATCTCCCGATTTACAAGTCTTCCAAATGATCTAGCAGTGCGATTTCAGAAAGATGGGCAAATATTGCAAAACATCTTCTGAGAGTGGATTTTACTAAAGTTTAAATTTCTAAAAACAATATTTATGCATTATAATAAGAAAATCATTTTTATGATGGTGGCATTGCTTGCTCTAAACTCAAACGCTTTTTCTAACGATATGGCGATGAATGTAAAAAGAGCTGCAATTAAGAAAACCATCGATGAGCAGAAATTAAAAAAAGTGACTGGAGTTATTACCGATGAAAAAGGTGTGCCAGTTGCAGGTGCTACAGTCGCTGTACAAGGGACTACAAATGCAGTACTTACTGATATGGATGGGGGCTTCACTATAGAAGCACCGGAAGACAGTGTGTTAGTAATTTCGTATATTGGTTTTACAACACAAACGGTACCGGTTAAAGGTAAGACTTCAATAAATGTTAAACTGGCTCAAGGTATTAAAAATCTAGACGAAGTAATTGTTACTGGGTATGCTTCTCAAGCCAAGAAAAACATCACGGGTTCTGTAGTAACAATGAAAGTATCAGACGATTTGAGAATGGCTGCTACTACTTCTGCAGGTAACCTTCTTCAGGGGCGTCTTGCTGGGGTTGTTGTTGGTTCTACAAGTGGTGTTCCTGGTTCACAGCCATCAATTTCGATAAGAAAAAATTCATCTTCTACTAGTCAACCTGTTCTATACGTAATTGACGGTATTGTCAAAGGTAGTGGTGATTTTAACAATTTATCGCCAAATGAGATTGAAACAATGACGGTGTTGAAGGATGCGGCTGCAGCTTCAATCTATGGTGCTCGTTCTGCTGGAGGTGTAATACTTGTTACAACAAAAAGAGGAGAAGCAGGTAAAATGAGAATTGACTATTCTTATAGTTATGGTCAAGATTCTCGTACCAAATCTGCAGACCGAACTTCGGCTGTTGAATTAGGTTTACTTTCAAATAGAATGGTTCCTGTTGGCGATTGGAGATATCACACTCCTGAGGATTTAGCTTATCTTCAAACTATTAACAATGGTTGGGGATACGATCAATTGGATGAAATATGGACAAATCCAACGTTGAAAACACAAAACTTTAGCGTAAGTGGCGGAAGTGACAAAGTGAAATATTTTGCAGGTTTGTCTAATGTGAAGCAAACAACATTTGTTAAGGCTTATGGGTATAATAAAACAAATGCACGTTTTAATACTACTGCCAATATCACAAAGGATTTACAGTTTTTTGCAGGTATCGGATTTCAAGAGCAAGATACAGACACAGATACATTTGAAGGACCAGAAGCTGCTTATAGAAAACTAAACGTTTGGCAACCATGGCAACCGGTATATACCAAAGGCGGTCAATATATTGATTATGGTTGGATTGCAAACGTAGGTGCCGAATCTAATAGAGAAGGTGGTTATACTAAAACAAACAACTTTAAACCAGATGTAAATATTAATTTGAGTTACAAAATTCCCGGTGTTGAGGGATTAAAAGTAAAAGCATCATATGCAAAAAGTTGGGTAAACAATCATTACAGAGCCTATAGAAAATTCTATTCAATGGCTGTAATGCCGATGAATGCAACGGGACGTATCATATCAACAGATGATTCTCAAATTTTAAGATATAAAAATAACACTTCGATCAGTTTTCCATCTCTTAGAAAAAATGCAAGTTGGGCAGATGACCATCAAATAAATTTCCAAGCCAATTATGACCACAATTTTGGTAAACATTCCGTTCAAGGAGTATTAGGGTATGAGGCTGCCGAAGCTGAAAATGATGGAGTAAATGGATACAGAGAAAAAGTTCCTTTGTATCTTACGGACCAATGGTGGGCATTTAGTGGTTCGAGAGCTGATACGGATGCTGGTGGACCTAATAGTGCTAAAACGGGTCGTAAGTCGGTTTACGGACAAGCGAATTATAGTTATGATGGTAAATATTTGGCTACTTTCGTATTCCGTGAAGATGGATCGATGAATTTTGCAAAAACAGAACGTTGGGGATTCTTCCCTTCAGTTTCTGTGGGTTGGGTACTTTCTGAAGAAAATTTCTTTAGTAATTTAAAAGACCATGTTCAAAGAGTAAAATTGCGGGCTTCAGGAGGACTTACAGGTAATGACAGAGTAGGAACTGGTTTAGAATATCAATGGCAACAAACTTTTGCATTAGGTAGTACTGCCTATTTTGGAGAAACACCTGCTCCATCTCCAGGGGTGAGATACGGAAGTATTGTAAATCCAAACCTTACATGGGAGAAAACTAAGGATTATAATGTTGGTATCGATATAGATTTCCTTAAACATTGGAATACAACCTTTGAGTATTACTGGCGTGATACTTATGATATTTTGGCTCCAAGAATAGCGAGTGTTCCTACTTCTTTTAGTAGAACTCTTCCGCAAGAAAATTATGGTGAAATTAAAGCCCAAGGTTTTGATTTCAGCCTTGGATATAGAAACAGTTGGAATAAATTGAACTATTATGCAACGTTAACAGTAAACCGTGGTTCAAATAAAGTTATAACTCAAGATTATGCTACAAATGCATTACCAATTAATATACCAGTAGGAAAATCTTTAGATAGAATTGTAGGATTTGAAACAGAACCAATTATTCGTACACAAGCAGATTTGAATGCATTTAATGCGGCACACCCTGGTTATAAAGTAGACGGATGGGTGCCATTCTTGGGGATGTTGCCAATCAAAGATATTAGTGGTCCAACTGGTAAGCCTGATAATATCATTGATGATTATGATAAAGTAGATTTAGTTAAAGATAATACGCCAACAAACTATGGCCTGAATTTTGGAGGAGATTTTAAAGGATTTTCTCTTGATGTAGTATTCTCAGGTAGTACAGGGTCGGTAAAATCTTGGCAGGAGATCAATGGTGGAGTAGAATGGAACCGTATGTACAAAGGTTGGTATGATGATAGCTGGACTCCAGAAAACCCGAATGCTACATTGCCTAAAATTTGGGCTCAAGAAGGTGCAAATTCTACGACTAACAAACTTTCTAATTACTGGTTGAAAAAGAATGATTATATAAGATTATCATACTTAAACTTTGGATATGACTTTGCAGAATTATCTCATATTAAAGGAATAAACAACTTAAAATTATACGCTACCGGTTCAAATTTATTTGTATTGGGTAATTTTACTAAGTATTGGGATCCTCAAGGAAGTGCTTTTAGTTATCCAATCATGAAATCATTCAGTATAGGTTTAAACGTTGGGTTTTAATTAATGTAAAATGAAAAGTAATAATAAAAATATTATGAAAAAGACTAAGATAAATTACTTAAAGTTTCTATTGGCAGGCTTGACATTAGCTTTGTCTGTAGGTTCTTGTCAATTGGATTATGAAAACACAGCTGCTATTAATCCAGACAACGTATGGAAAGATCCGGTAATGATTAAAGCGTATGTGTCTGATATCCATGGGGGAATGATGCCGGGCTGGCCAATTAGTGGAAACAGTTCTGATGAAGCTAGCAATGGTCAGGGGCAAATGGGTAATTATTTGCGTGGTATTATTGATGTAAATTCAACTGCTGCAGGTACATTTAATTATTCCAATATCGATAAGATTAATTATTTCTTGTCTCAAATAACAACTGTTCCAGAATCTGTAATGACACAATCCGATAAAGATAAGCTAGTTGGACAGATGTTGTTCTGGAGAGCTTGGGATTATTTTGGTAAAGTTACACAAGTTGGAGGAGTACCTTTGATTACTAAAGTGCAAAATATTGAAGACAAAGCCTCTCTGTTTGTTCCTAGAAACAAAACATCAGAATGTATGGCTCAAATCATTGCCGATTTAGATGAAGCTATTGCAAAATTGCCTTCAACATGGTCCGGTGCTGATTATGGAAGAATTGATAAGTGCGCCGCCGCTGCCATGAAAGGAAAAGTATTGATGTGGTGGGCGAGTCCATTGTTCAACCCAACCAATGATCAAACACGTTGGGCAAATGCTTATACAGCTACCAAAACAGCTGTCGATATTTGTGTAGCTGCCGGTAAAGGATTACGTCCAAAATTTGCAGACATCTGGAATGTGGAGAGAAACCAAGAGGTAATCATGGTGAATCAATTTTATAATTCTGATCACACTTTTAATAATAATTCAGTGCGTCCTGGGTGTATTTCTAAAGATGCTGCAGATAATAATATGCCTTATTTACCACTAATTACTGCATTTTCTAAAAAAGATGGTACGCCACTTGTATTCGATCCTGCACAGGCTGGTAATGATACCTATAACCAACAGTTTTTGACTGATATGTACACGAATCTTGATGATCGTTTCTATGCAACTGTTTTTGCTCCAGGTACAGTATATCCAGGTATTGAAAGTACAGCAGGATTGTTGAAAGGCGGACAGCGTTTATGGACTTCTTGGGAAGATAATGGTCCAAATTATACAGTTTCCATGATTAATAAACAATTTAGTGGAACTGCTGGGAATACTTCTCCTATTGGATTTTATGCCAAAAAGGGTATTGATCCAAATGTTGATAGAAATACCTATAATTTAGCGGGTATGGACTGGGTTGAAATCCGTTTTGCCGAAGTATTGATGAATTATGGAGAATGTGCCAATGAAACTGGTAAAACAGCTGAAGCCATCACTGTATTGAAACAAATTAGAGCTAGAGCGGGTGTAACTGGAGTAAACAATGGTATTACGGCTACTACTCAGGCAGAAGTTAGAGCTAATTATATTACTGAACGTTTTGCTGAGTTTGCTCTTGAAAACAAACGTTTTGGAGATTTGAGAAGATGGAAACGTTTTGATATTTTAAATGCTCGTGGAGCAAGACAAGGAATAAAAATTGTTATCAAAGACAATTCATTGCTTACCGGTTTCGATTGGACACAAGATATGGCTACTGCAACAACTCGTGCAAAATTCAAAGCGGTTTATATTCCTAGTATTGATTTAGATGCCAATACCTATAAATTCAATTTGGACTTGAATCACTGGTTCTATCCAATCAATAAAACGGATATAGACAGAAACTCTAAAATTGAACAAAATAACGAGTGGGGAGGTACATTCGACCCATTGAAATAATGAATTTTAAACATATTAATAATTTACTAGATAAATTTATGAATATGTTGATCAGTAACTAAATTGGTTAGTTTTTTTTGTTTTGGACACTGAATCTGCTAAGTCTGCACTCCTGTGATAGGGGGGCAGATCACGCAGATTCGGTGTATTTTTCAGATAGAGAAAGTTAAATTTTAATAAAAATCAAGGCATTGTTTCGAAATGTTTTTTAGCTTTCAACACTTGAATTATTTGGAGTTTCTACCAAAGAAGTATTCAAAAAAGATACAATTGCTTAAGAGTAGTCATTGTATGTTTTTTGAAAAATCAGATTTTGAAATTTCAAGAGATTTCTATGTTAAAAGGTTATAAAAAAAACAATTAAGAATTACAAATAAAAAATAAAAGATGAATATAAAGCTTAAATTAGGTTCATTGTCCTTACTGTTGTTTACTGTTGTTGGACAATTAACAGCCCAAAATCAAACCAATGAAGTCAACGATTTTTTAAAAGATTTGAAAGGTTCATTCAAACCAGTTTTAAATGAATACAAAGGAACTGATTTGCAATCGTCCCAATCTATTGAAAAGGGGATTTTGAAACTGAATGGTAACGATTGGAAATGTAGCGTAACGACTTCAAATGCGAAACCCGAAGTGATTGATTTGAAAGTTGCTTTTCAATTGCAAAGTGAATCAGCCAAAGAAACAGCAGTTGTGGCAAATTTTGATTTCAGTCAATGGGACACCAAAAATTATGTAATGATTCCGTCGATTATTTACAATGGGAATCGCTATAGAACAATTGGGAATGGCTATATGCCAGAATATCCAAAAGATATGTACTACAATCCTGATGCTCCTTTGACTTTTTCGAATGACCCTCAATTGTCGCCAGATCCATCAAAACCATCATTGATTGATTTGCAAACAGGAAACATGGCAACACCGGCCGTTTGTTTTTATTCACCCACCTTGAAAAAAGGATTCATTTTACTTACCGAACAACAAACTCGCTTTGGAAATTCGGGGATTTCGATTCGTGAAAATGCGGATCGTTCGGTTGCTTCGATTCAGGTAAGTGCTCCTTCGGTAAGAAAATTGCGTACCGGATTTGGTGATTTTGCGCCAAGCGGAGACAAAGCGGCCGATTGGAAAAAGGGGGACGAAGTGACTTTGAATTTTAAATTGTATTCTTTTCCAGCAAATTCGATTCCGGATTTGTTGAAAAAATTCATGGAAGTTAGAAAAGCTTTGACAGGAGCAAACAATCCGAGAAATCTGGTGCCTATGAGTAAACAATTCGAATTGGGAACCGGAATTACATCAACACGTTGGGTTGAAGTTCCCGTTGGGAAATATTATGCTCCTGAAAATGGAAACGATTTTCAGTTGGGTTGGGTGAGCGGTATGATGAATACGTTCCCGATGCTGATGTTGAATGACGCAAAAGAAAGAGAAAGAGTAGGAATCGAATTTGATTTCATAATTGATAAACTGCAAGGAAAGAGTGGATATTTCTATGGAGGAATCACGGCCGCCGGAAAAATACGCCCAGAAAGACAACATGCAGATTTTCCAAAAGTGCAGGCTATGGTGCGCAAAAACTGTGATGCTTTGCTTTGGATGACTAAACATTTGATGTTGTACAAAGAATTGGGTTATGGGAAGGAAATTAAACCAAAATGGGAAGAAGCGACCAAAAAATTAGCTCAGGCTTTTGTAAACACTTGGAAAAAAGACGGTCAATTTGGTCAATATATTGTTCCGGAAACAGGAGAAGTTGCAGTTTTTAACTCAACCGCAGGGGCGATTGCGCCAGCTGGTTTAGCTGTAGCCTCGGTCTATTTTGGGAATAAAGAATTTTTGGAAGCGGCCAAAGCATCGGCAGCGTATTATTATAAAAGAGATGTTGAAAAGCAAGGGTTGACAACGGGACATTGTGGCGATATTTCGCAAGATGCCGACTCAGAATCTTGTTTCGGATTTTTGGAATCTTTGATGGCTTTGTACAATGTAACCAAAGATGGGCAATGGTTGGAGAGAGCCAAAGTTCAGGCTGCTTTGTGTTCTTCTTGGGCATTTTCATACGACCCAATTTTTCCGGCTCAAAGTCAAATAGGGAAAAACAAATCAAATATGGCAGGAGCTATTTGGGCTAGTACACAAAATAAACATGCCGCACCGGGGATTTGTACTGCTTCAGGCGATTATCTCTTCAAATTGTATCGTGCAACAGGAGATTCAAAATATGCTGAATTAATCAGAGATATTCAACACGCCAATGTTGAAGCCATGGATATGCCAGACCATAGAACTACAAATCATGGCATTGGAACAGAAATGGAACGTATCCAACTTTCGGATGCCGAAGGCAAAGGAACAATTGGGAATTTTTATAATACGCGAAACTCTTGGTGCGAAACCAACGGGGTTTTTATGGCATTAGAACTTCCTGGTGTTTATGTACAAACAGATACAAATAAATTATTTGTATTTGACCATGTTGAAGCTCAATGGCTGAAAGATAATAAAGTCATTATATTGGAAAATAAAACAACCCACGATGCCAAAGTGGCTGTTTTTGCCGAAACTTCAAAACAAGCCCAAACACCTATGAGTTATGTTGCTTTTGCAAAATGGCCAAAAGTAGAAGTAAAAGCAGGTCAAAAAGTAATCGTTAACCTCAATAGTGACGGAACTGTGAAGTCTGTTCTCAAGGGGGACATGGGAGGAAAAAAATAATAAATAATGTGAATCAAGGGTTAAAATATAATACTGTCATTCTTCTGATTAGACCTAACAGGTTTTTAAAACCTGTTAGGTCTCCACTGGAAATCAAAAAGTTGTATACCCAACCCTTGATTTATATAAGCAATAATAATCTTACATAAATGAAACGAATTTTAATACTAATAGCTTTTGTTCTATGTCAAAGTGGATATTCAAATGATATCACTTTGAAGAACAAATTTTCATCGATTTCCGTAAATGAAAAGGGATTTGTCACGAGTATAAAAGACATTAAAACAAATAAAGAGTATTGTGCCAAAACACAGAAATCTCCCTTAATGAGTCTTTATATTTGGTCAAAAAGACAACAGTTGGATCCAATTGCGGCAAAATACAACACAACAGCTGGACAATTTGTCTTGACCTACGATAACGGAACCATTGCAACAGTAAAGGCAAATTCAAAAGGAAATTATTTTCGTTTTGAACTCATCGATATAAAAAATCGTGGTGAAGTTGATAATATCATTTGGGGGCCTTATCGCACTACCATTTCTAAAACAATAGGTGAAATCATCGGAGTAGTTCGTGATGGGACTTTTGCTTTTGGTGCTTTTAGTTTAAATGATAATACGACTGCGGGAATTCCAGTGGATAATGATTTGTATGATATGTATTATTATATACATACGCCAGATGCTAAAAAATATCCTGTGCCTGAAAATTTGAAAGAAGGACAACGACTTTCACTTGGTGGTGCGGGTCACAGTGATATTGATTTTTATTCGAAACCAGAAGAATATTATCGAATTAATTATGGTAACGCAGCTGTTTACAAACCGGAATTCGGTGCCGAAATTGCATATCATGCTAGAGACAGAAGAAAAGAGCATACGATTTTTTATTCGTTAATGCCTTTGTTTCCAATTAATAAGAGACATCATCAAGTGGTTGAAGGTTTGAAAGATGTCGATTTGTTACATTCAGCAGTAGCATTGTATGCTTGTCCAGATAATTTAGGATTAACTGTTTTGGAAGATATTGTAAAACAGGAAAATATGCCTTATATAACAAATACAAAAGGAAAATGGATTAAAGATTTTTCTGCTTACAGTCCTGATATTGCTTGGAGTGGTGTGCATGATAGTTTGGTGAGTTATGCAAAGCAGATTGGATTTAAAGGTATTCAAGATGAAGGACAAGGAGGAGGATATGCCGAATATTATTATAATCCAGGCGACCGTTTTGGTGGAATGAAAGGGAAGTTTAAAGACGGAAAAACGATGGAAATCCGAAAATTTGGAGCTTCATTAAAAAAAGAAGGTTTGCAATATGGAGTTCATACTTTGTGCGAATTTACTCAAGGGCATAGTTCGATGGTGACTCCAGTTCCAAATAAAAATTTAGCCAAATTATTCAGCGTAAAATTAGATAAAGATATCACAGCAAAAGACACTATTATCACGGTAAAAGATACCATGTATTTGAACGAAAAAGGCGGATGGCATCACGAAAAATTTAACGTATTGATGATTGGTGATGAATTGATTACTTACAAAGGAGTTACAAAAAGTCGTCCTTTTACATTAACAGGTGTAGAACGCGGTGCATACAAAACTTTTATGTTGCAGCATAAACAAGGGGATGATATTTCAAAAATGCAACCAACTTGTTACGGCACATTTATTCCAAATATGGAACTTCAGGATGAATACGGGAAAGGGTATGCTAATTTGTTAGCCGAAACCTCTATGGATTATGTTGATTTTGACGGATTGGAAAGCTGTATGTATCAAGGGCATGGCGAATATTCATTCAAACGATTTTTTAGAAGTTTATTCGAGCAATCAAAGAAAAATGGCGTTGATTACCTGCGTGTTATGGGCTCTTGTGTGTTTGAAGGGAATTGGTTATACATGAGTACTTGCAATATTGGAGGAGGAAACCACATGTTTAATCCCGAGACCGGAAAATGGGGGATAGAAGGAAAAGACATGCGATATGTTTTTCATGGCAATTATATGCCTGCGACTTTTGGTATACAAAGCTTTCCAAAAAATGAGGAAGTAGCGCATAATTTGCAATGTAAAGCAATTGGATGGGATTCGCAATACATGCTTGGAATGAGTCAGGATGCCGTTGAGAAAAATGCTGATAAATACAAAATTTTCAAAGCCATCAAATCGTGGCAAACTGCTCGCGAGGCTAATGTATTCACAAATAAACATAAAGAAAATTTTCAAAGCACTAGCGATAAATTCAAAATTGAACAAACAAGCCCAACAACTTGGACGCTTTATACTCAAAAAGAAGGGAAAGGACAATGGATTGCTGAGAAATTATCGGCTAAAAAATAATTTAGATAACTAAAAGTTAATCAGCTCTATCATTCATTAGAAATGGATTTTTTTAAAATAATAAAAATGAAAAAAGTTTTAATCCTGTTGGTCTTTGTGTTACTTCAGAATGCGTATTCGAAAGACATTACTATGAAATCAATGTATGCATCCATTTCTATTAACGAAAAAGGGAATATTACCAGCATAAAAGATTTAACCCATAAAAAGGAATACCTTGCCAAAGGGCAGAATTCACCTTTGTTGTCAGTTTATATTTGGGAAAAAAAACAAACTTTCGAACCAGCATCCTGCTTGTATAATAAAGCAACGAATGAATTTACATTCAAATACGAAAACGGTACTGAAGCTATTGTGAAAGTAACTCCCAAAAAAGAGTATTTTCGTTTTGAATTAATAGCTTTAAAGAATAGAAATGGTGTAGATAATGTCATTTGGGGACCAGTTAAAACCTCGATTTCAAAAACTATTGGAGAATTGATAGGCGTAGTTCGCGATGATAATTTTGCTATAGGAATGTTTGGTTTGAATGATAACACAACCACAGGATTGCCGGCAAATGGAGATTCCCTCGAAATGATGCATTACTACATTCACTCGCCGGATCCTGTAAAATATCCTTTGCCAGCAAATTTGAAAGAGGGACAAAAATTTAGAATTGGTGGTGATGGTGTGAATGATGTCGCTTTCTATTCACATCCTGAGGAGTATTACCGAATGACTTGTGGAAATGGCGCAATTTTGGAACCTTCTTATGGATCATACATTGTCTATCATTCAAGGGACCGTCGTAAAGCTCACACAATCTCTAAAACAATTGATCCAGATATTCTTTTTCAAACAGATCCTCAACATATGGTAGTTGATGGCTTGGAAGGTGTCGATTTGTTGAATTCGGCTATTGCTTTGTATGCTTGTCCAGATAAAAAGGGACTTTCGGTTATTGAAACCATCGTAAAAAATGAAGGGTTACCTTATATTACTGATAAAGGGAAATGGATTAAATCACCTAAAAACAATCGTCCTGATGTGGCTTGGAGTGGTGTTCACGATAGTTTAATAAGTTATACTAAACAAATTGGTTTCAAAGGCGTTCAAGACGAAGGACAAGGTGGTGGTTATGCTGAATATTATTACAATCCAGGTAATCGTTTAGGTGGAATGAAAGGGAAATATTCGAAAGGGAAAATTGAAGATATCCGCATTTTTGGCGAACGCTTAAAGAAAGAAGGAATCGCTTATGGGGTGCATACTTTATGCGAATTTATCCAGACAAACAGTTCGGATGTGACTCCGGTTCCAAATAAAAATCTGTTGACATTATTCACGGTTCAATTGGACAAAGATGTGGCTCCAAAAGATACTATTATCGTGGTAAAAGATACCTTGTATCTGAACGAAAGAGGAGAAGCTAATGTGAACGTTTTGAAATTGGGCAATGAAATTATTCATTACAAAGGAGTGACAAAAACACGTCCTTATACTTTGATAGGAGTAGAAAGAGGTTACTATAAAACTTTTGCTTTAGCACACAAAAAAGGAGATAATGTCTCGAAACTGAAACCCAGTGCTTATTCTGGTTTGATGCCAGATATGATACTTCAGGACACTTATGCAAGAGCGTATGCCGATTTATTGAATGAATGTTCGATGGATTTTATCGATTTTGACGGAATGGAAAGTTGTTTGTATCAAGGTCATGGTTATTATTCGTACAAACGATTTTTCAGAAGCCTGTTTGATCAAGCCGCAAAACACGGAAATACATACATCCGAGTAATGGGGGCAGGACCGTCAGAGGGAAATTGGTTGTATATGAATACAATTAATCTTGGAGGAGGAAATCACATGTTTAATCAGGAAGCAGGGACATGGGGAATCGAAGGCAAAGACATGCGTTATATTTTTGAAAGCAGTTATATGCCAGGAACTTTTGGAATACAAAGTTTTCCAAAAACAGAAGAAATAGCTCATAATTTACAGTGTAAATCGATTGGATGGGGTGCACAATATATGCTTGGAATGAGTCAGGAAGCAGTGGAGAAAAACCCTGAGAAATTCAAGATTTTTAAAGCTTTAAAAGCTTGGGAAACTGCGCGTGAGGCAGATGTGTTTACTGAAAAACAAAAAGAGAACTTCAAAAGCACTAGCGATAAATTCAAAATTGAACAAACAAGCCCAGCAACTTGGATACTTTACACCCAAAAAGGAGGAAAAGGACAGTGGATTGCTGAGAAATTATCATCTAAATAAGTAGGCGATTTAGATAAAAAGGTTAAAAAATATACAATGAAAAGTAAATTAGTTTGCGGTAGAAATCTTTCAATTATAGTTTTTCTACTTTCTTTATTTGGCTTTAATGCCCACGCACAATGGGATTTTAAAAGTAATTATTTCAAAATTCATGTCGATAATAAGGGATTTATTACCAGTATGAAAAACACGACTGTAACTCCCAATCGCGAGTTTAGTCCAACAGATAAACCATCACCGTTGATGTGTTTGTACAATAGTTCTAAAAAGAAATATTACGAACCACAACAAGCAAAGTTTGATAATAAAACGAACACTTTTACTCTTAATTATTCAAATGGTTCGGTGGCAAAAGTGGTGCTTTCGCCAAAAGCGAAATATTTAAAATTAACACTTCAATCACTTTCAAAAAGAGAGAACATCGATGATATTCAGTGGGGGTCTTATCATACAAATATCACGAATTTGTTTGGAGAAGTGATTGGTGTAGCCAGAGATACGACCAAAGTGGTCAATTACGCAATTGGAGCAATGGCATTGAACGATCAGACTACGGGCGGAATTTCCAATACGGAAGGAGAAGCAGCTCCGTTTCAATACATGATTCATAGCCCAGATCCAAAACTTTTTCCTTTGCCAGCTGATTTACACGAAGGGCAAATTTTTTCAATTGGGGGAGATGGGAAAAATGATGTTGCTTTTTACAGTCATCCTGAGGAATATTATAGAATTCTTTACGGAAATTCGGCCTTGATCGACGAAAAAGGACGCGTTTATATCACTTATCATTCCCTGGATAGAACAAAGAGAAGAGAAATCTTTTTTTCACTAATTCCAATGAAGGAAACCAATATTCCAAATCATATTGATGTTCCGGCAATTCCAAAAGTTGATTATATAGGTTCTTCAATTGCACTATGGGGTAGTCCAGACAATATAGCTCTTATGGATGTATTGCAAAATATAGTGTTATCGGAAAAATTGCCTCATCCTACCGTAAATGGAAAATGGATAAAAGATCCGTCAAGATATATACCGGATGTCACAACTTCTGGAAATCTGTTTGATAGCATTCCTTCTTATACGAAACAATTAGGGTTTAAGGCAATTCACGTAAATGATTTTCCTTATTACAGACCGAATCGTGGTGTTAAGGGATATATTGACGGAAAAGAATTCGAGAAAAAACCTTTTAAATTCACATCTGGAAATAAGTCGCACAAAGAATTTTCTGAATTGTGTATTCCTTTAGGAATAACTTTCGGACGGCATACTGTTTGTACAGCTTTGCCTCAGGGATCCAAAGATGCTAGTCCTATTCCAAGTGACAGTTTGTGTTACCAGCAAAGACGTCTTTTGGCAAAAAACATTAGTCCTACAGATACAATTATTCAGGTGAATGATCCAAAACATTTGGAAGAAATAGGAAGTTGGGAAGGACATAGCAAAAGTTTAAACATGATTAAGATAGGAAAGGAATTGATTCATTATTTGGGGGTTACCACTACTTATCCTTATACTTTGAAAAAAGTAAAAAGAGGGTATTGGGGAACAACTGCAACAGATCACAAGGTCAACGATACCATATACAAAATGCAGGTGACTATTAATGCGGGTTACGATGGATTGATTCCTAATATCGATTTACAGGATAAGATAGCCGAAGATTATGCTGATGTGGCAAAAATTAACGGAATGTATTTTATGGATTTGGATGGACAAGAATTTCTTTTCAATACAGGTCAGGGATATTATGGCGTGAAAAGATTTTTTAGTAAAATGTTTGACAGAGCTGCTTCTTATAAAATACCTGATTTGAGAATTACAGGTGCCACACTTTCTGAAGGATCTTGGCATTATCAAAGCGTTTGGAACGTAGGCGGTGGTAAAAACATGTATGATGTAGAGAAAAGAGTTTGGGGAAGCACTACAAGTGAAGGAAAAGATCTTAGAGATGTTGCTTTTGCTAATTTCTTTCCTGCAACTTTTGGGGGGAACTTTAGTATAAACAAAAATTCTAAAGTAGAGGATTATGAGCATGTTCAAGCAATTTCAGTCGGAGTTGGAGCAACTTATATGTTAGGACTCAATCAAAAATCAGTTGAAAGTAGTCCTCAAAAATATCAAATCTTTAAGGCCATTAGAACTTGGGAAGATGCCAGAGCAGCCAATGCTTTCCCTGATGATTTAAAAAGAAAATTAGCTGACCCGAAAAGAAGTTGGACTTTGGAGAAAGGAAAAGACAACAATACTTGGATTTTGTATGAAAAAATAAATGGAGCAAAAACCAATCCTACAACTTTAACAAGAGCAAAGGGATATTAATTTTATGATTATGCGAATAGTTCACAGATTACATACTTAGCTATTCAGCAAATGAGAAGGAATTGATGGGATTGTCTTTTCAGATGGTTTTATTTTGAACTGAGTGGGATAAAATGTTAAAAAAATATATAAAAATGAAAAATAAATTTATTTGCAGTAGGAGTCTTTCAATGATTGTTCTTCTACTTTCTTTATTTGGTTTCAAAGCACAAGCGCAATGGGATTTTAAAAGTAATTATTTCAAAATTCATGTCGATAACAAGGGATTTATTACGAGTATGAAAAATACGACTGTAACTCCCAATCGCGAATTTAGTCCAACAGACAAACCATCACCGCTGATGTGTTTATACGACAGTTCTGCAAAAAAATATTACGAACCGCAACAAGCAAAGTTTGATAATAAAACGAACACTTTTACTCTTAATTATTCAAATGGTTCGGTGGCAAAAGTGGTACTTTCTCCAAAAGCGAAATATTTAAAATTAACCCTTAAATCACTTTCAAAAAGAGAGAACATCGATGATATTCAGTGGGGTTCTTATCACACAAATATTACGAACTTGTTTGGAGAAGTGATTGGCGTAGCGAGAGATACGACCAAAGTGGTTAATTACGCAATTGGAGCGATGGCATTGAATGATCAAACTACTGGCGGAATTTCAGACACGGAAGGCGAAGCGGCTCCGTTTCAATACATTATTCATAGTCCAGACAAAAAACAATTTCCGTTGCCTGCAAATTTGCACGAAGGACAAATTTTTTCGATTGGTGGAGACGGAATCAGCGATGTGGCTTTTTACAGCCATCCTGAAGAATATTATAGAATTCTTTATGGAAATGCAGCTTTGATTGACAGCAAAGGTCAGATTTATGTAACTTATCATTCAAAAGACAGAACAAAAAAAAGAGACATATTGTTTTCTTTGATTCCAATGTTGCAGACTAATATTCCTAACCATCAAGAGGTAATGCCGGTACCAGGTGTTGATTATATAGGTTCTTCAATTGCTCTTTGGGGAAGTCCAGACAACACGGCTCTTAAAGATGTTATTCAAAACATTGTCCAGTCTGAAGGTTTGCCTTATCCTAAAGTTAATGGTAAATGGATAAAAGATCCTGCAAGATATATTCCTGATGTAACTACTGATGGAAATTTGTTTGACAGTATTGTTTCTTATACAAAACAATTAGGGTTTAAGGCAATTCACGCAAATGAATTACCGTATTACAAAGTAAACCGTGGATATAAAGGCTTTATCGATGGAAAAAATTTTGAAACCAAACCTTTCAAATTTACTTCTGGAAACAAATCCCACAAAGAATTTACCGATATTTCAAATGCACAGGGGGTTTTCATGGGAAGACACACAATCGCTACAGCATTGGCACAAGGAACTAAAGATGCCAGTCCAATCCCGAGTGATAGTTTGTGTTACCAACAAAAACGTATTTTGATGAACAATCTTAGTGCTACCGATACTATTATTCAGGTAAATGATCCAAAATATTTGGAGGAAATTGCAAGCTGGGAAGGCCATTGCAAAAACTTGAATATGATTAAAATTGGTAAAGAACTTATTCATTATTTAGGCGTTTCAAAAACAGCTCCTTATCGATTATTAAATGTAAAAAGAGGGTATTGGAATACAAAAGCAACAAGTCATAAAGTAAATGATGATATCTATAAATTACAAGTAACAATCAATTATGGATATGACGGATTGATTCCAAATTTGGATTTGCAAGATGCCATTGCCGATGATTATATGGATGTCGCCAAAATCAACGGAATTTATTTTATGGATCTTGACGGACAAGAATTTCTTTTTAACACAGGACAAGGTTATTATGGTGTAAAACGATTTTTCAAAAAAATGTATGACCGCGCTGCTTATCACAAAATTGATTATATCCGTATAACCGGAGCTACACTTTCCGAAGGTTCTTGGCACTATCAGAGCGTATGGAACGTAGGTGGTGGAAAAAACATGTATGATGTAGAAAAACGTGTTTGGGGAAGTACCACCAGCGAAGGAAAAGATATTCGTGATGTGGCATATTCTAATTATTTCCCAGCGACTTTTGGAGGAAACTTTAATATAAACAAAAACTCTAAAGTTGAAGATTACGAACATGTTCAAGCCATGTCTGTTGGTGCTGGGGCAACTTATATGTTGGGAATAAACCAAAAATCAGTTGAAAGCTGTCCTCAAAAATATCAGATTTTCAAAGCCATCAGAACTTGGGAAGATGCTAGAGCCGCCAATGCTTTTCCTGATGATTTAAAAAGAAAATTAGCAAATCCAAAAAGAAGTTGGACTTTGGAAAAAGGAAAAGACAACAATACTTGGATTTTGTATGAAAAAATAAATGGAGCAAAAACCAATCCTACAACTTTGAGAAGAGCAGAGGGATATTAATTTGTGGTAATGCGAACAGCCAAGTAGTGCAATCTATTGGCTGTTCTGCAAATAAAAGGATAAACTGCTGTTTTTAGTTGGTTTTATTTTGGAATGAGTTCAAAAAAAGTTGAATAAGAATAAAAATAATGAAAAAAAGAATCTCAATTGTTTTACTGTTGGTTCAAATTTTTACGCTTTCAGCACAACAAATAAGCCTGAAGAGTGAGGGATTGAATTTTAATTTGTCTCCAAAAGGACAAATAACAACATTATCAAATCCTGTTTTGGGTAAAAATTATTTAGCAATGGGAGAAAAATCCCCTTTGTTACAAATTCGTGTTGGCAACGATTGGTATGAACCAACTGGAGCCACTTTGAAATCGGGAATTATTTCTCTTGTTTATCAACCTGTAAACATTACCGCTCAGGTAAAAGTATTTCAAAAGAAAACGCATTTAACTTTTGAATTGATTAAAATTGATGCAAATGATAAAGTAAACGCCGTTATTTGGGGACCTTATCCAACGATTATCAACAAAACTATTGGTGAAGTTGTAGGAGTCGTTCGTGATGGGGAATACGCTATCGGAATTCAAGCGTTAAATCCAAAAACCGTTGGAGGTGTTTTAAACAATTCCGAAGGGTCAAATGAATCTCGTGGATCTACAGCTATTCCACAAGCTTACGGAAGTAGTTTGCAGGCCTTTAGTCTTGATCGTTCAAAAGATAGAAAAATAACGGTTTGGGGACGCCCGGAAATGCCTGTAAAAGCAATTCCAAACGAAACAACATTAGGATCTAAGATTGCAATTTTTGGTTGTGCTGAGCCACAAGTTTTGTCTCGTATTGGGGCAATCGAATTGGCAGAAGGTCTTCCGCATGCTATGATTAATGGAGTTTGGTTCAAACAATCTCCAGAAACGGGAAGAGCATATCTGATTTCGGATTTTGATGAAAAAACCGTTGATGCAATGTTGGATTATACGCAACAAGCGGGATTGGTTTCGCTTTATCATGAAGGACCGTTTAAATCATGGGGACATTTTATTTTGAACCCTGTTGCCTTTCCTAATGGAAATGCAAGCATGAAAGCCTGTGTGGATAAGGCCACAAAAAAAGGAATCCGAATTGGGGTACACACGTTAAGTACGTTCATAAATACTAATGATCCTTATGTAACGCCAATTCCAGATAAACGCCTTTCGATGACGGGTTCATCAGTTTTGACGGAAAATATAAGTGCAACGGCAAATGAAATACCAGTCGCTTCGGATCAGTATTTTAAAAATATTAAATCGAGTACGTTGCACGCAGTAAAAATTGGAGACGAAATCATTCGTTTTAGAGAAGTTTCTGCCGAAGCTCCTTATAAATTATTAGATTGTCAACGTGGAATGTATGGTACAAAAGCGTCAGATCATCCAAAAGATGAAATGGCCGGAATGTTGTTTGATTACCCGTACAATACCTTGTTTCCAAACTTCGAGTTGCAACAAGAAATAGCTGGAAATCTTGGCCGTTTCTTTAATGAAACTGGTGTTTCTCATATGGATTTTGATGGGCATGAAGGTTGTTTGTCTGCAGGTGAAGGCGATTATGGAATGCAAATTTTTGCAGATAAAGTTATAAAAGATACAAAACAAACTTTGGTAAATGGAACTAGTCGTTCCTATCATTATTACTGGCATTTGTGTCATTATTGGAATTGGGGAGAGCCTTGGTACGGTGGATTTCGTGAATCTCAAGGTGATTATCGCTTAGAAAACCAACCTTTTTTGGAACGCAATTATATGCCCAATATGTTGGGGTGGTTCTTGCTCTCGTCAACAACAGGTGCCGAAGATATTGAATGGATGATGGCACGAGCTGCAGGATACAATGCTGGTTTTGCTTTGGTGGCTCGTTACAAAAGTTTGCAAACCAATCCAAATACAGCTCAATTGTTAGCCCTTGTAAAACTTTGGCAAGAGGCATATCGTTCAAAAATTTTCTCAGCTGACCAAATAGCTCGTTTGAAAAATCCCGAAAATGATTTTCATCTTGAAAAAGCAAATGGGACTTGGAAATTATTCCCCTTCAAAAAATTTAAATTCGAGCATGAGAAAAAGAATCTTCAACCGGGAGAACCCACTTTTTCGCAATGGGAATTTATAAACAAAGAAGCCGAGCAGCCACTTAATTTTACTTTGACTTTTGTAGGGAAAGAAGGAAGCATAAGTAATCCGTGGATTGAAATTGATGGTTATTTTAAAATGGAATTGCCGGGAGAATATGGAGCAGGAAATTCAGTTGTGTGCGATGGAACCACTATTAAATTGTACAACAAGAAAGGTGGTTTTGTGAAAGATATTGTTCTAAAACAAGGAATTCCAAGTCTAAAATCAGGAAAACATAGTATCAAATTTGATTGTCAATTTCCAGAAGAAAAGGAATTAACCAACCGATTCATCATTAAAACAATAAGCAGTCCTGAGATCATTACAAAATAATTGATTTTCTATTACAGCTAGCCAAAAAAAAATATAAAATGAAAAGTTGTTACGTATCCCTGTTGGGTTTATTATTTGCATTTACAAGTACCGCCCAAGTCAACAAGAATGATGAGAAACTCCAGATTGCAAAAGCGCAAAACGAGATTTATTTTCCATTTGTAAAAAGCAAAGCGTTGGAGGTAATGAAGTCCGGTTTCAATGCCGGTGATGGCTATAGCGAAGTCTGGATTCGTGATTATAATACTTTTATTGAACTTGCGGCACAAGTAAACCCAAAAGAAGTTTTAAAGGAAAACTTATTAGTTTTTTGCAGAATGCAAGGCGGTGACGGAAACATCATAGACGGATTTACTCCCAAAGAAAAAGCGGGTGAAGTTGCTTATAATTTTTCGTATTCAAAATTGGAGACACGTTACGCAGCCCATAAAAACACGGTTGAAACAGATCAGGAAAGTTCGTTGGTTCAAGCGGTTTACAAATACATTCAATTAACAGGTGATAAAACTATTTTGCTTGAAAAAGTTGGAGATAAAACTGTTGGAGAACGATTGGAATGGGCAATGGATTTTTTGATGAAAAACCGTTTCAATTCAAAATACGGATTATTCACAGGAGCCACCACCGCCGACTGGGGAGACATTCAGCCAGAAAAATCAGAAATTGGCTGGGGTGTGAATTTGGATAAAAATTCTCATATAGCTATTGATATTTATGACAATGCAATGTTCGTAATTGCACTGAATAATTTAATGGATATGATTCCTGCAACCCAAAAAAAATGGGCACCAATAAAGAATCAGGTGGCTCAAAATTGTAGAAAACATTTGTGGGATAAAAAAGCACAAAAGTTTATTCCTCATATTTATCTTAAGGATTCACCATTCCCTGCGAATTTTGACGAAAATACAATCTACTATTTCGGAGGTACCGCCATCGCCATTGAAGCTGGATTATTGACCAAAAACGAGATCAAAGTGTCTCTAGACGAAATGGTGAAAAGGGTAAAAAAGGCAGGAGCGGGATCAATTGGATTGACACTGTATCCTCCTTATCCAGACGGATATTTTGCAAGTAAAGAAATGAATCCTGTCTATACATATCAAAACGGGGGTGATTGGACTTGGTTTGGAGGGCGTATGATACAGCAGTTAATAAAATATGGTTTTGTTCAAGAAGCCTATGAACAAATGCTTCCTATGGTAAAAAGAGTAAAGGATAATAATGGTTTTTACGAATGGTATTCGGTAGATAACAAGCCAAGAGGTTCTGGAACTTTTAGAGGTGAAGCTGGGGTTTTGTTTACTGCAATTGCGATGTTTGAAAGAAATAAATAATAGTTTTAAAATAATATAAAAGTTTGTTTTTAAATAATTTACATACGGTTATTTAATCTAATAAATAGATTAATATATTTCGTTAATACAAGGAAGAATTCAAAACCACTTTTTTGATTTTATCGAAAATATTCTAAGTGTCATATTGGTTTCAATTATAATACTCTGTCCAAAGGCAGAATTAATTTTTTTACAATGAATTTTAATAAAAATCTTTTTTTAGCGGGATTTTTTTTCACGTTCGGAAGTCTGTTTGCACAAAGTAAAATGAGCAAATCAGATTCTTTGTTTGTCCATGAAAAAACAATTTTTACGACTTCACTTCTGAAAGGGCAAACAAAATATCAGATGCCAAAAAATCCAGATGGATTCACCTTGGAATTGATAGGTTCAGATAATCTTTCGGTTATTTCCAAGTCTGGGACTGTGTTTGTGCCATTGAATGAGATGAAGGTCAATTTGCTTTTTAAAGCCACAAAAGTTGCCGATGGTTCACAAATGGAAATCCCTATTCCTGTAAAAGTTCAAGGCGAACATTCGACTTCGGGAATAAATGAAAAACCGTTTGTGATTCCTTCTTTGAGAGAATGGTTTGGGTATGAAGGAAAGTTTAAATTGACTAATCAGTCAAGAATTGTTGTTGATGAAAAAAGTGCTTCTTCATTGATGAAATCTGCAAAAATCTTTCAATCAGATATTGAAAAAATAGCTTTGATAAAACCCAAAGTTCTGATTGGGAAACCCAAAAAAGGTGATATTTTTTTAACATTGAATGGAAATCTTGACGAATTAGGAAATGAAGGTTATTTGTTGACCATTCAGGATTTTGTTATGATTAATGCGGCACAATACAAAGGTGCTTTCTGGGGAACCCGAACAATCTTGCAGCTTTTGGAAAATGATAAATCGCACTCATTTTTACCTAAAGGAATTACGAGAGATTACCCCAAATATGAAGTTCGTGGATTTGTGATAGATCTTGGGCGAAAATATTTTACACTCGATTTCATACGCGATTATGTCAAGTTGATGTCCTATTACAAAATGGGGGATTTTCAGTTGCATCTCAGTGATAATGCATTTGCAAGACATTTTGATAATGATTGGGATAAGACTTACAGTGGTTTCCGATTGGAAAATGAAACTTTCCCAAATTTACCAACTCCAGGGGAATATTATTCCAAGAAAGATTTTATCGATTTACAAATCCTAGCCGAAAATTACGGAATCACAATTATTCCTGAGATTGATGTTCCGGCTCATTCTTTGGCTTTTACCAAGGCATTTCCTCAAATTGCGAGTGCTGCATACGGAAAAGACCATTTGGATATCAATAACCCCGAAACCTACACAATTATCGAAAAGGTATTCAAAGAATATCTCGAAGGTGATAATCCGGTTTTTCGAGGTAAAGAAATCCATATCGGGACGGATGAGTATAACAAAAAAGAGGCAGAATCTTTTCGGAAATTTACGGATCATTTTATAAAATATGTGCAAACTTTTGGTAAAGAAGTACGTGTTTGGGGAGCATTGACACATGCTGACGGGGTTACTCCCGTTACCAACAAGGGTGTTACAATGAATGCATGGTACAATGGTTATGCCGATCCAATCAAGATGAAAGCTTTGGGATATCCGTTAATCAGCACGCCTGACGGTTGGCTTTATATCGTTCCAGCGGCAGGTTATTATTACGATTATCTGAATTTGAAAAAAATCTATGAAAATTGGGAGCCTGTTAATATTGGGAAAATTACGTTCAAGATGGGGGATCCGTTTATTAGAGGCGGAATGTTTGCGGTTTGGAATGATGTTGCCAAAAATGGTATTACGGCTCAGGATGTCACCGATAGGGTTTTTCCTGCTCTTCAGGTTTTGAGTGAAAAAATGTGGAGTGGAAAAGACGAATCGGTTCCGTTTACTGTTTTTTCGGCCAAAGCCAAAATGATAAACGAAGATCCAAGTATCAATTTGAGAGGAAAGATTGAAAGTGAGAACAAATTGGTTTTGAATTATAAATTGGATGGTAAGGACAAGAGTTTAAAAGTGAATAGTAATGCTTCATTCAAAAAACAGGAAAATAGAAAAGTCCTTAATTTTGAAAATAAACAAAGTATTACCAATCTTCCCGTTAACGAAATAGGTTATAATTATACGGTTTGTTTCAAAATTAATCCGTCGCAAAACAATACTGCCAATTCGGTACTTTTTAAATCAAATCATGCTGTCGTAAAATTGAAACAAGGAAGTACTTCAAATATCGGTTTTTCGCACGAAGGGAAGGATTATGATTTTGGTGTTTCAATTCCGGAAAATCAGTGGACAGCCGTTGCGATTTCGGGAGATAACAATTCGACTTCCTTGTATTTGAATGGAAAATTAGCAAAAAAACTATCCAGACAAAGAGTTGCTACCGGTAATAAAACCGATTCGATTTATGTCATGAAAACCTTGTTTTTTCCTCTAAAAAGTATTGGTGATGGCGAAAATTCTTTTGTGGGAAAAATGAAAGATTTGAAAGTATTCAACCATATTTTGTCAGAGACTCAAATTCTAGGCATAAAGGAAGAAGATTAAAAGAAAGGATTAGGTTAATGATTATTCCAAGTTGCTAGTTGGATAACATAATAAACATAGGAGAAGTTAATTGTTTTGGAGTTAATGATTTATAAATATTTTAATCAAAAAAAGACGATTTCTACCCAAAAAAAGACGATTGTATTCATTTTGGAGTCAATATCAAGGTAGTTTTGGAATCTATGCAGTTACACTTGAAACCTTTCTAATAAAACTGACCTTATTTGTATTTGGACTGCAATTGAACAAATCAATTAACTAGCAACTTGAATTAATTAATTCGAATAATTGAAATTATATAAGTTAAAATGAATTTTATTATAGTAACAAAATGAGGAAACTATTATTTATTGGAATTGCATTAATTGTTTCAGGATCTGTTTTCAGCGCAAAATTGCGATTTGAAAATAATGAAACAAAGAATAAGTATGACGCGGTTTATGAAACCCAAAATAAAATTGATAATAGCTTTCTTGTTGTAAGCTATAATCCAAAATCAAAAAATTTGGAAGTAGCCTACAAGTCTAACGGAAAAACATTTTTGAAAAATGTCATTCCTAACGGAACAATCAAGACGGTTACAAATAAGAAAATGGTTAGTCCCATTTTTGGTAATGGAAACGCATTAGTTGTTAGCGCTATCGATGGTGGTGAATTCTCATTTTCGCTTTATCCTTCAGTGCCTTTTTTGTTTGTGACTCAAACTGTAAAAAACAATGGAAAAGATATTTTGGACATTCAAAAATTGAATCCTGTAGTTTTTTCGGTCGATTTGCAAAAACAAGCAACTCAATTAAAAACATTAGGAACAGGCGGGTTGCTTGAAGCCGATAAAAATCCGGGAAGTTATGTTTTTCTTACCACAGTAGATCCCTCTACCAGAAACGGTGTGGTTGCAGGGTGGTTAACCAATGAAAAAGGAAGTGGTGTTTTGTTTTCTGGAATTGATAAGAATTTGGTTGAAATAAAAGCTCAGATTGATTACGGTCATCTTAGAATACCGACCGGAAAAAGCGAAGTTGCAGAAACATTAGTAATCGGTTATTTTGATGATGCCCGATTGGGAGAAGAACAATTTGCAAATTTATTGGCAAAACAAAACAAAATTAAACTCCGTGAACGCAGTGCGGTATATTGCAGTTGGTATTCCGAAAAAAATGGGGGAGCGGGAAGTGAAGCCTCTACTATTGAATTGGCAAAATTTGCATCTTCAAAATTGAAACCTTATGGACTTGGAGTAATCCAGCTAGATGATGAATGGCAGGATGGAGGGCATTATAATGGACCTCGTCGTGGTTTTGATCGTGTCAATCCAAAAGGAGGATATCCCAATGGAATGTCGGCTACAGCCAAAGCAATTAAAGATTCAGGTTTTTCAGCAGGGATTTGGTGGATGCCATTTTCCAGAAATCATCAGGATCCAGAATACAAAGACAGACAAAATTGGTTTGCTTATCGCACCAATGGAAAACCTTATGAAACCAAATGGGGAGGAACTTCATTGGATTTAACCAATCCAGAGGTGCAGAATCATGTGTCCTATGTTGCAAAAACACTACAAGGTTGGGGGTATGATTATTTCAAAATGGATGGTTTATATACGGGAACGGTTACGGAGCAGGTTTATATCAATGATGGTTATAAAAACGACAGTATAGGTAATTATAAACTCTTGTATGATCCTTCTATAAGCCAAATACAGGCATTTCGTAACGGGTTGAAGTTAATTAGAAAAGCCACTGACGGTAAGGTGTTTTTATCGGGTTGTTGTGTAAGTCAAAATATGAGATCCTTTGGTGCTTCCATCGGATTGGTAGATGCCATGCGAATAGGTCCAGATTACAACCACGATGGGCAGAGTATTAGAACAGGACCAATTCGTGCTTCTAGACTTTATTTCTTGAACGGAAGAATTTGGTGGAATGATCCAGATCCATCAGTTTTGAGAGAGAAAGGAGCTTCTACCGCAGACGGTGGTTGTACTGGGATAGGAGCGCTTAGCAGAGCGAGATTACTTCCTTCATTTGTTGCTGTTTCTGGTCAATTTTTCCTAAGCAGTGACTGGCTTCCGGATTTACCTAATGACCGACTTGAAATTATGAAACGTTGTATGGAATCGCATACAGGAATCGCTCGTCCAGTAGATGGCTTTGAGAAAGCATTGCCTTCTGTTTGGCTTGCTTCCGATTCAAAATCGGGAACTGAAAGAAATGTAATTGGTTTATATAATTGGGATTTAACTCCTCAAAAAATAGAATGTAAAACAGCTTGGATAGGATTAAAAGATAAAACGGATTATTATGCTTTTGATTTTTGGGAAAATAAGCCAATAAATGATATTTCAAGCGTTGTTTCTGAAGAATTGCCGGCAGAATCCTGTAAGGTTATTGCTGTTCGAGCCAAAACGAATCATCCTATCGTAGTTTCGACTTCTCAGCATGTAACCCAAGGAATGATTGATTTGGTTGAAGAAGAATGGAAAGGGAACAGTCTTTCGGGATCTAGCAAGATTATAGGTGGAGATACTTATGAGCTGCGTATTGCGGGATTGAATGATGGTGCGAATTGGAAAGTTGATACCGCAAAATTAATTGGTAATCCAAAAAATACAAGCATTGAAGTTTTGCCACAAACAGAAAAAGGATGGTTAAGGGTTGTCATTAAAAGCAGTGAAAGTCAAGTGGTAAAATGGGAATTGAGGTTTAAAAAATAGTTTTTTAAAAAATAATCAGATAAAAATGAGAAAAAAGTTAGTGCTATTGTCAGTATTGTTGATTTTTTCAAAGTCGATTGGTCAACCTGCTCCAAAGTCGCCAATACCTGTTCCTGCACCGGCTTCGAATTTATTACCGGGAAAAAAAGCGCCTGGGGTCAAAGATATTTGGGTGGTTTTTAAAACTCACTGTGATTTAGGATACACCATGTCAGCTGAGGAGGTTTTCAAAAAATATCGAGAAGATATGATGGATAATGCCTTCAAATTGATAGATGCAGATAAATTGAAGCCAAAAGAGGAACGTTTTAAATGGACTATAGCGGGCTGGCCCATGTATGGTGCAATTTTAGGGCCAATGCAAACGCCTGAAAGAAGGGCTAGAATTGGAGAAGCACTACATGAAGGAACATTTGCAGTTCATGCATTGCCTGCTTCAATGCATACAGACGCTTTCGAGTTGGAAGATTATGTCAGAAGTTTATGGTTTTCATCAAAAATCGCCAGAGACTATAAGCTTCCTTTGGCTATTTCAGCAAAAATGACAGATGTACCAGCGCACAGTTGGTTGTTACCAACTCTTTTGCATCATGCAGGAGTCAAATTTCTTCAAATTGGCTGCAATTACTCCGATCGTCCGGTGTTATTGCCTCAATTGTTTTGGTGGGAAGGTCCAGATGGATCTCGTATATTGTGTAATTATACACCTCATTACGGTTCAGAAATTGTGCCACCTACTGGATGGCCAGCAAAAAATTATCTAGCGGTGCTCATGACTCATGATAATGAAGGTCCACCTTCAGCCAAAGAAGTGGCTAGAGTTCGTGCAGAAGTGGCAAAAGTATCTGGAGTCAAATTACATCTTGGTACGATGGATGAATTTACAAAAGCAGTTTTGGCTGAGAATCTTGAAATCCCTGTAATTCGTGGCGATATGGTAGATCCTTGGATTCAAGGTGTCATGGCAATGCCTGTAGAGACCAAAACAGCGAGAAACATTCGTCCGCTGGAATCTGCGTTTGAAATTTTAAATACAAGTGTAAAATTATGGGGTGTTTCGGCTCCAGATATTTCAAAAGATTTGGCTGTGGCTTATGAAAACAGCACTTTGTTTGGAGAGCATACTTGGGGAGGCATGACTCCGGGTTGGGGATTTTTCTCGATGGATGGGATAAATAGAGGAACGGAACGCTATTTGTATGGTCAAGACTTTGAAAAAGCAAGAAAAGAAGGTTATTACAAAAAGTTTGAATCGAGTTTTGAAGATCACCGAAATTACATCCGAAAAACAGAAGCGATTGTCAATAAAGGAATCAAAGAAAATTTGGAATTATTGGCAAAATCTATTCCATCAGACGGAAAAAGCATCGTGGTTTTTAATCCACTTCCTTGGGCAAGATCTGGTTTTGTGGAGTTGAATGGCGAAAAGTATTTTGCTGAAAATGTCCCTGCGTGTGGTTATAAAACTATAGGAGACGTGAAATCAGTTATGAAAGAATCGGAAAGGAAAACCGATTTTGAAACGGCATTTTTCAAAGTGAAATTTGATTTAGTAAAAGGTGGAATAACATCATTAATCGACAAATCGACAGGAAAAGAATTGGTTGAACAAAAGGGAAACTATGTTTTTGGGCAATTTATACATGAAAATTTCTCTGAAAATGAAGTGATGGATTACTACAATCGTTTTTGCCTGATGAACAATGCGGCCAATGCAACAATTAAGCCTAATATGCCTAAAGATGCCAAATATGGAGTAATTGTGGCTTCAGATTGGAGAATCAAACAAGAAAGCTCTATTTTGGAAGACAAAATTATATTGACTTCAACAAATGTTTCCGGTGTAGCCGAGGCAGTTTCTTTGACTTTTGTTTTTCCAAAAAATAAAAATTACATTGATGTAAAATGGGATATATTGAATAAAAAAGCCAATACGATTCCGGAAGGTGGTTGGCTATGTTTTCCTTTTAAAATTGAAAACCCAAAATTTATTGTAGGACGAATTGGTGGGGCAATCGATTTGGCAAAAGACCAAATTGTGGGAGGAAATCGCCATTTGTACGGTGTTAATACAGCAACTGATATGGTTTCCCCAGACGGTACCGGAATGGGAATTTGCGCTATTGATTCGCCTCTTTTGAGTTTTGGTGAACCGGGTTTGTGGAAATATTCATATGATTATTTTCCAAAACAAGCATCGGCTTTTGTGAATTTGTACAACAATATGTGGAATACCAATTTTCCGTATTGGACGGAAGGTTCGTTTAGCAATAGTGTGAGAGTTTGGACTGTAAATAAAAATGAAAAAATTACAGAGAATATTGCTGTGAATTCCTTTGAAACCCGTTATCCTTTGTTGGCAGTGGCCTCCGAAAAAAACAACGGAAAACTTCCTGCCGAAAAATCTGGAATTTCACTTTCAAGAAAAGGAGTTTTGGTTACTGCTTTTGGAAAAGATGAAGACGGTAACCAAGGTACTTTGTTGAGAGTTTGGGAACAAGCTGGAAATTCGGGAAAATTAAAAGTCACTTTGCCAAAAGAAATGAAAGTAACAAAAGCAATTGCAGTGAATTTAAGGGGTGAAAGACAAGGGAAAGAAATTAAAATTTCGGAAAATCAATTTGTAATTGATTTGAATGCTTTTGCTCCAGCAAGTTTTATTTTACGATAAAATAGCTATTTATGAAATACATTATTTTATTATTTTTAGGGATGTTGGTCTCTTTTGGAAACATAAATGCACAAAATAAAAAAACAAACAAGTTACCTGCGGCTAGAATTTTAAACCCAATATGTCCACCAGGGGTTTATATTGCTGATCCTGAAGCAAGACAAATGCCTGACGGACGTGTGTATGTGTATGGTTCTCGTGATGAATTGGGAAATGATTGGTGTTCAAATTCTTATAATGTGTTGTCATCTTCTGATTTGATTAATTGGGAATTGGATCAAAATTCGTTTGCTACAAAAGGGATTGGAAAACAGACGGATTATACAGATAATATTCTATATGCACCCGATTGTATTTACAAAGACGGAAAATACTATTTGTATTATTGTTTAAATGGTGACAAAAAAGAAGAAGTAGAAGGAGTGGCTACTTCAGATTCTCCTTTTGGTCCTTTTGTTGGAGGAAAAAAAATAAAAGGTGCTTTTGGAATTGATCCTTCAATTTTTGTTGATGATGATGGACAGGCTTATTTATTTTGGGGGCAAGGGAATGCAAAAGGGGCTAAATTAAGCAAAGATATGATGACTATCGAAGGGGAAATCCATGAAAAAATAATTACTTACGATAAACATTTTTTTAACGAAGGAAGTTCTGTCCGAAAACGTAACGGCATTTATTATTTTGTTTATCCAAGTCATCAGCGACATGGCGTGAGTTCTTGCCCAACGCTCTCTTATGCTACAAGTAAAAGTCCGTTGGGGCCATATGTTTATAGAGGGGTGATTATTGACAATTTTGGAAGCGGTAAAAATCTTGAGAACAATCACGGTTGCATTACTGAAATCAATGGGGAATGGTACGTGTTTTATCACCGTCCGACCCATGCAAGTTCAACTATGAGAAAGGCTTGTGTTGAACCAATTACTTTTAATCCAGATGGAACTATTAATGAAGTAGAAATGACCACACAAGGAATCGGGGTAGTAATTGATCCAACTCTACGAATGGATGCTGCCCGTGCTTGTTTGATGTCTGGAAATGTTTATGTTACTGATCGTCGACCCTCAAATGATATTGTTGTGGAGTACCTTTCTGATATTCATAACGGCGATACGGCAACGTGGAGATATTTTGATTTTTCGAATAAAAAAATTACTTCTTTTACCTGTAAAACCTGGGGAAATAATGCAGAAGGAATAATAGAGATTCATCTTGATAAAGCTGAAGGCGAGTTGATTGGAACTTGCGAGATGAAGAAAATGAAAGACAGTGTTGCTTACTCAATCCATTCGACAAAAATTAAAGCCGTAAGCGGAAAACATGCTCTTGTTCTGGTTTTTAAAAATAATAAAGAAGAAGAAAAAAATATGACGCTTTGTAATTTAGAGTGGTTTGTATTTAATAAATAGGGATTAATAAATGAATAAATGAAAAAAACAGTTTTAAAAATCGTTTTTGCTTTTTGCATAACAATAGCGGCAACAGCTCAAACAGAGTACCACGTTTCGGCGACCAATGGGAGCGATGCTAATATAGGTTTGAAAGAGAAACCCTTTAAGACCATTATGGCTGCCGCTAAAGTTGCAAAACCAGGTGATGTCATTACTGTGCATGCTGGTATATATCGCGAACAGATTACGCCTCCACGAGGAGGTACGTCCAAGGAAAAATGCATTACTTATCAGGCTGCTTCTGGGGAACACGTTGTCATTACAGGTTCTGAACTTGTTAAGGGATGGGAAAAAGTACAAGATAATACTTGGAAACTTACATTGCCAAATTCATTCTTTGGAACGACAAATCCCTTTGATGAACAGATTTATGGCAGTTGGTATCATGGGAAAGGAAAACCAAATCATACTGGGAGTGTTTATCTTAACGGGAAAAGAATAAGAGAAGCATTTTCTTTTGATGATGTTCTAAAGACGACAAACAGTCAGCAATATTGGTACGCAGAAGCAGAAGGAAATGGAGGGCAAATTTTGATGAATTTTGAATGGATTCGTCCTGTGGGCGGTAAATTAATGTCTTCGATGAATGCTTCAGTTGAAGGCGGTGATCAAGCTCTTTGTATTAGTATTACGGATCGCTGGCCTTTTGGTTATTTAAAAAATGGTTCTATCCTGCATTTTGATGGGGTAGATTTTGGTGATGGAACAGATAGTTTGGATTTTCAGGCAGCAACTCTGGCTAAGGGAGGAACAGTAGAAATGCATCTCGATACGCCTTCGGGGGAGTTATTGGGGACTTCTGTTGTTACAAATACAGGTGACTGGGAAACTTTTTCTGTTTTCAATTTGAAAATGTCTCGTAAACTTTCCGGAAAGAAAAATGTCTGTTTTGTTATTAGGGCACCAAAATTAGACCCGTCTGGGAAAACAACAATATGGGCAAAGTTCCCTGATGGTGTAAATCCTAATACGGCAACAGTAGAAGTTTCTGTTCGGTCACAGGTGTTTTATCCGAATAAAACAGGTATTAATTATATTACTGTTAGAGGTTTTGTACTTGAAAATGCGGCTACCAATTGGGCGTCTCCATCAGCAGAACAGCCTGGACTCATCGGACCACGTTGGGCCAAAGGATGGGTAATTGAAAATAATATTATCCGAAATTCAAGATGTTCAGGAATTTCGCTAGGACGACCAACATTTGGACATTCTCATCATTATCAAAAATTACCGCCACGTGTATATCCTGAGCCCAATGGAGGTCAGACAGAGAAGCAACTGCTGGATTATTTTCAAAATGCATCATGGACGAAAGATGAGGCTGGATTTCACACTATTCGAAATAACCAAATTTATGATTGTGGTCAAACAGGAATTGTAGGCTGTAGCGGAGGGGCATTTAGTCTTATTGAAGGAAATGATATTCATGATATATGTCTAGAAGAAACATTTACTGGAGAGGAAACAGCTGGTATCAAGTTGCATTTTGCCGTTGACGCTGTTTTAAAAGACAATCATATTTATAACACAAATCGCGGACTTTGGTTGGATTGGGGGTCTCAGGGAGCGCAGGTCGTAGGTAATCTTTTTCATGATAATCTTGAAACCGAGGATGTATTTGTTGAAGTATGTCATGGGCCAATACTTTTTGCTAATAATATTATGCTTTCAAAAAATGCTATCAATTTGGGTTCGCAAGGTGTAGCCAATGTTCATAATCTTATTGGCGGAAAAATAACGGGAGGTAGAGATCGTTGTGCCGGCGGTCGTTTTACCTACTTTTTTGAGCCCCACGGAACTGTATCTGTAGGTAAACCACTCAATGAGGGAGGTGACTGGCAATGGTACAATAATCTTTTGACAAAGGGTGCTTCACTTGGAAAATGGGACGAACCCAAACTTCCTATAAAATACGATGGTAATGTTTTTACCAAAGGATCAAACGCTGCTTCAACTGACGGTAGTGCTTTAAATGATTCAGATTTTGATACAGATCTTAAGCTTGTTCGAAAATCAGACGGATGGTATCTTTCTATGAATGTATCTTCGGATTGGGTGAAAAAATCTAACAGAAAGCTTGTTACTACCGAAATTTTGGGAAAAGCCATAATACCAAATCAATCATTTACTAATCCTGATGGTTCTTCTTTGAAGATAGATTATGATTATTTAAATCATAAGCGAAATGTTGCGAACCCTTTTCCAGGTCCGATTGAATTTAGCAATAGCGGAAGACAGGAGGTAAAAGTTTGGCCTAAATAAAAACTCTAGATGATTATATATAAATTACTTTTAATGTGTGATTTATAAAATTAAAAAATAGTTTATTTTCAAAAATAATGCGAATTTAAAGAAGGGAATTCTTGAGAGGATTTTGGAAAGTTGATACGTTAAAATTAATTGGTAATCCAAAAAATGCGAGCATTGAAGTTTTGTCTCAAACAAAAAAAGGATGGTTAAGGGGTGTTATTAGAAGCAATGAAAGTCAAGTGGTAAAATGGGAATTGAGGTTTAAAAAATAGTTTTTTGGAGCTTAATTAATTCAGGACTAGTTAAAGGTTTTAAGAATAAATATTTTGGGGTATATAATGAAAAAAACAGTTTTAAAAATCGTATTTGCTTTTTGCGTAACATCAGCGGCAACAGCTCAAACAGTGTACCACGTTTCAGCAACCAGTGGAAGTGATGTCAATAAAGGTTTGAAAGTGAAACCTTTTAAGACCATTATGGCTGCCGCCAAAGTTGCAAAACCAGGAGATGTGATTACTGTGCATTCCGGTATTTATCGCGAACAGATTACGCCTCCTCGAGGAGGGACGTCCAAAGAAAAATGTATTACCTATCAGGCAGCTCCCGGCGAACATGTTGTCATTACAGGTTCTGAATCTGTAAAAGGATGGGAAAAAGTGCAAAATGATACTTGGAAACTAACATTGCCAAATTCATTCTTTGGAACCACAAATCCCTTTGATGAACAGCTTTACGGTAGTTGGTATTATGGAAATGGTAAACCCAATCATACTGGCAGTGTTTATTTGAATGGGAAAAGAATCAGAGAAACATTTTCTCTTTATGAAGTTCTTAAACCTACAGAGAATAAACCCTATTTTTATGCCGAAGCAGATGGAAACGGCGGTCCAGTACTAATGAATTTTGAATGGGTACATCCAGCTGGAGGCAAACAAATGACTTCGAAAGAAGCTTCGGTTGAAGGTGGTGATCAGTCCGTTGATGTAGACAATCACTGGGGTTTTGGTTATTTGAAGGACGGCTCAATACTTCATTTTGATGGAGTGGACTTTGGTGCCGGAACAGATATGTTGTTTTTTCAGGCTGCTACATTGGCCAAAGGGGGAACAGTGGAGATGCACCTAGGAAATCCTTCGGGGGAGTTGTTAGGATATACCGATGTTACAAATAC